>NZ_JBTLRM010000022.1:30875-59914 GCF_054482755.1 Roseivivax sp. CAU 1761
TCGCCCCCCCCCCCCCCCGCCGATCCGGGCGAGAGCTGGACCGCCACGCTGCTCGCCAAGGGGCCGGAGAAATGCGCCGAGAAGTTCGGCGAGGAGGCCGTCGAGGCGGTGATCGAGGCGGTGCGCGGCGACCCCGAGCGGCTCGCCTCCGAGGCCGCCGACGTGCTCTTCCACCTGCTGGTGATG
This sequence comes from Roseivivax sp. CAU 1761, assembly GCF_054482755.1. Classification (NCBI taxonomy): domain Bacteria; kingdom Pseudomonadati; phylum Pseudomonadota; class Alphaproteobacteria; order Rhodobacterales; family Roseobacteraceae; genus Roseivivax; species Roseivivax sp. CAU 1761. Next base: position 31,062 of record NZ_JBTLRM010000022.1, read on the forward strand.
CTGCGCGCCCGCGACGTGCCGCTCTCGCGGGTGATGGCCGAGCTAGAGCGCCGGCAGGGCCGCTCGGGCCTCGCCGAGAAGGCCGCCCGCTCCGGCGGCTGAAGCGCCCGTCCTGGGCCCCGCGCCCGGCAGCACCTCGCACTCGAGCCCTTCCGCCGCCGCGGCGCGGGCGAGGCGCGCCGCCGTGCCGGCGGCGATTGCGCCGGGGCCGAGCAGCCGGACCACCCGCAGACCGGCCCGCAGCGGCGCCAGCGTCGCCGCGCGGCCCGCGGCGCCGGGCGGCACCGTCTGGCGCTCGGCATCGCGCCGCGCCAGCTCCAGCAGGCCGGGGGCGCAGCCGGCCTCGCTCAGCACCAGATCGGCCTCCTGCAGCCGCTGCACCGCCCGCAGGGTGAGCAGGTCGGCCGCCGCCGGCGCCGCCACCAGGACGAGGCGGCCGCCGCATGCCTCCCCCGGGGCGCCGCCGGCCGCTGCCGCGGCGCGCAGCGCCGCTTCGGCCCCCCGCCGGTCGCCACGGCGCCAGAGCGCGCGCGGAGTGCCCCCGAAGGCCCAGGCCCAGAACGCCCGGCGCGCCGGCCGCGGCACCTGCCGCGCCACCGTGCCGCGCAGGGCCCCGGCCAGCGCCGCCAGCCCGCCGAGGTCCGGCGGCAGGAGCGCCTCGATATCGGTCTTGATGCGGCGCCCCAGGACCGGCGCCGTGCCCTCGGTGCCGATCGCCACGACGACCGGATCGCGGTCGACGATGGAGGGCGTGGTGAGATCGCAGAGCGCCGGCTGGTCGACCACGTTGACCGGCGCGCCCGCCGCCCGCGCCAGCGCGTGCAGCGCCGCGTCGAGCCCCGGGCAGCCGGTCGCCACGAAGACCATGGCGGCGCCCTCGAAGAGCGCCGGCGCGACCGGGCCGCGGTGCCGCTCCGCCCGCCCCGTGGCCACGAGGGCCGCGAGTTCCGGGCAGAGATCCGGCGCCGCCAGCACCAGCCGGGCATCGGTGCGGGCCAGCAGTCGCGCCTTCTGCGCCGCCTGTTCGCCGCCGCCCGCGATCACCACCCGGCGCCCGGTGGTGCGGATGAACATCGGAAAGCTCTGCATCGCCCCCCTCCCCTATTCCGCCGCGGCGCGCGGCGCGCTGCGCGCCAGGAGCGCCGCGATCTCGGGCCGGCAGGAGCCGCAATTGGTGCCCGCCGCAAGCGCCCGGCCCACCGTCTCGACGCTGACGAGACCGTCGCTCTCGATGGCGGTCAGGATGGTGTTCACGCCGATGCCGAAACAGGCGCAGAGCGTCGGGCCGGGATCGGGGCGGTCGGCCGGCGCCCGGCCGCTCAGCGCGTGCGGCGCGGCCTGCCCCGGCAGGTCGGCCAGGTGGTCGCGGGTCAGGGCCAGCGGCTCGGGCCCGGCGAAGAGCGCGGCCAGCAGGCGGCCGTCGGCGAAGAAGGCGATGCGCGCGGCGCCGCGGCCGCGGTCGAGGACAATCTGCGCCGCGGCGTCGGGCAGGTCGAAGAGCCGGCGCGCCCAGGCCTCCCAATTCGCCGGCGGCGCCGTCCCGGCCAGTTCCATGCGCTCGCCCGCCGCGGTGCGCGCCCGGGCCCAGTATTCCGCCTCGGGACGCATCGGCCCCCGCGCCACCGCGAAGCCGTACCAGGCGGCGTCGAAGGGCGCCACGGCGCAGACCCCGGCCTTGCTCTCGGGCTGGCCGGAGACCGGATCGGTGGCGCCCGCCACCAGCGCGTCGATGCGCGCCGCCGAGGCGGTCTCGCCGCTCCAGTGGATCGGCGCGAAGACGCAGCCGGGCTGCACCCGGTCGGTGATCCAGGCCCGGAGGATGGCACGGCCGGTGGGACTGGTCAGCGTCACCAGGTGGTCGGGCCGGATGCCGAGGCGGCGGGCATCGCCGGGATGGATCTCGACGAAGGGCTCGGCCAGGTGGCCGTTGAGCCGCGGCGCGAGGCCGGAGCGCGTCATGGTGTGCCACTGGTCGCGGATGCGCCCGGTATTGAGCCGGAACGGGAAGCGCGGCGCGCGCCTGGCGGCGGGCGGGCGGTGGCGCACCGGGACCATCCGCAGCCGCCCATCGGCATGGAACGACCGGCCGTCGGCGAAGAACCGGCCGCCCTGCCGCGCCGCCACCGGCCAGCGCGTGGGGGCGAGCTCGGCATAGGCGGCGTCGGAGATCTGCGCCAGGCCGGAAATGTCGAAATCGAGCCCGAAGCCGCCGGCGATCCCCGACAAAGCCGCGTGCTCGCGGAAGATCTCGGCCGGGCCGGCATAGTCGAAGGCCCGGGCCCAGCCCATGCGGCGGCCGACCTCGGCGAGGATCGCCCAGTCGGGCCGCGCCTGACCGGGCGCCGGCAGGGCGGCGCGCTGGCGGCTGATGGTGCGGTCGGAATTGGTCACCGTGCCGTCCTTCTCGCCCCAGGCGGCGGCGGGCAGCAGCACATGGGCCAGCCGCGCCGTGTCGGTGGCGGCGGTGATGTCGGAGACCACGGTGAACGGGCACGCGGCGATGGCGTCGCGCACCGCGTCGGCCTCGGGCAGGGTCACGGCGGGGTTGGCATGGATCACCCAGAGCGCCTTGATGCGGCCCTCGGCGATGGCGCGGAACATCTCCACCGCCTTCAGGCCCGCCGCCTCGGGCATCGCCGGGGCATCCCAGAAGCCCTGCACCGCGGCGCGGTGGGCGGGGTTTTCCAGCGCCATGTGGCAGGCCAGCATGTTGGCCAGACCGCCGACCTCGCGCCCGCCCATGGCGTTGGGCTGGCCGGTGACCGAGAACGGGCCGCAGCCGGGCCGGCCGACGCGGCCGGTGGCGAGGTGGCAGTTGAGGATGGCGTTGACCTTGTCGGAGCCGCTGGTCGACTGGTTGACGCCCTGGCTGAACACCGTGACCACCCGTTCGGTGCCAATCCAGAGACGGCAGAACTCGGCGACCGTATCGGGGTCGAGCCCGGTGGGAGACAGATCGGCGGCCTCGGCGGCTTCCAGCGCCGCCTCCAGCCCGTCGACCCGGTCGAGATAGGCGCGGTCGAGCGCGCCGGAGCGCGCGATCTCGGCCAGGAGCGTGTTGAACAGCGCCACGTCGGAGCCGATCTGCAGCGGCAGGTGCAGGTCGGCGCCGTCGCAGGTCGCGGTGCGGCGCGGATCGACGACCACGATGCGGGTGCCGCGGCGCGCCTTGGCCTCCAGCACCCGGCGGTGCAGGATCGGGTGGCACCAGGCGAGGTTGGAGCCCACCAGCACCACCAGGTCGGCCTCGTCGAGATCCTCGTAGGTGCCGGGCACCGTGTCGGTGCCGAAGGCGCGGCGGTGCCCGGCCACCGTGGAGGCCATGCAGAGCCGCGAATTGGTGTCGATGTTGGCCGAGCCGATGAAGCCCTTCATCAGCTTGTTGGCGACGTAGTAATCCTCGGTCAGCATCTGCCCGGAGACGTAGAAGGCGACGCTGTCGGGGCCGTGCCTGGCGATGGTGTCGGAGAACGTCCCGGCGACGCGGTCGAGCGCGGCGTCCCAGGCCACCTCGCGGCCGCCGATGCGCGGCGCCAGGAGGCGGTGGCCCAGGCCCAGCGTCTCGCCCAGCGCGGTGCCCTTGGAACAGAGCCGGCCGCGGTTCGCCGGATGATCGGGATCGCCCCGGACGGCGAGCCCGCCCGCCCCGTCGGAGCGCAGCAGCACGCCGCAGCCGACGCCGCAATAGGGACAGGTGGAGCGGATCTCGTCCATGTCGGGGGCCTTCTTACCGGGGTCTGCGATGCCGGGGCCGGCAGAGTGTCGTGGCCGTCGCGCGGGCGCTGCCGGGAGGGCGGCGCGGGAGCGGCTGGCGGTCACGACGCCTGTCCATGCGGCGCGATGGGGGAGGAGCCGGCGCCCCGTGCGGGCGCCGGGCGGCGGTCACTCGGCGGGGTGCAGCGGCGCGTCTTGCATCCCGCCCTGGTCGGAGACCGGCGAGACGGCGGCGGCGGGGTCGCGGCGGTAATGGGTGCCGTAGATCATCGCGCCGACGAAGGTCAGCCCGCCCACCAGGTTGCCGATCACCGTCGGCAGCTCGTTCCAGAAGATGTAATCGGCCCAGGTGAAGGCGCCGCCCAGCATCAGCCCCGAGGGGAAGAGGAACATGTTGACGATGGAATGCTCGAAGCCGAGGTAGAAGAAGATCAGGATCGGCATCCACATCGCCATGATCTTGCCCGAGACCGAGGTCGACATCATCGCCGCGACGACGCCGGTCGACACCATCCAGTTGCACATCACCGCCCGCACGAAGAGCGTCAGCATGCCCGCCGCGCCGGCCTCGGCATAGCCCACGGTGCGGCTCTCGCCGATCACGCCGAGCTGCTGGCCCACCGCGTTGGGCGCGTGGCTGAAGCCGGTGGTGAAGATGATCGCCATGAACACCGCCACCGTGAAGGCGCCGCCGAAATTGCCGAGGAAGACGAGCCCCCAGTTGCGCAGCATCGACTTCACCGTGACGCCGCGGCGCTTGTCGAGCAGCGCCAGCGGCACCAGCGTGAAGACCCCGGTCAGCAGGTCGAAGCCCAGCAGGTAGAGGGTGCAGAAGCCCACGGGAAAGAGCAGCGCGCCGATCAGGAAGTTGCCGGTGTTGACGGCGATGGTGACGGCAAAGGCCGCGGCGAGGGCGAGGATGGCGCCGGCCATGTAGGCGCGGATCAGCGTGTCCTTGGTGGACAGCTTCACCTTGGCCTCGCCGGCATCGACCATCTTCCGGGCGAAATCCTCGGGCGTGACGTAGGACATGATGAAAATTCCCTGCTTGTGAACGGAGTGTCGGGTCAGGCGGCCGCGGCCACCCGCCCCGTGAGGTCGATGAGCACGCGACCGGCCTCGATGCGGACCGGCCAGGTCTGGACGCGGCCCTCGTCGGGGCCCTGCGCCTCGCCGGTCTCCAGGTCGAAGACCATGTTGTGCAGCGGGCAGGTGACGCGGCGGCCGTGCACGATGCCCTCGGAGAGCGGCCCGCCCTTGTGCGGGCAGGCATTGGTCATGGCGAAGACCTCCGCCTCGCCGGTGCGGAACAGGCCGATGCAGCCGGCGCGGGTCTTGACCAGCCGCGTGCCGCGCACCGGGATGGCGTCGAGCGCGCCGAGATCGGACCAGGTCATTCTGCTGCCTCCAGGGTGAAATCGGCCAGGGCCGCGAAGCGCTCGCACTTGCCGGGTTGCGCGTGCTCCGCCCACGGATCCTTGCGGTAGACGGATTGCGAGATCTCGAAGCGGGCGACGAGGGCGGCCCGCTCCGTGGCATCGTCGACGACCCGCGCCCGGACCCAGTCGAGCCCGACCTTGGCGAGCCACTTGTAGGGCCGGTCGAGATACTTGGCGTGTTCGCGGTAGAGCTGCACGAAGGCGGTGACGACCTCGATCGCCTCTGCCTCGGTGGCGACGTCTGCCAGCCGCTCGACCTCCTTCACGTCCATGCCGGCGGCGCCGCCGACGCCGATCTGGTAGCCCGAATCGACGCAGACGATGCCGACATCCTTGCAGGTCGCCTCGGCGCAGTTGCGCGGGCAGCCGGAGACCCCGAGCTTGACCTTGTGCGGCGTCCACGAGCCCCAGAGGATCTTTTCCAGCTTGATGCCGAGCCCGGTCGAATCCTGCGTGCCGAAGCGGCACCAGTCCGAGCCGACGCAGGTCTTCACCGTCCGCAGGCCCTTGGTATAGGCGTGGCCCGAGACCATGCCGGCGCCGTTGAGGTCGGCCCAGATCGCCGGCAGGTCCTCCTTCCTGACGCCCAGAAGGTCGATGCGCTGGCCGCCGGTCACCTTGACCACGGCGCCGTAGCGGTCGGCGGCATCGGCGATGGCGCGCAGCTCGTCGGCGGTGGTCATGCCGCCCCACATCCGCGGCATCACGCTGTAGGTGCCGTCCTTCTGGATGTTGGCGTGGTTGCGCTCGTTGACGAAGCGGCTCTGCGGGTCGTCCTGGTAGTCCAGCGGCCAGTCGGCCAGCAGGTAGAAGTTCACCGCCGGGCGGCAGACATGGCAGCCGTTGGGAGTCGACCAGCCGAGCTCCTGCCAGACCGCCTCCTGCGATTTCAGTTCTTGGGCTTTGATCAGCCGGCGCACGTCCTCGTGGGTGAGATCGGTGCAGCCGCAGACCGGCTTGGCCGTGGGCATGACGAAATCGTCGCCCAGCGTCACCGCCAGAACCTGTTCCACCAGCCCGGTGCAGGTGCCGCAGGAGGCCGAGGCCTTGGTCTGCGCCTTCACCGCGTCGAGCGTGGTGGCGCCGGCGCCGATGGCCTCGACGATCCGGCCCTTGCAGACGCCGTTGCAGCCGCAGATTTCTGCGTCAGCCGGCAAGGCTGCAACGGCGGCCAAAGGGTCCTGGGCGGACCCTCCCTGATAGGCCGGTCCGAAGATCAGCGTGTCGCGCATCTCGGCCACCGGGGTGGCGTCCTTGATCAGGCCGAAGAACCAGTTGCCATCGGCGGTGTCGCCGTACATCACGGCGCCGACCAGCCGGTCGCCCTCCAGCACCAGCCGCTTGTAGACGCCGCGCGCCGGGTCGCGGAAGACGATGTCCTCGCGGCCCTCGCCCTCGGCGAAGTCGCCGGCCGAGAACAGGTCGCAGCCGGTGACCTTGAGCTTGGTCGACAGCTCCTTGGGCGCGAAGGCCGCGGCCTCGCCGGCGAGCGTCGCCGCCACCACCTTGGCCTGGTCGTAGAGCGGGGCGACGAGGCCGAAGAGCTGGCCGTCGAACTCCACGCATTCGCCGACCGCGAGGATGTCCGGATCGGAGGTCCGCATGGCGCCGTCGACCTCGATGCCGCGCGCGACCTCGAGCCCGGCATCGGTGGCCAGCCGGGTCTCGGGGCGGATGCCCACCGCCATCACCACCAGATCGGCGCCCAGCGTCTCGCCATCCTCGAGCAGCACGGCTTCCGCGCGGTGCTCGCCGAGGATCGCCTTGGTCGAGGCCTTGGTCTTCACCGTGATGCCGCGCTTTTCCAGGTCGCGGCGCAGCAGGTAGCCGGCAGCGGGGTCGAGCTGGCGCTCCATCAGGTGGCCCATCAGGTGCAGCACGGTGACCTCCATGCCGCGCCCGGCGAGGCCCGCCGCCGCCTCGAGCCCCAGAAGGCCGCCGCCGATGACCACGGCGCGGCCGCCGCGGGCCGCCGCCGCGATCATCGCCTCGGTGTCGTCGAGGTCGCGATAGGCCAGCACGCCCGGCAGGTCGTGTCCGGGGACCGGGATGATGAACGGCGCCGAGCCGGTGGCGATCAGCAGCTTGTCGTAGGCCACTTCGCCGTGCTGGCCGACCACCACCTTGCGGGTGCGGTCGATGGCGGTGACATGCTCGCCGAAGCGGCAGGTGACGCCGTTCGCGGCGTACCAGTCGTCGTCATGGGTGACGATCTCGGCATAGCTCTTCTCGCCCGAGAGCACCGGCGAGAGCATGATGCGGTTGTAATTGCCGCGCGGCTCGGCGTTGAACAGGGTGATGTCGTAGGCGTCCGGCGCGGTCTCGCGCAGATGCTCGATCACCCGGCCCGAGGCCATGCCGGCGCCGATGATGACAAGGGATTGGGTCATGGGCTTCACTCCGCCGCGATGGCTTGCGGTGACGGACGCGGCGTCTTCGGACGCGCCCCGTGTTCGTATTCCTCGAGGAAATCGAGGATGTCCTGCCGGTAGGCGTAGTAGTCGGGATGCGCGAGCATGGCGCCGCGGGTCCGCGGCCGCGGCAGGTCGACATCGACGATGCGCCCGATCGTGGCCTGCGGGCCGTTGGTCATCATCACCACCCGGTCGGCCAGCAGGATCGCCTCGTCGACATCGTGGGTGACGCAGATCGCCGTCACCTTGGTGCGCGACCAGACCTCCATCAGCACCTCCTGCAGCTCCCAGCGGGTCAGGCTGTCGAGCATGCCGAAGGGCTCGTCGAGCAAGAGCAGCTTGGGGCTAAGCGCGAAGGCCCGGGCGATGCCGACGCGCTGCTTCATGCCGTTCGACAGCGACTGCGCCGGGCGGTCCATGGCATCGGCGAGGCCGACGCGTTCGAGGTAGTATTCCACCACCTCCTGCCGCTCGGCCCGGCTGGCCCGGGGATAGACCCGGTCGACGCCCACCGCGACGTTCTCCTTGGCGGTGAGCCACGGGAACAGCGAGGGCGACTGGAACACCACCGCGCGCTCCGGATCGGCGCCCTCGACATGGCGGCCGTCGAGCTTGATCGCGCCCTCGCTGATGTCGTTGAGCCCCGCCGCCATGGTCAGCACGGTGGACTTGCCGCAGCCGGAATGGCCGATCAAGGAGATGAACTCGCCGCGCTTCACCTTGAGGTCGAAATCCTCGACCACGGTGAGCGGGCCCTTGGGCGTCGGGTAGACCTTGTGGAGCTGCGAGAAGTCGAGGAAGCGGTCCTCGATCATGCCCTCGGTGGCCTTGGCCTGCGCGGTGGGCAACCCGTGGATCGGGGTGATCCCGGGCAGCTTGCGGGTCTCCTCGACCTTGGCGGCGATGCCGACCTCCATCAGGTATTTGGTGACCTCGCCGCGCAGCGCCTGGAAGGCCGGATCGGTGTTCATCGCGCCGCGGTCGCGCGGCCGCGCCATGCGCACCGGGAATTCGCGGCCGAGCCGGCCCTCGGGGGTCAGGGCGATGATCCGGTCGGCCAGGAGGATCGCCTCGTCGACATCGTTGGTGATCAGCACGCAGGTCTTCTTGTCGGCCAGCCAGATGCGCTCGATCTCGTCGGCGAGGTTGGCGCGGGTCAGCGCGTCGAGCGCCGAGAGCGGCTCGTCGAGGAGCAGCATCTCGGGGTCCATGGCGAGCGCGCGGGCGACGTTGACGCGCTGGCGCATGCCGCCCGAGAGCTCCGCCGGGCGGCGCGTGGCGGCGTGGCCCAAGCCCACCATGTCGACGTAATGCGCCACCTTGGCGGCCTTCTCGGCGGCCGGCATCGCCGGGAAGACGGCGTCGACCGCGAGCCGCACATTGCCGGTCACCGTGAGCCAGGGCATCAGCGCGTAGTTCTGGAAGATCACCCCGCGCTCCGGGCCCGGCCCGGTCACCGGCCGGCCGCGGTAGCGGACCGCGCCGGCGGTCGGCGCCTCGAGCCCGGCCATCAGGTTGATCAGGGTGGTCTTGCCGGTGCCCGAGAAGCCGAGCAGCACGAGGAACTCGCCCTCGGCCACGTCGAGATCGATGTCGGTCAGCACCGGGGTCGCCTCGGTGCCTTCGCCGAAGGATTTGGAGACGGTGTCGAAGGACAGGATGGCCATGGCACTCACCGCTGGTTGGAGAAGGTGAAGGCGGCCTGGATCGCGAACATCAGCCGGTCGAGGAGGAAGCCGATCAGGCCGATGGTGAAGACCGCGACCATGATCCGCGCGAGGCTGGAGGAAGAGCCGTTCTGGAACTCGTCCCAGACGAACTTGCCGAGGCCGGGGTTCTGGGCCAGCATCTCGGCCGCGATCAGCACCATCCAGCCCACGCCCAGCGACAGCCGCAGACCGGTGAAGATCAAGGGCAGCGCCGAGGGCAGGACCAGCTTGGCGATCTTCGCCCGGGTCGACATCTTCAGCACCTTGGAGACGTTGGCGAGGTCGCGGTCGACCTGCGCCACGCCGAGCGCGGTGTTGATCAGCGTCGGCCAGAGCGAGCACAGGGTGACGGTGATCGCCGAGACCAGGAAGGACTTCTCGAACATCCCGTCATTGGTGACGTAGACCGCCGAGACGATCATCGTGACGATCGGCAGCCAGGCCAGCGGGCTGACCGGCTTGAAGATCTGGATGATCGGGTTGAGCGCGGCATTGGCGGTGCGCGACAGCCCGGCGAGGATGCCCAGCGGCACCGCCACCGCGGTGGCGATCAGGAAGCCGAAGAACACGGTGCGGATCGAGGTCGCGATCTGCTGGTAGTAGGACGGCGCGCCGGTATAGGCGACGGTCTTGACCTCGTCGGCGCGGCCGGCGGCGATCAGCTTCTCGTTGCGCGCCGCCAGCATCGCCTCGAACTTCTCGCGCTGGGCGCCGGTGCGCACCGCGTCCTCGTGCAGGCCCAGGGCCTCGGACCAGACCTGGGCCGGGCCGGGCACGGCGCCGAGCGAGGTCTGCACCTGCGGGGCCAGCAGGGTCCAGAGCGCGAGGAAGCCCAGGATGGCCAGGAGCGGCACGCCGGCGAGGCGCCAGGCCTCCCGGGCCTGGGCGCGGGGATTGTCGCCGGCGGCGGCCTTGAGGATCGGCGTCAGCCAGCCCAGGCCGAGGACGCCGAGCCAGGCGTCGGCACGGTTGATGCGGGTGAACCAGACGGCGCGGCGCCGGGCGCGGGCCTCGGACTGGATCTGGGTGGGGTCGATGGCGGTCATGATCGGATCTCTCTGGCTGGGTCTGTCGGACGACGCGCGCTCCTTGCGGAGCGACGCCCCGCCCGCCATCCCGTTTCAGCTTGCGGGGGGTCGGGAGGTGTCGGGCGCCGGAGGCGGCGCGCGCCTCCCTTCGGGTCGGCCCGATCCTTGCGGAGCGGGCGTTCGGCGCCGGGACGGCTCCACCGGAGCCGTCTCCGGGCGCGCCTCACCCCTGCACCTGACCTCCGACGACGGTCTGGCCGCCCTTCAGGCCGATCCCGAGGCTGTCGAGATAGGCGTTGGGTTGGCGGCCGTCATAGACCACGCCGTCGATGATGTCGGCGGCGGGCGTCGGGGCCTTGTAGCCGTCGCTGTCCCAGGGGAAGTCGGCGGCCTCGGCCAGGCCCTCGTCGACCAGCATGCGCGCCGCCTCGAGATAGATCCCGGGCTTGTAGACCGAGCGCGCGACCTCGTCGTACCAGCTGTCCGGCCGGGCCTCGGCGATCTGGCCCCAGCGGCGCATCTGGGTCAGGTACCAGACCGCGTCGGAATAGAACGGGTAGGTGGCGTTGTAGCGGAAGAACACGTTGAAGTCGGGCACCTCGCGGACGTCGCCCTTCTCGTATTCGAAGGTGCCGGTCATCGAGTTGGCGATCACCTCGGCATCGGCGCCGACATATTCGGGACGGGCGAGGATCTCGACCGCGTCCTCGCGGTTGGCGTTGTCGTTCTCGTCGAGCCAGATGGCGGCGCGGATCAGCGCCTTGGTGATCGCCAGGGTGGTGTTGGGGTTCTCTTCGGTGAAGGCGGCGGTCAGGCCGAACACCTTTTCCGGGTTGTTCTTCCAGATCTCGTAGTCGGTGATCACCGGCACGCCGATGCCCTTGAACACCGCCTGCTGGTTCCACGGCTCGCCGACGCAATAGCCGTGGATGGTGCCGGCCTCGAGCGTCGCCGGCATCTGCGGCGGCGGGGTGACCGACAGGAAGACATCGGCGCCGATCTGGCCGGTGGCGTCGCCGTCGCCGTAGAAGCCCGGGTTGAGCCCGCCGGCGGCGAGCCAGTAGCGCAGCTCGTAATTGTGGGTCGAGACCGGGAAGACCATGCCCATGTTGAAGGCCTTGCCCTCGGCGCGGAAGCTCTCGACCACCGGCGCCAGCGCCGCGGCCGAGATCGGGTGCTGCGGCCGTCCGTCGGCGCCGGCCGGGATGTTCGGCTTCATCATCTCCCAGACCTCGTTCGACACGGTGATGCCGTTGCCGTTGAGGTCCATCGAGAACGGCGTGACGATATGCGCCTCGGTGCCGTAGCCGATGGTCGCCGCCAGCGGCTGGCCTGCCAGCATGTGGGCGCCGTCGAGCTGGCCGTCGATGACGCCGTCGAGCAGCACCTTCCAGTTGGCCTGCGCCTCCAGCGTCACGAAAAGCCCCTCGTCGAGGAAGTAGCCCTGCTCGTAGGCCACCGCGAGCGGCGCCATGTCGGTGAGCTTGATGAAGCCGAAGGTCAGCTCGTCCTTTTCGAGGGCCAGCATCTCGGCCATGGCCGGGCTGGTGAGGGCGGTGGCGGCGGCGAGGCCAAAGAGAAGTCGTCGCATTGCTGTCATCCTGTCCTTCTGGACGCCCGCGCGGGGTCGGTCCGAACGCAAAAAGCCGCTGACTCCATCTGCCGGGGCGGCAGAGGGTCGAGCGGCTGTGCTCATCTTCCCGAACGCTGGGAACTTGGATCGCGGCGGCTCCGTTGCCGGCCGTTGCCCTCGTTATGGGACCCCGGAGCGGGGTCTGGAAAGCCCTTGCGGCGGTGCCCGGCGCGCATTTCGCTGCACTGCCGCATCGCGCGGCGTCACTGCCTCAAACTTGGGCGCTCTGCGGATAGCGGCGCGAAGCGGGCGCCGTCGAAGAAGGCGTCGCGGCAGAGGATCAGCCGGCCGTAGCGCGACCCGGCGGCGGCGTCGGCGGCCAATCCGCCCTCGATTCGGTCCGAGGCCAGCGGCAGGTCGGCGCCGGTCCCGGACAGAGCGGCGCGGTAATGGTCGCTGCGGAACACCGCCCGGGCGGCGGCGCGCGCCGCGTCCGCATCGAGCCCGGCCCGGCGGGCCAGCCGCGCGCCGATCCAGTCGGCCTGGCTGCGCCACGGAAAGGCCGCCGCGCCGGCATGGAATTCGAGGAAGCGCGGCACCCGCCGCTCGGCCCCGCGCGGCGTCACCAGGAGCTGTCCGGCGAGCGCCCGCTCGACGATGTCGGGCGCCACGTCGAGCCGGTCGGGCCGGGCCAGAAGCTCTGCCGCGAGCCCCGCCGCGTCGGGCTGCGCCAGCCAGCGCCCGGCGCGCCATGCCGCGCGGATCAGCCGTCCACGCAGATCCGGATCCTCGGCGGCCCAGCCCTGCCGCACCGCCAGCACCTTCTCGGGGGCGAAGGACCAGATCGCCGCGCCGGGCAGCAGCAGCGCGCCGAGATCGAGATCGACCACCCGGCTGCCCCAGGGCTCGCCGACGCAGAAGGCATCGATCTCGCCGGCGCGGATCGCCTCGGGCATCAGCGGCGGCGGGATGGTGCGCAGGACCAGCCGCGCCGCGCAGTCGAGGCCCAGCGCGGCGAGCCAGTAGAGCACCAGCTCAGCATGCATCGAGAAGGGAAACGGCACGCCGACGCGCAGCGGCGCCGGCCCGGCGGCGGCGATCAGCCCCCGGCCCGCCGCCGCGGCGTCGTCGAAGCCGAAGCCGTGGCCCTGATCGGCCAGCCGCTCCGCCAGGGGCTGCGCCACGCCGATCACCGTGCCGTTGACCGACAGCACCGACAGCGCCTCGAGCGGCGCCGTGCCGCCGCCAAGGCCGAGGGCGGTGGCCACCGGCAGCGGTGCCAGCATGTGCGCCGCCTCGACCCGGCCCGCGCAGAGCATGTCGCGCAGCGCCGACCAGCTCGGGGCGCGCACGAGGTCGAGATCCAGCCCCTCCTCCTCGGCGAACCCCAGTTCGCGCGCCACGATCAGCGGCGCCGCGTCGACCAAGGCGATGAAGCCCGCGCGGAGGCGCCGCCCCCTCATCCCAGAAGGCTCGCTGCGGTGACCAACGCCTGCGCGACCTCGGCGATGCGCCGGTTCTGGTCCATCGCGGTGCGCCGCAGCAGCGCGTAGGCGGCGTCCTCGTCGATGCCGCGGGCCCGCATCAGGAGTCCCTTGGCGCGGTCGATCACCTTGCGCTCCTCGAGCGCGCGCTTGGTCTCGGCCAGCTCGGTGCGCATGCGCTGGAACATCCGGAACCGGGCGATGGCGGCGTCGAGCACCGGCTTGACCCGGCGCGGCTCCATGCCGTCGACCACGTAGGCCGAGACCCCGGCCTCGATCGCCGCCGCCGACAGCCCCGCCTCGGAGCGGTCCACGAACATCGCCACCGGGCGCTCCAGCGGGTCCGAGGCCAGGGCCAGCTCCTCGAGCGTGTCGCGGGAGGGGTTCTCCATGTCGATCAGCACCACGTCGGGGCTGCGCAGGCGGATCTGGCGCGCCAGGCTCGAGGGCTCGGCGACGACGTGGATGTCGGTCTCGCCCGCAGCCTTCAGCGAATCGACGATCTGCAGCGCGCGGTCGCGCTCGGGCTCGACGATCAGGATCTTCAGGGCGCGGCTCATGCAGCGATCTGCCGCCGCAGCGCCCCCGGCGTAAAGCGCGGCCGCCCCGCGCCCTGCCCGCAGATCGGGCAAATGCCCGTTTTTCAGGCACCGCGCCCGGTTTGCGGGCGCTCCGCGAACTTCCGGAGCCTAGAGGCCGAACCCGCCATAGGGCAGGAAGCGCACCGGATCGCCCGCCGCGATGTCGCGTGCCCCGTCCTCGAGCTCCACCAGCCCCTCGGCCCAGCTCAGCCCGGAGATCCGCCCCGAGCCCTCGGAGGCGAAGATCTCGGCCCGGCCGTCGCGCAGCCGGGCGCGCAGATATTCCCGCCGCCCGGCCTTCTTGCGCTTGGAGAAGGCCGCGGGCACCGTCACCGCCACCGGATCGGCCCAGCCGGCGCCGGCCAGCCGGGCCAGCGCCGGCCGCGCGAAGACCAGCGCGCAGACGAAGGCCGCCACCGGGTTGCCGGGCAGGCCGAAGACCGGCACGCCGCGCCACAGGCCGAGCGCCAGCGGGCGCCCCGGTTTCACCGCGATGCGCCAGGTGCGCAGGCTGCCGGTCTCGCGCAGGAGCGCCGAGACGTGGTCCTCGTCGCCGGCCGAGGCGCCGCCCGAGGTCAGGATCGCGCCGGCCTCGGCCGCGGCGCGGTCGAAGGCGCGGGCCAGCGCGGCGCGGTCGTCGGGCACCCGGCCGAGATCCAGGGCCGCATGGCCCCAGCGCGCCGCCAGCGCCAGCAGCATCGGCCGGTTGGCATCGGCGATCTGGCCCGGCGCAACCGGCGCCCCGGGCTCGGTCAGCTCGTCGCCGGTGGAGATCACCGCGACGCGCAACCGCTCGAAGACCGGCAGGCGGCCATGCCCGGCCGCGGCGGCGAGCGCCAGGTCGGGCGGCCGCAGGCAGTGGCCGGCGGGCAGGACCGCGTCGCCGGCGGCGAAATCCTCGCCGGCGCGGCGGGTATTCGCGCCCGGCTTCACCGGGCCGCGGAACGCCACCTGGCCGCCGCCGGTCCGGGTATCCTCGTCGAGCACCACGGTGTCGACGCCGGCGGGCAGCGCCGCCCCGGTCAGTACCCTGAGCGCGTGGCCCGGCGGCACCGTGCCGGCAAAGGGCGCGCCGGCGGCGGCGCGGCCGGCGAGCAGCGGCAGGCGCTGCGGCCCCGCCCCGATGCCCGCGGCGGCGAAGCCGTAGCCGTCGACGGCGGTGTTGGCGGCGGGCGGGTTCGACCGGCCGGCCGCCAGGTCGCGCGCCAGGATGCGGCCATCGGCCTCGCCCAGCGCCACCTCGGTCGCGGCGACCACCGGGTGCAGGTTCGCGCGCAGCCGCTCCAGGGCCTCGTCGACCGGCGTCCAGTCGACGCCCGGCGGCAGCGCGAAGCAATCGTCGCGCAGGGGCGGCGGCGCGGGCGGCGCCGCGGCGGCGGCGAGCGCGGCGCGCAGCGTGGCGACATGGCCGGCGCCGAGGATGCCGCCCTCCTCGGCATCGCCCTCGGCCAGCATCGCCGCGAGCGCCGCCGGGGCGAGCCCGGCCAGCGCCCGGGCCAGCACCCGGACCTGGGCGCGGTCCCGGATCTCGTCCGGGGCCTGGGCCGCGGCCACCTCGTCCGCCAAGAGCGACGGCCAGGCCTCGGCCAGCACGATGCCGGCCCATGCGGCGTCCTCGAAGGGCGCGACCGCCAGCCGCGGCGCGAAGCGGTGGCGCAGACGGTGCAGCACCGGCAGGCCGAGCAGCGCCTGGCTGCCCACCGACCCGGCGGTGTAGAGTTTCCAGACCGGCTGCGCCCGCGGCAGGGCGGTCTCTACCGCGCGGCGCTCGGGGAAGGCCACGGCGGCCCAGTCGGGGCGGGTGGCGGAAAGGTCGGCCCCCGCCTCGGCGGCCGGGCAGCCCCAGAACGGCCCCGCCCCGGGGGTCGCGCGGTTCAGCGCCCTCGCCACCTCGAAGCGGTTATTGGCGTTGTCGGCGCCGTCCGTCATCCGCTCCGCCAGCCAGGCCCAGAGCGCCAGCGGATCGGCCCGCCCGGTCACCGCCCGGGCAAAGCCCCTTGGATAGCCGAAGGGAAAGTCGAAGGCCGCGAGCACCCGGCGGTCGGCCGCAAGCTCGGCCTCGAAAAGCGCCGCCAGGTGGGTTTCCGCCGCGGACCGGCCGCGCAGGTAATGCAGCTCCTCCCGGGCCTCGCCCGCCGCCCCCGGGCGCCGCACCGCGATCCAGATCGCATCGGCCGAGGGCCGCGCCGGCGACAGCGTGGCGCGGGCCGACCAGTCGACCGCGACGAAGGTGTCGAACCCGGTCACAGCCCCAGCTCGCGGGCGATGAAGGCCGCGATCGCGGCGGTGTCGTCGAGCTCGAAGACCGGCCGGTCGAGGCGGGGCGCGGCATCGCTCGCCACCGCGCGGATGGTCGGATCGCCGGGGGCCAGCAGGGCCTGCCCGGTGGCGGCGCGGTGGGCCTCGATCTTCGGGTGGCGGTCGCGCTTGTAGCCCTCGACCAGCACCAGATCGACCGGCGAGAGCCGCGCCAGCAGCTCCTCGAGCCGGGGCTCGGGCGCGCCGCGCAGCTCCTGCATGATGGCGATGCGGGCCGAGGAGGCGAGCACCACCTCGCGCGCGCCGGCCTGCCGGTGACGGAAGGAATCGCGGCCCTCCTGGTCGACGTCGACGCGGTGATGGGCGTGCTTCACGGTGCTGACGGCGAGCCCCTCGGCGGTGAAATGCGCCACTAGCCGCTCCATCAGGCCGGTCTTGCCGGAATTCTTCCAGCCGGTCACGCCGTAGAGCTTCACAGCAGCGCCTCCGCGGCGGCGAGGTCCTCGGGGGTGTTGACGTTGAAGAACGGATCGAAGGGCTCGGCCGGAAACAGCGCCTCGCGGCCGCCATGCCGATCGGTCCAGAGCACCACCTTGCGCAGCCCCTCCTCGGTCAGCGCCCGGCGCAGGTCGTGGCGCAAGGCCACCGGCCAGAGCCCGAAGGTCGGGTGCCGCACCCGGCCGTGCGCGGGGTCGGGCGTGGCGGCGAGCGCCAGCGGATAATCCATGCCCTCGGCGGCGAGAAGCAGCCGGGGCACCAGGTCGCAGGGAAAGAACGGCGTGTCGGCGGCCACCGTGACGATGGTCCGGGCGCCCTGCCCCGCCGCCCAGTCGAGCCCGGCCAGCACCCCGGCCAGCGGGCCGGGCCGGTCGGAGACGCTGTCGGCCAGCACCGGCAGGCCGAGATCGGCGAAGCGCGCGGGGTCGTCATTGGCGTTGAGCGCGAGGTCGGCGACCTGCGGCGAGATGCGCCCGATCACCCGGTCGAGCAGGCTCTCGCCGCCGAGCATCAGGCGGCCCTTGTCGCCGCCGCCCATCCGCATGGCGCGCCCGCCCGCGAGGATCACCCCGAGCGGCGCCGTCATCGCCGCGCGGCCCCGGCAGGGCGGGGCCGGCACAGGGCCGCCGGCGCGCTCATGCCTCCGCCCCCTTGCGGCCGGCGCGGCGGCTTTCCTCGGGCACGCTGGCCGGGTCGGTGTCGCGCACCAGCCGCTCCTCGCCGGCCAGGCAGACGAAGCGCTGGCCGCGCATCCGGCCGATCAGCGTCAGCCCGACCTGGCGGGCGATCTCCACCCCCCAGGCGGTGAAACCCGAGCGCGAGACCAGCGCCGGGATGCCCATCAGCGCCGTCTTGATCACCATCTCCGAGGTCAGCCGCCCGGTGGTGTAGAGGATCTTGTCCTCGGGCCCCTCGCCCTCGAGCAGCATCCAGCCGGCGATCTTGTCGACCGCGTTGTGGCGCCCGACATCCTCCATGTAGACCAGCGGCCGGTCGGCGCGGCACAGCACCGTGCCGTGGATCGCCCCGGCCTCGAGATAGAGCGACGGCGTGGTGTTGATCCGCCGCGCCAGCGCGTAGAGCCAGGAGGTGCGGATCTCGGCCGGCGGCAGGGTCAGGCCCTCGAGCCCCTCCATCATGTCGCCGAACACGGTGCCCACGGCGCAGCCCGAGGTCCGGGTCTTCTTCTTCACCTTCTCCTCGTAGGTGGTGGCCGAGGCGGTGCGCACCACCACCGTCTCCACCTCCTCGTCGTAGGAGATGCCGGTGATCTCCTCGCCGTCGCGCAGCATGCCCTGGTTGCGCAGGAAGCCCACCGCCAGGTAATCCGGGTAGTCGCCGATCGTCATCGCGGTGACGATCTCCTGGGAGTTGAGGTAGATCGTCAGCGGCCGTTCCTCGACCACCCGGATCTCGGTCTCGGCGCCGGTCTGGTCGATGCCGGTGACGGCGCGCGTCAGCCGCGGCGCCGCCGGATCCGGGGCGATGACATAGGGGCTGTCCTCTGGGCGGTCCTGCGACAATTGCATCTCCCGGGGCGCGGGCGTAAGGCCCGATCAGGTACGCGAAACGGGGTAAAGATGGCAGAGGGCGGTGTAAAGGCGACCTACTGGCGGGGGGTGCGGGACGGCCTGCCCTTCCTCGCGGTGATCCTGCCCTTCGGCATGCTGTTCGGCGTCGTGGCGACCGAGGCCGGCCTGACCGTGTTCGAGGCGCTGGCCTTCTCGGTCGCGGTGATCGCGGGCGCCGCGCAATTCACCGCGCTGCAGCTGATGAGCGACCAGGCCCCGGTCTTCGTGGTGCTGGCCTCGGCGCTGGCGATCAACCTGCGCATGGCGATGTATTCCGCCTCGGTCACCCCGCATCTGGGCGAGCTGCCGCTCTGGCAGCGGGCGCTGGTGTCGTATTTCCTGGTCGACCAGACCTACGCCCTGGTCAGTCTGGAATACGAACGCCGCGCCATGACCCTGCGCGAGAAATTCGTCTACTTCCTCGGGGTGACGACGCCGATCTGCCCGTTCTGGTACGTCGCGACGGTGATCGGGGCGCTGGCCGGCGGCGCCATTCCCACCGAGTTCGGGCTGGATTTCGCGCTGCCGGTGGCCTTCCTGGCGATGATCGGGCCGATGCTGCGGACCCGCGCCCACGTGGTCGCGGCTCTGGTCGCCACGGTCACCGCGCTGGCCTTCGCCTGGCTGCCCTACAACCTCGGCCTGATGACCGGCGGCATCGCCGGGATGATCGCCGGCGCGCGGGCCGAGGCCGCGGCCGAGCGGCGACAGGAATCGGCGGCATGAGCGAGATCGACACCTCCACCCTCTGGCTGGTGATCGCGGCGCTCGGGGCCGGCAGCTTTGCCCTGCGCTTCGTGTTCCTGGGCCTGATCGGCGACCGCCCGCTGCCGCCCTGGCTGATGCGGCACCTGCGCTACACCGCGGTGGCGCTGCTGCCGGCGCTGGTGGCGCCGCTGGTGCTCTGGCCGCGCGCCACCGGCGGCGAGCCCGACGCGGCGCGGCTCGCCGCGGCCGGGGCGGCGCTGGCGGTGGCCTACTGGACGAAGAACGTGCTGGCGGCGATGGCGGCCGGCGCGGGCACGCTGGCGCTCGGCCTCTATCTCGGCGGCTGAGCGGCGTCGCGGGCGCTCACGAAGGCCTCGATGGCGGTGCGCTTGTCGTCGCCGTCATTGTCGTAGACCCGCCGTTCGGCGACCCCGGGAAAGCCCGCGAGCTGGTCGGCCAGGGCCATCGGGAAGAAGGTCGGGCGGATGCTCTCGAAGCCCGGCAGGCGGCGCAGCAGCCCCGACGTCGCCTGCGCGCAGAAGGCCTGGCCCACCGTGCCGTTGGCGCGGGCCAGGCGCAGCGCCTGCTCGGCGACCGCGGCCGGCACCTCCACGCGCTGGATGCGCACATGGTAGGTCTCGCGCGCATGGGCGCGTTCGTAGAAATCCTCGAATTCCGGGGTGATGCCGTAGAGCACGTCGCCGCGCTCCACCAGCCGGGCATGGCTGACCGACCCGGCCGGGTCGAAGATCACCCGCTGCGAGCCGTTGATCATGATCGAGGAATGCGCCCCGCCGCCGGTGCGGTTGGAGACCATCGTGAAGAGGGTCAGGGCCGGCGGGCCGTCATGGCGATAGGC
The DNA here is from genome assembly GCF_054482755.1 of Roseivivax sp. CAU 1761. Taxonomy (NCBI): domain Bacteria; kingdom Pseudomonadati; phylum Pseudomonadota; class Alphaproteobacteria; order Rhodobacterales; family Roseobacteraceae; genus Roseivivax; species Roseivivax sp. CAU 1761. The sequence continues at coordinate 50,899 of NZ_JBTLRM010000022.1, forward strand.
GGCGCGGGCGACCTCCTCGGGCGACGAATCGGGGCCGGCGTTCGGCGGCGCACAGCCCGCCAGCGCCGCCGCCCCGCCGAACAGCAGGGCCAGGGCGGCGCGGCGCGACGGCGCGCGGTCGGTCACGGCGCGGGCCCCGGGACCGGATCAGGCGTTGAACATCGCCAGCAGGATCACGCCCACGATGATCACCACCACGGTGCGGATGGTGAAGGTCACGAAGCCGTCGAAGGTCTTCTCCTGCTCGGTGATGTCCATCTCGCCGTGCTTGTGCTCTGCGTGGTCTGCCATGATCCGGATCCCGGTTAAGTCGCGTTTCGAAACGTGGAGTAGCGCATTTGCCCCGCCCTGTCACGACGCCGGGAGGGCGCATTCCGCCGCAGGGCGCGGTGCCGCAGGCCGGCTGCCGGTGCGGCCCTCAGAGCGCCCGGAACGCCCAGGCGCCGTCCTCGCGCAAGTGCCGCTCGGCCCGGCCCTCGTGCCACAGATGCAGGCAATGGGCCATCGCCTCGACCAGCGCCAGGCCGTATTCGGCCGGCCCGATCTGGCGCATGAAGAGCGGCGCGAAGCATTCGCCGGCAGCCTTCGGTGTGTCGAGATGCGCATGCAGGCGGCGCAGCGCGCCGTGGTGGTTGTCGATCAGCTGGCGCATCCGCGTCGGCAGCCCGGTGAAGGGCAGCTTGTGCCCGCCCAGGACCAGCTGGTCCGGCGTGGCATGGGTGGCGAGGCGCTCGCAGGCCTCCAGCCAGTCGGCCACCGGGTCGGCCTCGGGCTCGGTGGCGTAGACGCCGATATTGGAGCTGATCGAGGGCAGCATCTGGTCGCCGGCCAGCACCAGCGCGTCGTCGCGCGACCAGAGCGTGGCGTGTTCCGGGGCGTGGCCGTTGCCGATGCGCACGTCCCAGTCGCGGCCGCCGGCGCGCAGGGTGCCGCCCTCGCGGATGCGGGTGAAGCCCAGCGGCATCGGATGCACCACGTCGGCGAAGTTGAACGGCCGCTCGGCCAGGCGCTGGGCGAAGATCTCCGGCGCCATGCCGCAGCGCGTCCAGTAGGTCCGGGTCTCGGGCGTCGGCTGGTCGTGCTCGTCGAGGGTCAGCATCCGCGCGAAGAGCCAGGCGGTGCGGGTGGCCACAAGCTCGGCGCCGTGCTGCTTCTGGAACCAGCCGGCCATGCCGACATGGTCGGGATGGTGATGGGTGACCACCACCCGGCGCACCGGGCGCCCGGCGAGCGGCCCGGCCAGCAGCCTGTCCCAGAGCGCCGTCGAACGCTTCGAGCGGAAGCCGGTATCGACCAGCGTCCAGCCGTCGCCGTCGTCGAGCGCGTAGACGTTGACGTGGTCGAGCTTCATCGGCAGCGGCAGCCGCATCCACAGCACGCCCGGCGCCACCTCGGTCGCCGCGCCCTCCTCGGGGGGCGTGTCCCACGGGTAGCGGATGCCCTCGCTCGCTCCGTCCATCGCGGTCTCCTCTGCGCTCATCGCCAGGGTTCTGTCACGGCCGCGGGGGGCGCGGCAAGCCGGGCGCGGCGCAACCCCGCCGCCTCACGCGGCGAGGTCGTCGGCGGTGATGGCGTAGAGATCGTCCTTGCCGGCCCGCGCCTGGGCCAGCAGCCCGCCATGTTCGGGCAGCAGCCGGGTGATGTAGAACCGCGCCAGCCGGGCCCGCGCGCCCGCCGGGTCGACCCTCGCCGCGGCCAAGTGGTAATGCCCGCCCAGCACCCGGGCGAAGCCCTTCAGGAACGGCGCGGAGCCGGCGAAGCGGGCATTCAGATCGCCCTCCGCGACCAGCCATTCCACCGTCTCGCGCAGCGTCTCGGCGGCCTGCCAGACCGGCAGCGCCAGCTCGGGCAGGGTATCGCGCGCCGCCTCGGCGGCGGCCTCGATCTCGTCGAGCAGCGCAAAGGCCGCCTCGCCGCCATCGGCCATCTTGCGCGCCACCAGATCCATCGCCTGGATGCCGTTGGTGCCCTCGTAGATCTCGGTGACCCGGACATCGCGCAGGAACTGCGCCGCGCCGGTCTCCTCGACATAGCCCATGCCGCCATGCACCTGGATGCCGAGATCGGCGACCCGGGTGCCGGTCTCGGTGCCGAAGCTCTTGGCGATCGGCGTCAGCAGCGCGGCGCGGGCCTGCCATTCGGCGCCGCCGGTGGCGCGCCCCATGTCGAGCGCCACGGCGCAGGCCAGCGCGATGGCGCGGGCGGTGAAGATCTCGGCCTTCATGGTGGCCAGCATGCGCCGCACATCGGCATGATCGACGATCGCCCCGGTGCCGGTCTCGCCCAGCGGCGATTGCCCCTGCCGGCGCTCCATGGCGAAGGCCAGGGCGTGCTGGTAGGCCCCCTCGGCGACCCCGATGCCCTGCGCGCCGACGCCGAGCCGGGCGTTGTTCATCATCGTGAACATCGCCTTCATGCCGCCGTTCTCCGGCCCGACCAGCCAGCCCTTGGCGCCATCATATTCCAGCACCGCGGTGGGCGAGCCGTGCAGGCCCAGCTTTTCCTCGAGGCTGACCGTGCGCACGTTGTTCGCGGGCCCCGGATTGCCGGCATCGTCGGGCAGGTATTTCGGCACCATGAAGAGGCTGATCCCCTTGGTGCCCGGCACCGCGTCCGGCAGCCGGGCCAGGACGAGGTGGCAGATGTTCGGCGTCAGGTCGTGATCGCCCCAGCTGATGTAGATCTTCTGGCCCGAGATGGCGTAGCTGCCGTCGCCGTTGGGCTCCGCCCGGGTGCGCAGCGCGCCGACATCGGAGCCGGCCTGCGGCTCGGTCAGGTTCATCGTGCCGGTCCATTCGCCCGAGATCAGCTTGGGCAGGTAGAGCGCCTTGATCTCGTCCGAGGCGTGGTGCTCCAGCGCCTCGATCTGGCCCTGGCTGAGCAGCGGGTTGAGCTGCAGCGACAGGTTGGCCGCCGAGAGCATGTCGTTGACCGCGGTGGCGAGCGCGATCGGCAGGCCCATGCCGCCATGTTCGGGATCGGCCGAGATCGCCACCCAGCCGCCCGCGGCGATCGCCGCATAGGCGGCGTCGAAGCCCGGCGAGGCGCGGGTCACGCCGTTCTCGATCCGCGCCGGGTGCAGGTCGCCGTTGCGGCGGGTCGGCGCGATCACCTCCTCGCAAAGCTTGCCGGCTTCGTTGAGGATCGCCTCGACCGTGTCGGGCGTGGCATCCGAGAACCGGTCCTCCCCGGCCAGTCGGTCGAAGCCCACGACATGGTCGAACAGGAAGCGGTAATCGGCGAGCGGGGCACGGTAGGTCATGAATCCTCCTCCGAAGGGATCGCGGGCGCCGGATGCGGCCACGGTGTATCGGCGGACGGGGTCATAGCAACCTGAACGCGGCGTCACGAGACGACGCGGCGCCGCAGGCCCTTCGGATCGGCCGGCGGAAACGCGGCCCGGCCGCGTGCGGCCCGCCACAGTGCCCTCGTCGGGCCGGGCCGCCCGGCCCGCTGCGGCGCCCCGACCCCGCCCGGCCCGCGGCACCCCCACCGACCCCGCGCGGCCCGCCGGGGCTTGCCGGCGCGGGCCGCGCGGGGTTAGTCAGCCCTGCACCGCCAGGACCGCCGCCATGACCGAGAGCCAGACAACCGAACGCCTCGCCGCCGATGCCGCGGGATATGCCCGGGCGGCCGCGCTCTGGGCCGCCGGACGGCTGGTCGCCTTCCCGACCGAGACGGTCTACGGCCTTGGCGCGGATGCCGCCTCGGACCGCGCGGTGGCGGCGATCTTCGCCGCCAAGGAGCGGCCCGCCTTCAATCCGCTGATCGTGCACGTCCCCGACCGCGCCGCGACCGAGGCGCTGGTGCACTGGACCGACGACGCCGAGGCGCTGGCGGGGGCCTTCTGGCCGGGGCCGCTCACCCTGGTGCTGCCGCTGCGCGATCGGGCCCCGGTCTCCAAGCTGGTGACCGCGGGGCTCGACACGCTGGCGGTGCGGATGCCGGCGCATCCGGTGGCGCAGGCGCTGCTCGGCGCCTTCGGGCGTCCGGTGGCGGCGCCCTCGGCGAACCGCTCGGGCCGCATCAGCCCGACCCGCGCCGCGCATGTCCTGCCGGGCCTCGACGGGCGCATCGCCGCGGTGGTCGATGGCGGCGCCGCCGAGGTCGGGCTCGAATCGACCATCGTGGGCCTCGCCGGCACCCCCACCCTGCTGCGCCCCGGCGGCCTGCCGGGCGAGGCGCTGGAGGCCGCGCTGGGCCGGCCGCTGGCACGCCGGGCCGAGGCGGCGGCGATCTCGGCGCCGGGCCAGACCGCGTCGCATTACGCGCCGCGCGCGGCGCTGCGGCTCGACGCCCGCGACTTCCGCCCCGGCGAGGCGCGGCTGGGCTTCGGGCGGGTCGCCTGCGACCTGAACCTGTCGGCGGCAGGCGACCTGCACGAGGCGGCGGCGGCGCTGTTTGCGCATCTGCACGCGCTCGACGCCTCCGGCGCCGCCACCATCGCGGTGTCGCCGATCCCCGAACGCGGGCTCGGCGTGGCGATCAACGACCGGCTGCGCCGCGCCGCCGCGCCGCGCGACTGAGCGCCCCCCGGCCCGGCCCCCGCCCCAGCCCGACAGAGAAGCCCGCCGCCATGACCCCCGAGACCCTGACCGCGCTCACCGCCTTCGCCTTCGTCACCGTGGCGACGCCCGGGCCCAACAACTTCATGCTGATGGCCTCGGGGGCGAATTTCGGCCTGCGCCGCAGCCTCGGCCACATGGCCGGCGTGGCGCTCGGCTTTCCGGCCATGATGGCGGCGGTCGGGCTCGGCGTGACGCGGCTCTTCGATCTCTGGCCGCCGGCCTATGCGGTGCTGACCGGCCTGTCGCTCCTCTACATGCTCTGGCTGGCCTGGAAGATCGCCACCGCGGCGCCGCCCGCCGAGGCCGAAACCGCCGGCGCCGCCCGGCCGCGGCCGCTGCGATTCGCCGAGGCCGCGGCGTTCCAGTGGGTCAACCCCAAGGCCTGGTCGATGGCGCTGGCGGCGGTGGCGCTCTACGCGCCGGGCCGCGAGGCCAAGGCAGTGGCCTGGATCGCCGGCATCTACGTCGCCTGCTCGCTGTTCTCGACCAGCGGCTGGACCATGCTCGGCACCGGGCTGGCGCGGCTCCTGGCCGACCGGCGGCGGCTGCGCCTGTTCAACCGCGCCATGGCGGCGCTGCTGGTGCTGTCGCTGCTGCCGGTGCTGCTGTCCTGATCCGCGGCCGCGCCGCGCCCGGCGCCAGCCCGGTTGCATCCAGAAGCGCCGCGCGCCATATCCGCACCGTCAACCGGGAGACCGAGCGCCGATGCATTACCTCGATTTCGAGAAACCGCTTGCCGAGATCGAAGGCAAGGCCGAGGAACTTCGCGCCATGGCCTCCGCCAGCGAGGAGGTCGATGTGGCCGAGGAGGCCGCGGCCCTCGACCGCAAGGCGGCGGCGATGCTGGGCGACCTCTACGGCAAGCTCACGCCCTGGCGGAAATGCCAGGTGGCGCGCCACCCGGACCGGCCGCATTGCAAGGATTACCTGCGCAAGCTGTTCACCGACTACACCCCGCTGGCCGGCGATCGCGGCTTTGCCGACGACGCCGCGGTGCTGGGCGGGCTGGCCCGCTTCGACGGGCGCCCGGTGGTGGTGATCGGCCACGAGAAGGGCCACGACACGCAGTCGCGGCTGGCGCACAATTTCGGCATGGCCCGCCCCGAGGGCTACCGCAAGGCGATCCGCCTGATGGACCTCGCCGACCGGTTCCGTCTGCCGGTGGTGACCCTCGTCGACACGCCGGGCGCCTATCCCGGCAAGGGCGCCGAGGAGCGCGGCCAGTCCGAGGCCATCGCCCGCTCGACCGAGAAATGCCTGCAGATCGGCGTGCCGCTGGTCTCGGTGGTGATCGGCGAGGGCGGATCCGGCGGCGCCGTGGCCTTTGCCACCGCCAACCGCGTGGCGATGCTCGAGCATTCGGTCTATTCGGTGATCTCGCCCGAGGGCTGCGCCTCGATCCTGTGGAAGGACAGCGAGAAGATGCGCGAGGCCGCCGAGGCGCTGCGGCTGACGGCGCAGGACCTGCACCGGCTGGGCGTCATCGACCGCATCATCCGCGAACCGCTGGGCGGCGCCCACCGCAGCGCCGAGGCGGCGATCTCCGCGGTCGGCGAGGCGATCGGCGCGATGCTGGGCGAGCTGCAGGGCCGCGCCCGCGCCGATCTGGTGCGCGACCGCCGCGACAAGTTCCTCAAGATGGGCTCCAAGGGGCTCGGCTGAGCCCTCCCCCGGGGCCCGCTCCCGGGTCAGCCGAGCAGCATCCGCAGCCCCTGGGTGACGTCCGAGCGCACCGCCAGCCGCAGCCCCGGCTCGTCCCCGGCCTTCAGCGCGGCGATCATCAGCCGGTGGTAATGCGGCGCCTCGGAGCGCCGCGTGCGGGCATAGAGCGCGTGCATCGTCGGGCCGAGCTGCAGCCACACCGTCTCGGCCATGGCGAGCATCGCCGGCGCCTGGGCGCGCAGGTAGAGCGTGCGGTGGAATTCCAGATTGCCGCGGATATAACCCACCGGGTCGCGGTTCGACACCGCCTCGGAGATGCCGGAATTGATCGCCTGCATGCGGTCGATGAGCGCCAGATGGGCGCGCGGCAGCGCCCGGCTGGCCAGCTCCACCTCGAGCAGCGAGCGCAGCGCCGCCAGCTCCTCGATGCGCTCGTTCGACAGCTCCGGCGTCGCCACCCGGCCGGAGGCCGACATCGCCAGCGCGCCCTCCGCGACCAGGCGCTGCACCGCCTCGCGCGCCGGCGTCATCGAGACGTCGAAATCGCGGCCGATGCCGCGCAGCGTCAGCGCCGCGCCGGGCGCGATCTCGCCGAACATGATGCGCGAGCGCAGGCCGCGATAGACGCGGTCATGCGCCGAGGGCGCCGGATCGGCGGCCCGCGGTCCGAAGATCGGCGAGGAACGCGACGAGGACAACATGGCGCGGACTGTGATCACGCCGCCCGGGCGGCGTCAATCTCCGAAGCGGTGCCGGTGCAGCTCGCCGCCGTGGCGGCGCAGCCAGGCCCGCGGCGCCTGCCAGGGGCCGTGGATGCGGGTCACCGTGGCCCAGAAGCGGGGGCCGTGATTCATCTCCGCCAGATGCGCGACCTCGTGCGCCGCGACGTAGTCGAGAATCTCGGGCGGGGCGAGAATCAGCCGCCAGGAATACATCAGCGCGCCCTCGGCGGTGCAGGAGCCCCAGCGCGACCGGGTGTCGCGCAGCGTCAGCCGCGTGTAGCCGCGGCCGAGCCGCGCCGCGTAGCGGTCAGAGGCCTCGGCCAGCCGGCTCCGCGCCGCCGCCTTCAGATAGCCCGCGAGCCGCGCCGCCACCCGCTCCTCCGGTCCCGGCACGCGCAGCTCGCCCGGAGCGCGGGTCACCGCGCGGCCCGGGCCGGGGCGGATCTCGTGCGGCACGCCCTCGACCGGGAGCATCGTGCCGTAGCCCGGCACCGCCGGCGCCGCCTGCTCGGCCAGGTGGCGGCGCAGCCAGCCCTCCTTGGCGCGCAGGAAGGCCAGCCCCTCGGCCTCGGGCACCCGCTGCGGCAGGGTCAGCGTCACCGCGCCGTCGATGCCCGAGAGCCGCAGGCTGATCCGCCGCGCCCGCGCCGAGCGGCGCAGCGTCACGGCGATCGGCGGCACGCCTTCGAGCGCGATGCGGGCCATGCAGTCCTCCTTGCACGGGGCGCCCCCTGCGCGCTCGGCGGCGCGGCGCGCGAAGGGCGTTGACGGCTTCGGCCGGTTATGGCAGGGGGCCGCGATACTTCGCAAGATGACAAGCGTTTCGAAAGGAGGCCCCCATGCCCAAGGAAGAATGGGGCGTCAAGCGTCTCTGCCCGACCACCGGCAAGCGGTTCTACGACCTGAACCGTAACCCCGTCGTGTCGCCCTATACCGGCGAGGTCGTCGAGGTCGAGACCGGCAAACGCAGCATGATCGCCGCCGACGCCGCCGACGGTGCCCCGCGCAAGGCCAGCAAGGCCCGCGAGAAGGATCACGACGAGTCCGTGATCGAGGATGATGACGTCGATGTCGAACTCGACGACGACGACGTTCTCGACGACGACGACGAGGACAACGACAACGTGTCGCTCGACGACATCGCGGACGTCTCCGAGGACGACGAGGACTGATCGTCAAAAAACCCGCCGCGCTCCGGAATTTTCCTCTTGAACCGGTGCGCGGCTTTCAATAGGTGACGCCTCACACGACGACGGCGACGCCGCCGCGACGGGGCCTTAGCTCAGCTGGGAGAGCGCCTGCATGGCATGCAGGAGGTCAGGGGTTCGATCCCCCTAGGCTCCACCAAATCTCCGCCACATCGACACAGCCGGCACCCCGCCCGACCTGCGCGCCGCGCAACATGTCCGCCGGCATGCGTGCGGCAGCGGGATCTGAGCTTTGCCGGATTGGTGGAGCCGAGGGGGATCGAACCCCTGACCTCGTCATTGCGAACGACGCGCTCTCCCATCTGAGCTACGGCCCCGCACCGATGCCGATAAAAGCACGGCCCGGTGCCCTGTCAAGCGCCGCTCATGGCCGCGCCTCGGCGGCGGCATAGGCGGCCCGGCACTGCCCGGCCCCGGCATCGGCCGAGCGCTGGAGCTCGGGCAGGCGGGCGCGCAGCTCGTCGGCGCGCCGCCGCACCTCGACGAGGTTCACCGGCACTTTGCGCGGCACCCGCACCACCCGTTCGGCGACGCAGGGGCGCCGTTCCGGCCCGAAGCCGCAGGTGGTGAAGACCGGGTGGGAGCGCACCCGCTCCTCGACCGCGTAGCCGCGCGCCAGGGTCGCCTCGAGCGTCCTGAGCTCGGCCTCGGCCGCCCGCAGGCCCTCGGTGGCCTGGGTCACGCAGCGCTCCACCGGCGTCGCGCAGGCCGCCAGCAGGAGCAGCGGCAGGAATCGGATCGGATGCATGGAACGCCCCCCTCTGCGCTCACTCTAGCAGCGCCGCCGGCGCGCGCCAGCGCCGGCTGCGCGCCCGCCTGCGGCGCGGGCCGGGCCGCGTGGCGGCGCCCTGCCGCC
>NZ_JBTLRM010000023.1:0-52266 GCF_054482755.1 Roseivivax sp. CAU 1761
CGCTCGTTCTCCTTCTCCAGCTCCTTAAGGCGCTTCATCTGGTCGGTCTTCAGCCCGCCAAACTCCTTGCGCCAGCGGTAATAGGTGAACTGCGTCACGCCGATCGACCGCACCGCTTCGGCCACCGATCGGCCTTGCGATACCAGCACGTCGACCTGCCGTAGCTTCGCGACGATCTCCTCAGGCTTGTGTCTCCTCTGTCCCATTCGTTCGTCCTCCATCTGGCTCGAAAGCCTACTTCAGGAAGGACCACTTTTCTGGGGGCAGACCAGGACGCCGTCCATGCCGTGCTGGCCGGCAACCGGAAGCAGCGGGCCGGGCGCACCCGGAGCACCGAGCCGGCGCTGCTGCGCGGGCTGATCTTCACCGAGACCGGCGCCGCGATGACGCCGCACCACACCAAGAAGGGCAACAGGCGCTACTGCTACTATGTCTCGATGGATATGATCCAGAAACGGCCGTTGGCCGAGTTGAGCGGGCCGCAGCGGCTGCCCGCGGCCATGGTCGAGGAAGCGGTCATCGGAGAAATCCGGCGGTTGCTGCGCACGCCGGAGGTCATTGCGCGCACCGCGAGGGCCCTGAAGAAGGAGCGGCCCGACCTCGACGAGGGCACCGTGACTGCGACGCTGACGCAGTTCGACGATCTCTGGAAGGCACTGATCCCGGCCGAGCAGGCCCGCGTTGTCCAGCTGCTCGTGGCACGTGTGACGGTGGGCGAGGACGGGCTCGACATCGACCTGCGCCATGACCGCCTCGGCGCGCTGGCCAGCTTGATGACGCCCGCGCAAGAGGATGCCGCCTGATGCCCGCGAACGAGGCGATCCGCGTCCACATCCCACTCACGGTGCGCAAACGCGGCGGCCGGCCACGCATCCTGCCACCGAAGGACATCGACACGTCGGACCCGCCGCCGGGACAGGATCCCCGCGTGCTGCGCGCCATCGGCCGGGCATGGGCGTGGCGGCAACGCATGGAGCGCGGCGAAATCACCACCATCGCCGATTGTGCCGCCGAGGAGGGCCTCTCCGACCGCTATGTCAGCTGCCTTCTGCGCTTGGCGTGGCTGGCGCCGGACGTCCTCGAGCGGTTGGTCGTGCGCCGCGAGCCCTGCGCGATCAGCCTCTATGACCTGTGCTTCGTGGCTTCCCTGCCGTGGGACGAGCATCCGGCGCGGGTGTTCGAGTAAGAGCAGACCGGTCTGGCTCTCGAACCGTGTTTCCGTGCGCCCGCCCAGTCCACCCGCCATGTTCGCTTGCGCGCGCTGGGTTTCTTTCCGCTGTGCAATTTAGTGTTCTGCATCTAGGGTCTAACCTTAACAGCTTGAGGTACCGCGACACCGATCCGTCCATCTTATCGATTGAATAAACCTATAGTCAGCCCGACATGACCCGCACCTTCACCAGCGCGACCGACGAAAGCGTAATCGAAATGATCCGTACTGCGAGCAGTCGGCTCGCTGTGATTGCACCTGGGGTGACGACGCCGGTAGCGAAGGCGATCGCAGAGCGGATGGCAGACCTTCCCTCTCTGTCGCTGACTGTGGTTTTGGACGCCGACCCGGAAGTCTGTCGCACGGGCTACGGTGACACCGAGGCACTGTCGATCATTCGCCACGCCAGCAAGGAATCGATGTTCGACCTGCGTGAGCAGCCAGGCGTCCGAATTGGCGTCATCATCTCGGATGAGCGCACGATGGTCTATGCGCCGGTAAGCCGGAACGTTGAAGCGGGTTCAACCTCAGCCGAGAGGCCAAACGCCATCGTTCTCGGCGGCCCTGCAACGGAGACGCTCGCGGTTGCCTCCGGCACTACCCCGCCGCCCGAGGCGCACCAACCAAACACCGAAACAGATCAGCAAGCCGATCAAGAGATCGGGCACGAGGCGCTCCGGCCCACCAGGGTCGAGGAGATGGAGGCAGATTTAAAGGCGAACCCGCCGCGCCCGTTTGATCTCACTCGTCGGCTGACGGTATTCGTGTCGGAGGTGCAGTTTTGTTGAACTTCGTCTCACGAACGCCATTCTCAGCTCGCGTAAGATTCGACTTCTCCCTCATTTCCTGAAGTTTGAAGATGCCGGATTGCGCCAGGAGATTGAGTCCACTCTGAAGATTCCCGTCGATCTCACTAACAAACTCGATGTGACCTTCGAGTCTTATCGTGGCGGGGAAAAGCTCAAGATTAGCGAAGCCGACCTGAAGCGCGAACGCGATGCCATCGAGCGAACGTTTTTCTACGACTGGAAAGGCCGTGGAAAGGTAATTCTTCGCAAGGACAAGGAGCAATTTAAACGTGAGCTTGATCGCCTGATGGCCATGACCGAGGCTTATCAGGCGGCCTTGCAAAGCCAATTCGAAGCCGAAAGGGAGAAGTTTCGCGATAGGATGGTCACCGAGTTCCTGGAATTCTGGAAGCAGTCACCTCCAGACAATCTCAAGAGACGCAACAGCGTAGACGAAGCCTCTTGCACGCAGGATATCGAGCGGGCAGCTGACCAGATGTTCGATAAGGCTGTCACGCTCGGTGCGCCCGATGCAAAAGATATCTACAAGGACATATCCATAGAGGACCTCAAGGACGAGGAGCTCATGGCAAGCCTACGAAAGCTGATGGAGGATGCAGGCGTTGACCGAGAAACCCTGCAGAAGCTCTTCCAGTCAGGTGACGCCGTTGCTGCGGACGGGACGTTCCTCTGACTTAGTCGGCCTCCACACAGCTTAGCTTTGATCCCGCTGATTGGCCCAGCCTGCCGCCGGCCGTTTTCGGAACGGCTTGTCGGGGTAGATCCCTTCAAACACCGCCATTGTTTCGCTCTTTTCAGCCAGGACCCCCATCCGCTGCGCCTCCTACGTGTTCGATCTCCGTTCCGCTCGATAGTGATGGAAACAGGGCACGCAGTTTTGGCGGTTTTGCAAATCAGGTCATTGGAAAGGCGCGGAAAATTTCAACCGAACCGGAATAGTCGCAGTTCGCCTGACCAGAGACGAGAGGCCATTCAGAGACGGAAATCGCTGTGCGCCCGCGTCTCAGCGGTTCGCACCCATCCGGCAAGACCCTTTGAAAACAGGAGAAAATCCGCCTCGGTTGGGCGGCATGAACGGGTTCGCAATGGTGATGGTGGCGGAGACGAAGGGATTCGAACCCTCGAGACGGTTTCCCGCCTACTCCCTTAGCAGGGGAGCGCCTTCGACCACTCGGCCACGTCTCCGTCGACCCGTCTAGTGGCTGGGGGGCGAAGACACAAGGCGGAAATGTTCCGGTTTGGCGAGCTTTTCGCGCGGCTTGCAGGGCCTCGACCGCGCGGCGCGGCGCGGGCGCGCGGTGCGATGAGAGGCAACTCCGACTGCGCGCGCGGGAGGGCGGCTTGCGGCCGCTCGGGAAGGGCGCCGGGCAGGTATCTGCGGCGACGCGCGGCCGGATCGGGCAAGGGTGCGGAGCCATCGCGCGAAGGGGGCTGCGGATCGCAGCGCGCTGCGTCGCCCGTCCGGGCGCGGGCCCGGCCTCCGGCCCGCCGGGACCGGCAGGCGGGGCGGCTGCGCGACGCGAAAACGCCGCGCCCGGAGGGGCGCGGCGTGGCATGCAGTGCGACGGGGCCGGCGGGCTCAGTCGCGGTCGAGACGCTCGTCGAGCTCGGACTTTTCCTGCACCGCGGGGCGGTCGGCCTGCTGTTCGTCCTCGGTCTCCAGCTCGTCGAGCTGGGCCGCGCCGATATCGTCGAAGAGCTCGGAGATCTCGAACTCGGCCTGGGCCTCTTCCTCGGCGGCCAGCTCCTGGATCGACTTGCCCTGGGCCTGGATCTCGGCCTCTTCCGGCGAGCGGGCGACGTTGAGGGTGATCGTGGTGATCACTTCCGGGTGCAGGTGCAACTCGACCTCGTGCAGGCCCAGCTCCTTGATCGGCTCGCGGATGATGACCTGCTTGCGGTCGACCTCGAAGCCGGCCTCCTTGCAGACATCGGCGGCGTCGCGGGTGGTCACCGAGCCGTAGAGGTTGCCGCCGTCGGAGGCCTGGCGGATGACCACGAACTGCTCGCCGCCGAGCTTCTCGGCGACCGCCTCGGCTTCCTTGCGGGTCTCGAGGTTGCGGGCCTCGAGATGCGCCTTCTCGGTCTCGAAGCGGGCGATGTTCTCCTTCGAGGCGGTCAGCGCCTTGCCCTGAAGCAGAAGGTAGTTGCGCGCATAGCCTGGCTTGACGTCGACGACGTCGCCCATCTGGCCGAGCTTGGCCACGCGTTCCAGCAGAATGACTTGCATTGTCCTCTCCTTACTTCACGGCGTAGGGCAGGAGGGCGAGGAAGCGGGCGCGCTTGATGGCGCGCGCGAGCTCGCGCTGCTTCTTCGAGCTGACCGCGGTGATCCGCGAGGGCACGATCTTGCCGCGCTCGGAGATGTAGCGCTGCAGCAGCTTGGTGTCCTTGTAGTCGATCTTGGGCGCATTGTCGCCGGAGAACGGGCAGACCTTGCGGCGGCGGAAGAACGGTTTTGCCATGTCTTTGCTCCTCTCTCGGGCGATCAGTTGCGGCGCTCGCGACGGCCGTCGCGCTCGTCGCGTTTCTGCATCTGGATCGAGGGGCCTTCGGCGTGCTCGTCGACCTTGATGGTCAGGACCCGCATCACGTCGTCGTGCAGACGCATCAGGCGTTCCATTTCCTGCACCGCGCTGGCCGGCGCGTCGGTGCGCAGGAAGGCGTAATGCCCCTTGCGGTTCTTGTTGATCTTGTAGGCCATGGTCTTCACGCCCCAGTACTCGCTTTCGACGAGCTTGCCGCCGTTGTCGGACAGCACGGTGGAGAAGTGTTCGATAAGACCTTCGGCCTGCGCGTTGGACAGGTCCTGGCGCGAGATGAAGACATGCTCATAGAGCGGCATGTGTCTGTTCCTGTGCTTGGCGCATTTCAAAGAGCGGGCTTCGCATCCTTCCGCGCCCGCTCACGAGAGCCTGCGCCGGTTCCACGTCATGCGGAAGGAGCGCTCCCCTTGGCATGGATGGTCCGGCGGCGCAAGGGGCGGAGGCGGCCAGTCACGCCAAGCCGGGGCGTGGCCGGAACGCCGCGCCCGGGGCGCGTCGCGGCGGGCGCCCCGGCGGCGCGTCGCATTTCCGCCACGATCGCGCCGCACTGCTCGACCCCATGCAGGCCTTGCGCTCCCCTTCCGCGCGCGCCGCGGCGCCCTGCCCGCGCGCGCCGTCCCCGGCCCTCGACGCGCCGGACCGCCGCGGCGGCGCGCTGGCGCGCCGGGTCGGGTTGCGCATGGCGGGGCTCGGCGCGCTGCTGGCCGCCGCCATCCTGGCGCTGGCCCCCTGGCCCGCGGCCGAGCCCGCCTTGGCGCTGTTGCGGCTCGCGCTGATCCTCGGCACCGGCGCCCTCGGGGCCCTCTGCCTCGCCGCGGTCATTCCGGCAACACCGGCGCGCCGCCGCGGCCCCGGCACTGGGCACCGCCGCGCACTACGCTAAGATCCGCTCATGCAGAGCGACAGCCCGGACATCCTCACCCCGCACGCCAAGAAGCCCACGCAGATGTCCGGGGCGGCTTGGTGGCAGATCGTCAAGCGGGTGTTCTGGGACGTGATCAACGACCACGTCTCGGTGGTGGCCGCCGGCGTCGCCTTCTTCGGCCTGCTGTCGATCTTTCCCGCCGCCACGGCGCTGATCTCGCTGGCCGGCTACGTGCTGCAGCCCGAGGACGTCCAGAGCCAGCTCGAATCGCTGGTCGACCTGCTGCCCGAGGATGCCGCGGCGATCATCTCGGACCAGGTGCTGCAGCTGACCGGGGGCGATTCCACCGCCACCGGCCTGGCGGCGCTCTTCGCGCTCCTGCTGACGCTCTACGGCGCGATGCGCGGGGTGAAGACGCTGATGGAGGGGATCAACATCGCCTACGGCGAACGCGAGACGCGGTCCTTCGTGCGGCTGAACCTGACCGCCATCGCGCTCACCCTGGTGCTGCTGATCGGGCTCATCGTGTCGCTCAACGTGGTGATCACGATCCCCGCCACCATGGCCTTCCTCGGCCTGCCGGCGGAGATCGAGCTGCTGGTCAGCGCGATCAAGTGGGTGGTGCTGACGGCGATGACGGTGGGCGGGCTGTCGCTGCTCTACCGCTTCGCCCCGGCGCGGCGCCATGCCCGCTGGCGCTGGGTCTCGCCGGGGGCAGTGGTGGCGACCTTCCTGTGGATGATCGGCACCGTGGGCTTCTCGGTCTATGTCAGCAATTTCGGCAGCTACAACGAGACCTACGGCGCCTTGGGCGGGGTGATCATCCTGCTGACCTGGCTCTGGCTCTCGGCCTTCATCGTGCTGCTGGGTGCCGAGCTCAATGCCGGCATCGAGCTGCAGACCCTGGCCGACACCACCGTGGGCCGCGAGCGGCCGATGGGCGAACGCGGCGCCTATGTCGCCGACACCTATCCCGGCGACCAGCGCCCGACGGCGCGCGAACTGGCCGAGGAAGTGGCCCCGGAACGCGAAACGGCGCCCCTGAAGAGGGCGCCGTCCCTGGGAAACTGAGAGCGGACCGGGCCGGCCGGACCGCGGAGGCGACGCTCAGGTCGCGTCCTTGATGAACTTCACCGCATCACCGAAGGTCTGGATGGTCTCGGCGGCATCGTCGGGGATCTCGATCCCGAACTCTTCCTCGAAGGCCATCACCAGCTCGACCGTATCGAGGCTGTCGGCGCCCAGATCGTCGATGAAGGAGGCGTTCTCGGTCACCTTCTCCTCTTCGACGCCCAGATGCTCGACGACGATCTTGCGCACGCGATCTTCGATGTCGCTCATGTTTTCTTCCTCATATCCGTTCGAGCCGCGCGGCCCGGATTTCCCTCGCCCCGAGGGGTGGTTGCAATTTGCCCGATCGGGCGGCGCCTCTCCCGCGGTGCTGGACCGGGACGCGGGCCCCCGCCTGCAAAGCCGGGGGCCCAAGCTGCGAGCGCCTATAGCATATGGGCCAGCGTTGGCAAACGCTTTCCCCGGACCGGAAAACGGCTTTCAGAGCATGGCCATTCCGCCGTTCACATGCAAGGTCGCGCCGGTCGTGTAGCCGGCTTCGGGGCTCGCCAGATACAGCACCGCGGCAGCGATTTCCTGCGCCGTTCCCATGCGGCCGGCGGGGATCGTGGTCATCAGCTTCGACTTCTGCTCCTCGGTAAGCTTGTCGGTCATCGCGGTCTCGATGAAGCCCGGCGCCACCGCGTTGACGGTGACCCCGCGGGTCGCCACCTCGGCGGCGAGCGATTTCGACATCGCCACCAGCCCGGCCTTGGCGGCGGCGTAATTGGCCTGGCCGGGATTGCCGATCGCGCCGACCACCGAGGAGACGTTGACGATCCGGCCCCAGCGCGCCTTCATCATGCCGCGCATCACGCCCTTGCAGAGCCGGAAGCTGGCCGTGAGGTTGACGTCGAGCACCGATTGCCAATCCTCGGCCGACATCCGCATGAACAGGTTGTCGCGGGTGATGCCGGCATTGTTGACGAGGATGTCGACCGCGCCCATCGCCTCGGCGGCGCGCTTGGGCAGCGCCTCCACCCCCTCGGCGTCGCTCAGGTTGCAGGGCAGGACATGCGCGCGCGCGCCAAGTTCCTGCGCCAGCGCCTCGAGCGGCGCCTCGCGGGTGCCGGACAGGCCGACGCTGGCCCCGGCGCCGTGCAGGACGCGGGCGATCTCGGCGCCGATGCCGCCCGAGGCGCCGGTGATCAGGGCGGATTTGCCGGTAAGGTCGAACATGAAATCTCTCCTGGAAATATGGTCTCGGACTCAGGCTTGCGCGGCCGCCCGGACATCCTCGGGGGTGCCGACGGTGCGGGTGGCGAGGCTGCGGTCGATGCGCCGGATCATCCCGGTCAGCGCCTTGCCGGCGCCGATCTCCCAGACCTCGCCGACGCCCTCCGCGGCGATCCGGACGACGCTCTCGCGCCAGCGCACGGCGCCGGTCACCTGGCGCACCAGGAGGTCGCGGATCTCGTCCGGGTCGGTGACCGGGGCCGCGGTCACGTTGGCGATGAGCGGCACGTTCGGGGCGTGGATCTCGACCTCGGCCAGGGCGGCGCGCATGGCCTCCGCGGCCGGCGCCATCAGCGCGCAGTGGAAGGGCGCGGAGACCGGCAGCAGCACGGCGCGCTTGGCGCCCTTTTCCTTGGCGATCTCCACCGCGCGCTCCACCGCGGCGCGGTGGCCCGACACCACCACCTGGGCCGGGTCGTTGTCGTTGGCGGCCTCGCAGACCTCGTCGCCGGCAGCTTCGAGGGCGACCGCGCGCACCGTCTCGAGGTCGAGCCCGAGGATTGCCGCCATGACGCCGGTGCCGACCGGGGTGGCCTCCTGCATGGCGCGGCCGCGGATGCGCAGGAGCCGCGCGCAATCGCCGATGCCGAGCGCCCCGGCGGCGGCCAGCGCGGAATATTCGCCCAGCGAATGGCCGGCCACGAAGGCGGCGTCGCCGATCCCCCTGCCCTCGGCCTCGAGCGCCCGCAGCGCGGCCAGCGAGGTCGCCATCAGCGCCGGCTGGGCGTTCGAGGTCAGCGTCAGGTCATCCTGCGCGCCCTCCCAGATCAGCGCGCTCAGCTTTTCGCCCAGCGCCGCGTCGACCTCGTCGAAGACCGCGCGGGCCTCGGGATAGGCCTCGGCCAGATCACGTCCCATTCCCACGCTCTGCGCGCCCTGCCCGGGAAACACGAAGGCTCGGCTCATCGCGGCTCTCCTCTGCATCGATGTTCTGGCGCCCTCCCATAGCGGCGGCAGTGCCATGGCGCAACGCGGCAGCGGCCCGGAGCGGCGCCCGAGCCCGCGGTCGGAGCGCAAAGCGCGGGCGGATAGCGCTGCGCCGCAGGCCAAGTTGGCGCTTGGGCCAGGGCCGCGGCTCGGCTAGGATGCACAAATCATAATGGGAGAATGTGATGATCAACAGGCGCAGCGTTCTGACCGGCGGGCTGGTCGCGGCCGGCGGCACCCTCGTGCCGCCGCTCGCGCGCTTTGCGGTGGCCGAACTGGCCCTGCCCTCGGGCCGGCTCACCACCGTCTCGGACGGCCACCTGGTGCTGCCGGAAAGCTTCGTGCTGGGCGATCTGCCGCGCGAGGAAGCCTCCGCGCTGCTGGCCGCGGCGGGTCTCAGCGCCGACGGGCTGGAGGCGCCCTGCAACCTTGCGCTCTGGCAGAGCGAGGCGCATGTCGTGCTCTTCGATGCCGGGTCGGGGCCGGGTTTCATGCCGAGCGCCGGGCGCATCGCGGAATCGCTCGCGGCGATCGACCTCGCCCCCGAGGATGTCACCCATGTCGTCTTCACCCATGGCCATCCCGACCATCTGTGGGGCGCGGTCGACGATTTCGACGAGCCGTTCTTCGCCGATGCCCGGCACTATATCGGCGCCGCCGAGGCCGAGTACTGGACCGATCCCGCGACCATCGAGAGCCTCGGCGCGGCGCGGCAGAGCTTTGCCGCCGGGGCGCTGCGCCGGATCGAGATCCTCGGCGACGGACTGACCCGGATCGGCGGCGGCGACGAGATCGTGCCGGGCCTCGCGGCGCTCGATCTGCCCGGCCACACCCCCGGCCACATGGGCCTGCGGCTGCGCGCCGGCGACACCTCCGCGCTGATCGTCGGCGATGCCATCGGCAACGGCCATCTGGCGCTGCTGCGGCCCGACTGGCCGAGCCCCGCAGATCACGACCCGGAGCAGGGCCGCGCCACCCGCACCGCCCTGCTCGAGGAACTGGCGGCGAGCGGCGAGACCATGGTGGGCTTTCACCTGCCGGAGGGCGGCATGGGCCGGATCACGCCCGCCGAGGAGGGTTACGCCTTCAGCCCGGCGTGACCCGCCGCCCGGCGGCGCGCGACGCGTCCCGGCCGGTCCGCGGTGGCCCGGGCCTGGCCCGGCCGGGACCGGACCGGCGCCCGCCCGCCCCGGGAGACACGCGAAAGCCCCGGACCGACGCGCGGTCCGGGGCTTTGACGGTCTTGCGGCAGCCGTTCGGCGCCGGGCTCAGGGCTTGATGTAGGTGTAGCCCATGGCCTGCAGGCGGGTCAGCTCGGCCACGCCGGAGGGCACGATGTCCTCGTCCCAGACGTCGTAGAGGTCGTTCTGGGCGTCGATCTCGCGGCCGGTCAAAGTGTTCTGGCAGACGTTGAAGCGGACGTTCTGGCCCTTCAGCGAGGCCACCGCGGTCTGCAGCTTGTCGTCGCCCGTGGCCTGCTTCAGCAGGTCGACGCCGTCGCCGTGCAGCACCACCGCCAGCTCCAGATTCTCGGCCCCCACGGCGTTGATGTGGTTCTGGATGTTGCGCATGGCGCCCAGATATCCCGCGTCGCCGTTGATGTGGTAGACCACCTTCTGCTTGCCGTAGCGCTCGGTGTCCTGCGCCAGCACGGGCGCTGCGAGGGCCATGATGAAGGCCAGTGCCAGTCCGATCAGCGTTCGCATTCCGGGTTCTCCCTCAAACGATTGCGGCCGCGGGGCTTACGGTGCCCCGACGGCCTCCTTGGAAATGTCCGTCAGCAGGTCCTCGACCTTCTGCATCGGCCCGTCGGGATAGTCGGCATGCCCAACGATGACCTCGTCGCCCCGTTCTGCGACGAAGATCCCGTAGGGGCAATGCACGATGTTCATCGGATCGGCCTCCATCACCTCGCGGCTCACCACCGCGGAGCAGAAGATGAAGATGTCGGCCTCCTCGAAGATCTTGGTCGACGACCCGACATCCTCGCCGGTGCGGTTGAGCATCTCGCCCACATGGCTGGTATAGTCGATCACCAGGCCGCGATTGACGATGGCGCTCTCCACCGCGAAGGCGGCATCGTCGAAGCTGCCGTCGAACGGGTAGGTGATGGCCTCGCCGGCGGCCGCGCCGGAGGCCGCCAGGACAAGGGCGGGGGCCAGGAATTTCAGCATCGGGTCTCCTCCTGCTTCGGGCCCTGCGGGCCCAGTTCTGGAACCGTCCCCCGGCGGGGTGCCGGGGAACGGGCCGCGTCTCGGAGCCGCTGCCGCGCCCCCGGGATCACTCCGCCGAGGCGGAGCGCAGATAGGCCAGCAGCGCCTCGACATCCTTGTCCTTGCGCAGGCCGGCAAAGGACATCTTGGTGCCCGGATAGGTGCCGCGCGGATCGGCCAGGAACGCGGCCAGGTGCTCGGCGGTCCAAGTCTCGCCGCTGCCGGCCGCCTCGGCAAGCGCATCGGAATAGCCGAACCCGTCCAGCCCGCCGACGGTGCGGCCGATCACGCCGTTGAGATGCGGACCGACGCGGTTCGACGCGCCCTCGCCGATCTGGTGGCAGGCCTGGCACTTGCGGAACACCTTCTCGCCCTGCCCGACCAGTTCGGGGTCGAGCGCGGCGGTCTCGGCTTCGGGCGCGGCCTGCTCTGCCTCCGGCGCTTCCGCCGCGGCGCCGGCCGTGTCCCCCGCCGGCGCCTCGGCGGCCGCCCCGGCCGCACTGTCTTCGGCGGCCGCCCCGGCCGCGCTGTCTTCGGCGGCTGCCCCGGCCGCGCTGTCTTCGGCGGCGGCGACCTGCACCGTCTCCTCGGACCCGGCCTCGGAGGCCGCCGCATCGCCGCCGCCCCCGGTATCCGGCGTCACGTCGAGCACCTGCGCGCGCTTGGTGATCTCGACGCCGTCCTTGCAATTCTCCATGCAGGCCTCGCCGGAGAATTCCGGCAGTTCGGTTTCGGCGCGGTCGTCCATGAAGAATCCGCCCTCGTTCGGCATCTCGACCTCGGAGAAGGTCGCCTTGGAGAGCACGAAATCGTCCTCGACCACCTGGTTGAGGTAAAGGATGTAGGCGGTGATCGCGTAGACCTCGTCGGCGCTCAGCGACTGCGCGTTGCCGAAGGGCATGGCGCGGTGGACGTAGTCCCAGACCGTCGACAGATAGGGCCAGTAGGACCCCACGGTCTTCACCGGATCCTCGCCGTCGAGCGTGTCGAAGCCCATGGCGAGCTGCGGCCAGCGGCCCACCGCCTCGCCGAAATCGCCGTGACAGGAGGCGCATTGCGCCACGTAGACCTCCTCGCCGGTCCGGACGTCACCCTCGCCCTCGGGCAGGCCGGCGCCGTCGGGGCGGATGTCGATGTCCCAGGCCGCGACCTCTTCCGGCAAGGCAGCGCGGCCCAGCCCGAAGCCGCCCTCGGGGGTCTCCGGCGCGGCGGCGGCCTCGGTGGTGGCCGCCATGCCGCCGCCATTGCCCGCGGCGGCCTCGGGGGCCGCCTCCTCGGCATTGGCGGCGGCGACGAGCGTCACCGCGCCGCGGGCCGGCGCCGGCAGGTCGACGACGAACTGGTCGGCGAGGATGTAGGCCGAGCCGAGAAGCCCCGCGACGCCCAGTCCGGTCGGAGCGAAAATCTTAAGAAACTTCGACATTCTCGGCCTCCCCGCGCTCGTTCACGGCCCAGGTCTGGATGCCGTTGTTGTGGTAGATGGAATTCTCGCCGCGGATCTCGCGCAGCGCGTTCTTGGTCGGCTGCACGTATCCCGTCGAGTCGTGCGCCCGGCTCTGCAGCAGCAGCGGCCGCCCGTCCCAGTCGAATTCGTGGTAGAAGCGGTGCATCGACTTGTCGAAGCTCGGCCCCGACATGCGGGCCTGCACCCAAGTCCTGCCGCCATCCAGCGTGACGTCGACGCGCGGGATGGTGCCGCGGCCGGACCAGGCGATGCCGGTGATCACCGTGCGGCCCGGGCCATGCGCGATCGGCGCCTGCGGCGACGGGCTGGTGATCACCGACTTGGCGTCCATCTCCCAGGTGAAGCGCCGTGCCGCGCCATTGGCCAGGAGGTCGGTGTATTTCGACGTCTCCTCGCGGTGATGCCAGGGCTGGTCGCCGATCTCGAGCCGGCGCAGCCACTTCACCCACATGTTGCCTTCCCAGCCCGGCACCACCAGCCGCACCGGGTAGCCCTGTTCCGGGCGCAGCGCCTCGCCGTTCATCTTGAAGGCCACGAGGCAATCGTCGAGCGCCTTCTCCAGCGGAATCGACCGGGTCATCGCAGAGGCGTCGGCGCCCTCGGCCAGCAGCCACTTGCCCTCGGTCTTGACCCCGGCCTCCTCGAGCAGCAGCCGCAGCGGCACGCCGGTATAGACGACATTGTGGATCATGCCGTGGGTGAACTGCACGCCGTTGAGCTGCGCGCCGCGCCATTCCATGCCGCTGTTGGCGGCGCATTCGAGGAAGTAGACCCGGTTCTCGCGCGGGAAGCGCATCAGGTCCTGCAGGGTGAAGACCATCGGCGTCTCGACGAGCCCGTTGATCATCAGCCGGTAGGCGCCGGGGTCGAGCTCGGCGATGCCGGCATGGTGGCGCTCGAAGCACAGCCCGTTCGGGGTGATGATGCCGTCGAGCTCGTGGATCGGCGTGAAGTTCACCGAGGAGACCGGGTCGGCGGTGAGCCAGGGCACGTCGCGGCGGACGACATGCGCCTCGTGCTCCGACGGCAGGCCGTAGGGCCGCGCATCGACGCCCTCGCCGGGATATTGCGCCCAGGGCTGCACTTCGGTGATCGCCGGGTCGGGCGACGCGGCCTGCGCCCGGGCGGCGAGGGTCGCCCCCCCGGCCGCCAGCGCGCCGGTCAGGAAGCGGCGCCGCGAGGGATCTCGGGTCTCGGTCATATCGGTCCTCCTGTCGCTCATCCGGCGACCACGTCGACGCTGTCGTTGGGATCGACGCTGACGGTGCCCTGCCGGCGGATGTGATTCTCGAGGACCTCCCAGATCGGCGGCCCCTCGGTGCCCTCGTTGACGCTGGCCCAGCCGGCCACCGTGTAGGTCTTGGCGGGATCGATGCGCTCGCCGCTGCGCAGCAGCGTCATCTCGGTGATCCGGCTGCCCTGCGGCTGGGCGATGTCGATCCGGTAGCCGAGCCCGCCGACCCGCACCATGTCGCCGCCCTGCTGGTAGTAGGGGTCGGGGTTGAAGAGGTTGTCGGCCACGTCCTCGAGCACGGTGTGGAGGAACGCGCCGGTCATCTCGCTGCGATAGGCCTCGGGATAGCTCATCGCGGTCACGTTGAAGACGTCCTCGCGGGTGATCTTGTCGCCCGGCAGCAGGCTGGCACCCCACCGGAAGCCCGGCGACAGCGCGATGTCGGCCTCGCGCTCGGCGATCAGCGCGTTGCAGATCAGGTCGTCCCAGGTGCCGTTGAAATTGCCCCGGCGATAGAGCAGCGACGAGGTTTCGCCCAGCACCTCGCCTAGCTCCTCGGCGAAGGGGGCGCGGGTCTCCTCGACCAGCGCGGCCATCTCGGCGTCGGGTTCGATGACGTCCGAGAAGATCGGGATCAGCCGGTGCTCAAGCCCCTGCACGCCGCCGTCGCGGACGTCGAGATCGACGCGGCTGACGAACTTGCCGTGGCTGCCGCTGGCGATCAGGGCGGTCTTGCCGACCATCACCGGGGCCGGGATCGCGTCGTGGGTGTGGCCGGTGAGGATGACGTCGATCCCGGGGATGTCCTCGGCCATCTTGCGGTCCACGTCGAAGCCGTTATGCGACAGCACCACCACCGCCGCGGCGCCCTGGTCGCGGGCCGATTGCACGACCTCGGCCATCCGGTCCTGGCGGATGCCGAAGCTGAGCTCGGGGAACAGCCAGCTCGGATTGGCGATCGGCAGATAGGGGAAGGCCTGGCCGATCACGGCGATTTTCTGGCCGCCGCGCTCGAACATCTGCATCGGCTCGAAGGCCGGCTCGTCCCATTCGGCGTCGAAGATGTTGGCGCCGAGGAAGGCCGGGTCGAGTTCGCCCTCGACGATCTCGCGCACCCGCTCGGAGCCCAGGGTGAACTCCCAGTGCGACGTCATCGCGTCGGTGCCGAGCGCATTGAACAGGCGCACCATGTCGCCGCCCTCGGTACGCAGCGCCGGCAGCGAGCCCTGCCAGGTATCGCCGCCGTCAAGCACCAGCGCGTCCTGGCGGTCGGCCTTGATCGCCTTGACCACGGTGGCGATGCGGTCGAGCCCGCCCATCCGGCCGTAGCCGCGGGCCAGCGCGACGAAATCGTCGTAGGTCAGCGCGTAGTCGAGCGCCGAGCCCTTCTCGATGCCGAAGGCCTTGCGGAAGGCCTCCCCGGTGAGGTGCGGCGGCAGGCCGTTCACCTTGCCGACGCCGAGGTTGATCTCCGGCTCGCGGAACCAGACGGGCTGGGTCTGGGCGTGGATGTCGGTGATGTGGACGAGCGTGACGTTGCCGCTGCCGGCGCCGCCGATAAGGTCGTCCTGGGTGAGCGTCTGCTGCGCGGCGAGGCGGGACCAGGAGCCGAGGCCGGAGGCCCCGACCAGCGCCGAGGCGGCGAAGCCGGCCTGGAGGAAGTGACGGCGGGAGATCATCGTTTCACCACATTACAATGTTTGAATTTATCAAGCGCGAGAACCCCGCGGACGCTGCCGTCCGCGGGGGATGCGCTCAGTTGCGGACCGAGGGTCCCTCGACCGAGAGGCCGTTGCCGCGCGAGGCGACGTAAAGCTCGAGCGCCACGAATTCCGGGCTGCCCGGCGAGAAGGTCTCGGCCCGCGTATCGCGGATGCAGCCCTTGAAGCGGGAATGCACCGGGTTGAGCTTGGTGTTCTTCAGCCGGTAGGTCGGGAAGCCGTTGATCTGGCCCTGGCTCAGGTGGTCGGCCCGGATCATGTTGTCGTAATTGTCCTCGTGGCAATTCGCGCAGGACAGTTCAAGCTGGCCGAAGCGGGTATAGTACATCTCCTTGCCCTGCTCCCAGGTCGACTGGGCCGGGCCGTCGATGGCCACGTCGACCGGCATGCCGCGCGACACGAAGGCCATCAGCGCCGACATGTCGGTCATCTCGGACGAGGTGTAGCCCCAGCCGTCGGTGCCCATGCGTTCGGTCAGGCACTCGTTGATCTGCTGTTCGACGGTCTGCACGGTCTCGCGCTCGGCGTCCCATTTGGGATAGGTCGCCTTGACCCCGCGCAGCGCCTCCGGGTTCTCGTGGCAGGAGGCGCAGCTCTCGCCCTCCGCGCCGATCTCCTCGGCGAACATCTCGCGCGCGGCCTCGACCCCCAGCATGCCGGGATTGTCGAAATCGTCGGCCTGCATGACCTGCGTCTCGGGCGACCGGAAGGTCCAGCCGGAGCGGATCACCGACATCGCGTCGAGATGCTCGGGCGCCGGTGCCTCGGTGATGATGTTGGTTTCGCCGTTGACCACGAGTTGGTCGTCAACGACCTCCTGCGCCGTCAGCATGGGCGCCCCAAGCGTCAGGGCCGCAAGCGCGGCGCTCCCCAGCCAGACCGTCCGTCCCATCGTTCGTACTCCTCCCTGCAGCGGCGTTCAGCCGACGGTAATCTCTTTGGATTCCTCGTAAACCGAGCCGTCGTCGTCGTACCACGTGAACTTCATCGTCCCGCTTTCCGGGATCTTCGCCTGGAACTCGAAATACGGGTTGGTCGAGATCGCCGGCTCCAGCGTCACGTCGATCACCGTCTCGCCGTTGAACTCGGCCACGAAGCGGTTGATGATCGAGCGCGGGATGATGTTGCCCGCGTCATCCTTGCGCTGGCCGCTTTCCATCTGGTGGCTGATCAGGGTCTTGATCGCCACCACCTCGCCGGCCTCGGCCGAGCTCGGCACGCGGACGCGGGGTTTCACATTCTCTGCCATTGTCGTGTCTCCTCTCGGTCCGCTCAGCCGCCGCAGCCGCCGATGGTCACCTTCACCTCCTGCGAGGCCTTGACGAAGCTGCCATCGGGCATCTTGGCGATGGCGATCACCTCCTGCGTGCCGGCCAGGCGGATGCGGGTGGAGGCCATGTGGGCC
This sequence comes from Roseivivax sp. CAU 1761, assembly GCF_054482755.1. Lineage (NCBI taxonomy): Bacteria > Pseudomonadati > Pseudomonadota > Alphaproteobacteria > Rhodobacterales > Roseobacteraceae > Roseivivax > Roseivivax sp. CAU 1761. The sequence continues at coordinate 16,742 of NZ_JBTLRM010000023.1, forward strand.
CCGGCCAGCGGTCCGAAATTGACCGTCGCGACATCCGGGTTCGGGTTGCCGGCCGCCAGGATCAGGATCGATTCGGCGCCCGGCGCCTCGACCTCGATCGGCACCGTGTTGCCGTTCTCGGCGATCTCCGGCGCGGTCAGGGTGATGTCGCCGCTGCCGAGCTCGGCACCGCCGGTGAATTCCTGGATCTTGTCCTCGGTCGCGGCGGTGACGATCTTCGGCATCACCACCAGCGCCGACAGCGCGCCGAGGCCGAGCGCGAGCGTGCCTCTGCGAGTGTAAGTCATTGTCCTAGTATCCTCCTCAGCGGATCAATCGGGGTAGGTGTCGAGGGTCATCAGGTAGGCGACGACGTCCTCGACCTGTTCTGCGGTCATCAGCGGCGGCAGCTCGCCCTCGGCGGCCTTGCCGGTGAAGCCGTCGCCGGGCCGGACATAGGGGCCGGTGTGGTAGAAGGCCGGCATGATGGTGCCCGGGAAGGTCTGCTTGGCATTCACCATGATGCCGCGCAGCTGCGCTTCCTCCCAGCGCGTGGCGACGCCGTCGAGCGGCGGGCCGACCTCGCCGTGGAACGGGATGTCCTTGAGGTCGCTGATCATGTGGCAGGCGACACAATTGCCGAGGCTCTTGTTGCCGACGATCTTGGCGCCTTCCTCGGGATTGCCCGGGGCGCCGGTGAGCGACTCGGCGATGGCGCCGGTCTCGGTGAAGGTCACCTCCTTCGGGGCGACCGGTTCCGCCGCCTGGGCCAGGCCGGCCCCGCCGATCATCGTTGCCACGAACGCCGCGACATGTCTCGCTGCTGGTCTCATTTCTCCTCCCTCCGGCTCTGCTGGCCGTCCTGTGGCGAGATTAACCCCGGGACGGGCCCTCACACAACATCATATTTACGAATGTGAATTCAATCATTCGTCCGCGGGCCCGGATTCAAGCATCCGGGCGTGGTATTTCTGGAACGGCTCGTCACCGCTATACCCTTCTTCCTGCACCCATTTCAGAAGGTTCCGGGTGGTTGCAACACCGAAGGCGCCGGGCATCGTCGCGACCGAGGCGGCGACCGCTGTGGCATCCTCGGGCACCTCGCGCGGGAAAAACATCATCGTCGGGGTGAAGAGCAGCCCCCAGCGCTTCGCCATGTCCTTCTCGGGCAGTGTGGTGCCGTCGAAATCGGTGACCTCGCGATCGCCAAACATGTTGATCTGCACCACGAAATATCCGTCCTCAATGAGCGCCTCGACGCCCGGCTCGGCGAACACCTCCTCGTGCATGCGGCGGCAGTAGATGCAGCCCCGCTGCTCGACCAGAATCATCAGGCGCCGGCCCTCCGATTCGGCCTCGGCCAGATCCTCGCGCAGGTCGAGGAAGGTGTCGCGGAGCCAGCCGGGCTTGTGCAGGCCGTCATCGCCCATCGGCGCGGCGGCCAGCAGCGGCGCGGCCGCCAGGGTCAGGGTCGCGGTCAGCAGGGCGAGCAATCGGCGGCGCAGCATGTCAGGTCCTCCCGGGGTCAGCCGTATCTGGCGAAGATCGGAAACGTGTCGAGCATCCATTGCGCGATCAGGTTGACCGAGTTGGTCGCGATCAGCGCGGCGAACACCAGAAGCAGCGCGCCGGTGACCTTCTCGACGGTGCCGAGATGGCGCCGGAAGCGCCGCATGAAGCGCTGGAACTGTCCGACGAAGCTGGCGGCGAGGATGAAGGGCAGCGTCATTCCAGCGCCGTAGGCGAAGAGCAGCCAGGCCCCCTGCCCCGCGGTCTCGGTCCCCGCCGCGGTGAACAGGATGGCCGCCAGGACCGGCCCCACGCAGGGCGTCCAGCCGAAGGCGAAGGCGAGGCCCAGCACGAAGGACATGGGCAGCGACAGCGCAGCGACGTTGCCGGGCTCGGCGCGAAGCTGCCGGTAGAGCAGCCCGATCCGCAGCACGCCCAGGAAATGCAGACCCATCAGCGCGATGACCGCGGCGGCGAGGTAGCGCAGCACGTCGAACCAGTCGCGCAGGAACCGGCCCGCCGCCGAGGCCGAGGCGCCCAGCGCCACGAAGACCGCGATCACCCCGAGCGCGAAGAGCGTGGCGCCCAGCACCGCCCGCCCGGTGGAGACCGCGGAGCGCTCGCCCTGGGCGGCATGGCTGCCGATCCCCGCCAGGTATCCCAGGTAGAACGGCACCATGGGCAGGATGCAGGGCGACAGGAAGGACAGCAGGCCCGCGAAGGCCGCCCCCGTCACCGAAACCTCGAACATGCCCGGCCCCCTTGCCTGCGCAGCGTCACATATATTATCATACGTGAATAGATTCACCCGAAGGCTGTCAATGCTCAACCTCTTCCCCCTCCGGTATCGCGGCCTCGCGCTGGGCGCCGCCCTTCTGGGCGCCGTCCCGGCCGCGGCTGCCGGCCCGGCCGAGGCGCCGGGCGACGCGGTCGCGCTGGTGATGTTCGAAGAGGACGGCTGCATCTGGTGCGCGCGCTGGAACGCCGAGGTGGGCGTGGCCTATCCCAAGACCGCCGAGGGCCGCGCCGCGCCGCTGCGCCGCGAGGACATTCACCAGCCGATCCCCGACGATCTGTCGCTGACCTCGCGGCCGCGGCTGACGCCGACCTTCGTTCTGGTCCGGGGCGGCGAGGAGATGTCGCGCATCGAGGGCTATCCGGGAGAGGATTTCTTCTGGCCGATGCTGGCGCGCATGCTGGACGCGGCCGACATCCCGACCCTTGACGCCGTCCCCTCCGACACGGGAGATGCAGAGCAGCAATGAGCCATGCCGTCGATCCGATCACCGCGAGGACCTTGGTGGAGAGCACGCCGCGCCAATCGCGCCTTCCGGTCTGGGACGAGACCCTGCCGGCCGAGGATCTCGACCGCATGGTGCGCCAGGCCTGCGACGCGGCGGATTTCCTCAAGACGCTGGGCCATGAGGGGCGGCTGCTGATCCTGTGCCACCTGGCCACCGGAGAGAAGTCCGTGGGCGAGCTCGAGCGGCTGCTCTCGGCCCGGCAATCGGCGGTGTCGCAGCAACTGACCCGGCTGCGGCTCGAGGGGCTGATCGAGCCCCGCCGCGACGGCAAGACGGTCTACTACAGCTTGACCGACGACAAGCCGCGCAAGATCATCGAACTGGTCTACGAGCTGTTCTGCGGGGAGCAGGGCTAGCCCAGGACCGGGCCGGCCCGGCGCCGGCGGGAGGAGAAGGCATGCTGGACTTCCTGGGCGAGCGGGGCGCGCTCGTGGCCATCGGCTTTGCCGGCGGCCTGTTGCTCGGCGTGGCGGCGCGGGGCGGCCGCTTCTGCACCCTCGGGGCGATCGAGGACCTGCATTTCGGCCGCACCGGCAGCCGCATGCGGATGTGGGGCGTGGCGCTGGGCTGCGCCGTGGCGCTGGTCTTCGGCGCCGCCATGCTGGGCTGGGTCGACCCGGCCCAGAGCGTCTATCTCTCGACCAGTTCCGGGATCGCCGCGGCGCTGGTCGGCGGTGCGCTCTTCGGCACCGGCATGGCGCTCTCGGGCAATTGCGGCTACGGCGCCCTGGCGCGGCTCGGCGGCGGCGAGATGCGGGCCTTCGTGATCGTGCTGGTGATGGGCCTGGCCGCCATGGCCACCCTGTCGGGGCCGCTGGCCGGCCTGCGCCTGGCGCTGTTTCCCGAACTGCCCACCGCCGCGCCCTACGGCATGGCGCACGGCCTCGCCCGCGCCTCCGGCCTGCCGGTGAACGCCATCGGCCTCGTCATCGGCCTGGGGATCCTCGCCGCGTCGTGCTACCGCGCGGTCAGCCTGCGGATCTTCTGGGGCCTGCCGGTGGGGCTGGCCATCGCCTCGGGCTATGTCGGCTGCGCCTATGTCGCGCGCCACGGCTTCGACCCGGTGGCCATCACCTCGCATTCCTTCGCCGCGCCGCTTGGCGAGACGATGATTTACGTCATGCTGTCCTCGGGCGTCGCGCCGACCTTCGGGGTCGGATCGGTGGCCGGCATCCTGGTCGGCGCCTTCCTGGCCAGCTCGGCCCGCGGCGTGTTCCGCTGGGAGGCCTGCGACGACCACCGCGAGCTGCGCCGGCAGATCGGCGGCGCGGTGCTGATGGGGATCGGCGCGGTGATCGCCATGGGCTGCAGCATCGGCCAGGGCCTGTCGGCCTTCGCGGTGCTGGGCGTCACCGCGCCGATCACCCTCGCCGCGATCTGGACCGCCGCCGCCCTCACCCTGCGGGTGATGATCGAGGGCCGCCTGTTTCCCTTCGCGCAGTAAACCGCCCGCCCGCGATGCACCCGGCCCCGCAAGGCAGCCGGGTGACCTTCGCCGGGCGGGCGCGCACCGGGCGCCGCCACGGAATCGGCCGACGGCGCGCGTCCGACGCGGGGCGCCCGTCGCCGGCCGGCCGCCGCGCGGCCCGGTCTCACAGCATTCGGGAAATCGCCTGCGCGGTCTCCAGCACCTTGGCGATCAGGTCGCGGTCGGGCTGCATCTGCATCTCGTGGCCCGACAGGTTCATCGCCGCCACGTAGCGGCCGTGGCGCGAGACCAGAGGCGCCGCGACCGAGCAGGTGCCGGTCGCCAGGTGGGAGCTCTGGGCGACATATCCGCGGGCCCGGTCGGCCTTCAAGAGCGGCTTCAGCTCGGCCAGCGACCGGGGGGCGGCCGGGCTCATGCGCTCGAAGGCGTAGCCGTCGAAGCGGCGCTCCAGCTCGTCCTCGTCGAGGTCGCTCAGCAGCACCCGGCCCATCGTCGTCGAGAAGGCCGGCAGCCTCGTGCCGACCGGCACGTTGGACACCATCGAGCGATCCGACAGCGCGCGGTGGACATAGATGATCTCGGTCCCGTCCAGCACCGCCACGTGCACGGTGAAGCCGGTCTCGTTGCGGAGCGCCTCCGCGGGCAGCCGCGCCAGGTCGTAGACGTCGAGCGAGGCGAGGTAGCGGTAGCCCAGATCCATCACCCGCGGCGCCAGCCGGTAGCGGTTCTCCTGGCGCGTCAGGTAGCCCTCGCGCTCCAGCGTCACCACGAAGCGGTAGGCGGCGGAACTGGTTACCGAGATCGCCTCGGCAATCTCGGTCAGGCTCATCTCGGGGCGGCGATGGTCGAAGCATTCGAGGATGCTCAGCCCCCGCAGCAGCGAGTTCGAGCGGTAATCCGGTTCCTTCGCCATCGCTTCGTTCAGCCCCCGCGTCCGTCGCTCCCGCCCCGCGCCGCCAGGCGGTCGGCGACGCGGGCCATCGCCGCAGCGTAGTCCGCCCGGATCCGATCTTCCATCGGATGATGGCCGCCGCGCAGCGTCCGGCGGCCCCGCACCACCACGTCCCCGACCCGGAAGCCGCGCCCGGCGAAGACGTGGAAATCGAGCTGCGCCCCGCGGGGAACCGCCGCCATGGCCTCCGGTTCCTCGGAGACGAGCTCGACGAAGCTCGCCATGCCGCCGGGCGCGAGGCCCTGCTCGGGACGGCCGGCGGCGCGGGCGCCGCCGCGCGCCGCGCCCAGCCACAGGTGGGAGGCGACGCTGGGATGCTCGGCGGCGGCCAGGACGTTGCGCTGCCGGTCGCGCAGGCGCTGCGAATATTCCAGCTGCTGCAATTCCTGCGCGGCAAAGGTCGCGATGTTCGAATCCGACCCGATGCCGAACGTGCCGCCCTGGGCCAGGAAATCGCCGGCCCGGAAGATGCCGTCGCCGAGATTGGCCTCGGTCATCGGGCACAGGCCCACGGTCGCGCCGGACCGGGCGATCAGCCCGACCTCGGCATCGCTGAGATGGGTGGCGTGGATCAGGCACCAGCGGCCGTCCACGGGGGCGATGTCGAAGAGCTGCTCGACCGAGCGCCGGCCGTTCCAGGCCAGCGCGTCGTCGACCTCCTTGGTCTGCTCGGCGACGTGGATGTGGACCGGGCAGTCCGGCAGGAGCGCCGCGCGCAGCTCCAGGAGGCGTCCGATCTCCTCGGCGGTAGCGGCGCGCAGCGAATGCGGCGCGATGCCGAGGCCGTGTCCGGCCGCGGCGGCCGGGCGCCGCAGCGCCTCGACCATGCCGGCATAGCCGTCGAGATCCTGCACGAAGCGGCGCTGGCCCTCGGTCGGCGGCAGGCCGCCGAAATTCGAATGGGCGTAGAAGACCGGCAGGTGGGTCAGCTCGAGGCCGGTCGCCGTCGCGGCCTCGAGGATCGCCAGGGACAGCTCCTCGGGCCGGGCATAGGGCCGCCCGTCGAGGTCGTTGTGGACGTAGTGGAACTCCACCAACCCGGTATAGCCGCCCTTCAGCAGCGCCAGGTAGAGCCGCGCCGCGATCGCCTGCATGTCCTCGGGCGACAGGGTCAGCGCGAAGAAATACATGATGTCGCGCCACGACCAGAAGCTGTCCACGGGATTGCGGCGAACCTCGGAGAGCCCGGCCATGGCATACTGGAAGGCGTGGCTGTGCAGGTTGGTGATGCCGGGCACGACGGGGTTGTCGTAGACCGGCAGGCGGGCGGGATTGTCGTCGGCCACCAGCCGCGCGATCGTGCCGTCCGCCGCGAACTCGGCCGAGACGTTCTCGCGCCAGCCCTCGGCGGTCAGGGCCAAACGGAAATGCGCGCCTTTGAGCGTCTCGAAGCTCATGCCTGCGCCTCCAGTTCGGGCCGGAACGAGGTCAGGGCGGCGACGAGGCGCGCCAGCACCGCGCCGAGCCGTTCGGCGCGCTCCGGCAGGTAGGTCCACGGGCTTTGCTCGGTCATGTAGCAGCTTTGCGCGATCTCGATCTGCAGCGCGTGGACGTGGCGCGCCGGGTCGCCGTAATGCCGGGTGATGAAGCCGCCCTTGAAGCGGCCGTCGCGGACGGCGGTGAACTCGTCCCCGTCAAGCGCCGCCATCGCCGCCTGGCCGACGGCCGGAGCGCAGGAGGCGCCGGAATTGGTGCCCAGATTGAGATCCGGCAGGCGGCCCTCGAAGAGCCGCGGGATGCGGCTTCGGATCGAGTGCATGTCGAGCAGCAGGCAGTGGCCGTGCCGGGCGCGGATGCGCGCAATCTCGGCCTCGAGCGCCGCGTGATATGGCCGCCAATAGGCGGCGATGCGGGCGGCACGCTCCGCCGCGTCCGGCTCGGCGCCGTCCCGGTAGAGCGGCCGGCCGTCGAAATCGATCGTCGAGACCAGCCCGGTCGAGGCGCCGTCGTAGAGCGGTGCGTCGTCGGCGGGGCGATTGAGGTCCACCGCGTAGCGCGACAGCCGGGCCGCCATCAGCGTCGCGCCCGCGGGCCGCAGCGCCCGCGCGATGCGGTCCATGTGCCAGTCGGTGTCGCAGAGGTCGAGCGCCTCGGGGCGCAGCGCCCGGCGCAGGCCGGCCGGCAGCGCCACCCCGGCATGCGGCACGTTGATCAGCAGAGGGCCGTCGCCCGGCACGTGGTCGAACAGGCGGTCCCCGTCCAGGTCGGCTGAGAAATCTTGCATGCACCGTCCTTTCATATTTGAAAACTGTTATTGACATGCAAAAAACTCGCGTCAAGAAGTAATCCCGTGAGACCCGCGACCGCCCCGCCCCGGCGGCGCAGAACGGGTGCCGCCAACAGTGAACGGAGGATTCCATGACCCTTTCCCGGCGCAGCTTTCTCGCCACCGGCACGGCCGGCCTGGCGCTGCTTTCCACCCCCGTCCTGGCCGCCGGCCGGACCTTCTTCGGCATCGCCACCGGCGGCACCGGCGGCACCTACTACCCGCTGGGCGGCATGCTGGCGCAGCTGATCTCGAACACCGCGGAACTGCCCGACACGCGGCTGTCGGCGACCGCCGAGACCGGCAACGCCTCGGTCGCCAATGCCCAGCTGCTGGGCCGCAGCGAGATCGAATCCGCCTTTGCCGCGGCCGACATCCTGGATGCCGCCTATCACGGCAAGAACCAGTTCGAGGGCGAGGCGGTAACGAATCTGCGCGCCATCGGCGCCCTCTACCCGGAGACCGTGCAGCTGGTGGTCCGCGCCGACAGCGGCATCGAGACCTTCGCCGACCTGAAGGGCAAGTCGGTCTCCTCCGGCGCGCCGGGCTCGGGCCAGTGGCAGCTCCTGGGCGACCTGCTCGAGGCGCACGGCCTGACCCGCGAGGACGTCTCGGAGGACTACTCCTCGTTCTCGCAGTCGGTCGACAAGATCAAGGACGGCAATCTCGACGCCTCGCTGATCACCGCCGGGCTGCCGACCTCCTCGGTCACCGACCTCGCCAACGGCCACGACATCCGCGTCGTGCCGCTGAACGGGCCGGCCATCGCCAAGCTGCAGGAAAGCCAGCCCTACTACGCCAATTCGGTCATCCCGGCCGGCAGCTACAAGGGCGTCGAGGCGGATGTCGAAACCCTCGCCGTCCGGGCGATCTGGGCGACCCATGAGGACGTCGACGAGGCGATCGTCTACGCCGTGACCAAGGCGCTGTACGAGAACACCGAGACGCTGGGCAACGTGCACCCGATGGGCAAACAGATCTCGCTCGACAAGGCGCTGGAATCGGTCTCCATCCCGGTCCATCCGGGCGCCGAGAAGTACTACGCCGAGAAGGGCATCGCGCAGTAATGCGCCGGCGCGCATCGACCCTGCGCGGCACCGGAAGGGCGGCCCTGGCCGCCCTTCTCGTTGCCGCCGCGCCGGCCCCGGCCGGCGCGTCCGACCCCGACGCCGCCTGGCTGTGCCTGAGCGAGACCCGGGGCCGGCAGGCCGAGATCGCGCGCCTCCCGCTCGGGCCCGGCCGGGACTTCGAGCTGAGCTTCATCCACTCGGTCTCGCGGACCCGGGTGCGCGACAGCTACCGGATCGACCGAGGCGAGATCGTCCAGCTCCGCGAGACCTACCTGGCCCATGGCGCCGGCCTGCCCTCGGGCGCCGAAGCGCCGGACGCCACCCGATGGCGGCACGAAGGCGGCCGCTTCATCCTCGACATGCACCGGCGGACCGGGCCGATCGCGCTGCGCGTCCAGCCGGAATTCGAGAACATGCTGCACACCGACGGGACCGATCTGGCCCTGGCCGATCTGGGCCGGCGGGCCCTCACCCTGGCCCCCTGCGACGAGGAGACCCCACAGTGACCCACGCGATGCCGCGCGACGACCGCTCCGGCCCCCGCGCCGCCGACGGCGCCCCCGACCTGACCCCGGACGAGCTGGAAGCGCTGGTGCGCGAATACGATTCCGAATCCAACTTCCGGCGGCTGGTGGGGCCGACGGCGATCCTGGTGACCGTGGCCTCGGTGGTGCTGTCGCTGTTCCACGTCTACACGGCGGGCTTCGGCCTGCTCAACGAGGTGATGCACCGCACCATCCATCTGAGCTTCGTGATGGGGCTGATCTTCCTGGTCTTTCCGCGCAAGCGCGCGGCGCCGACGCGCGGCGCCTGGGCGCAGTCGCTGCTCTTCGCGGGCTTCTATCTCTACCTTCTCTACGGCCTCGCCGCGGCGCTGCCGGCGAGTTCGCTGAAGACCGTTTTCGTGGCGGTGATGCTGGGGCTGATCGCGCTCACCCTGCCGTTCAACCGCCGCGGCGCCGATCCCGAGAAGGTCGCCCTGCGCGACTGGCTCTTCGCCGCCGCCGGGGCCGGCTTCTCGGCCTATCTCTCGGTGTACTTCGAGCACGTCTTCATCGCCAATGTCGGCAACCCGCCCGAGCCCGCCTACATGATGGGCCTGGTGGCCATCGTCATGACGCTCGAGGCGACCCGCCGCACCATGGGCCCGACCCTGGCCTGGATCGGCGTCGGCTGCCTGATCTACGCCCTGGCCGGCCCCTACCTGCCCGGCATCATGGCGCATCGCGGCTATTCGATCACCCGCATCATCAACCACCTCTTCATCGGCACCGAGGGCATCTACGGCGTCGCGGTGGGGGTCGTCGCGACCTACGTCTTCCACTTCGTCCTGTTCGGCATCCTCGCCCAGATGAGCGGCCTCGGGCAGCTCTTCATCGACCTCGCCACGATCGTCGCCGGCCGTGCCTCGGGCGGCTCCGCCAAGGTCTCGGTGGTGTCCTCGGGGTTCTTCGGGATGATCTCCGGCTCGCCCATCGCCAACACCGTGACCACCGGCGCCTTCACCATTCCGCTGATGAAGAGGTCCGGCTTCTCCGGGCGCTTCGCCGGGGCGGTGGAGGCCTCGGCCTCCTGCGGCGGGCAGATCACGCCGCCGATCATGGGCGCCTCGGCCTTCGTGATGACCGAGATGCTGGGCATCCCCTACAACGAGCTCATCCTCATCGCCATCGTGCCGGCGGCCTTCCACTACATCGCCATCCTGCTGATGGTGCATCTGGAGGCCAAGAAGCTGGGGCTCACGGGGCTCTCGAAAGACAAGATCCCGCAATTCGGCGCCGTGCTGGCGCGCTCCTGGCACCTCTTCGTGCCGCTCGGCGTGATGGTGGCGCTGCTCCTGATGCAGTACACCCCCTTCCTGGCGGCGTTCTGGGGCATCCTGCTGACCATTGCCTGCAGCTACGTGCCGCTCGTGATGCACGCGCTCGGCTATCGCAGCATGGATCTCTCCACCGTGCTGACCCCGCCGCGGCTGGTGCGCGGTTTCGAGGACGGCGCCAAGTTCGCCCTCGCCATCGGCGCCGCCTGCGCCTGCGTCGGCTTCCTGCTCGGCATGACCACGCTGACCGGGCTGGGCTTCAAGTTCTCCGCCGCCGTGGTGCAGCTGGCGCATGATCTGGCCGAGGCGGTGATCGCCCTCGACGTCACCGGCCTGCTCTCCGAGGACGCGCTGGCACTGTTCTTCGGCCTGATCTTCGTGGCCCTCGCCTGCATCATCATGGGGGCCGGCATCCCGACCACCCCGACCTACATCATCCTGGCCTCGATCGCCGCGCCGGCGCTGATGGAGTTCGGCGTGCCGCTGATCGCGACGCATTTCTTCGTGTTCTACTTCGGCGTGCTGGCCGACGTGACGCCTCCGGTGGCGCTCGCCGCCTATGCCGCGGCGGGTCTGGCGCGGTCCGAGCCGATGACCACCGGCACCACCGCGTTCCGCCTGTCGATGGGCAAGGCGCTGGTGCCGTTCATGTTCATCTACGCCCCGAGCCTGCTCTTCGTGGACTTCACCTGGCTGGAATTCATCACCGCGCTGGTCTCGGGCCTGACCGGGGTGCTGGCGCTGTCGGCGGCCTATATCGGCTGGTTCCGGCGCGCTCTGAAATTGTGGGAAAAGATCGGTCTCACGGTGGCCGGTCTGCTGCTGATCTCGACCGAACCGGTTGCCATCAGCCTCGGCGCGCTGGCCGTGCTGTGCATCCTGCTGCGCCCGGGCACCCGAGCGCCGAAGCCGGCCTGACCGGTCGGCCGGGCCCGCCCAAGGCCGGGGCGGGTCCGGCCCCGGCACTGCCGGGCCCCGCTAGACCGCGACCTGGGCGCCCATCTCCACCACGCGATCCCGCGGCAGGCGGTAGAAGTCGGTCGGGTCGGCGGCGAAGCGCGACATCAGGATGTAGAGCCGGTCCTGCCAGACCGGCATGCCGACGCTGGGGCTCGCCATGATCTTGCGCCGCCCCAGGAAGAAGGACAGCTTGCGGCCCGCGAAATCCAGCCTGTCCCGGCGCAGGTCGCCGAGGGCCCGGTTGACGTTCGGCGTTTCCATGAACCCGAAGCGCAGGACGATGCGGGTGAAACGGTCGTCGATACGCTCGACCCGGGCGCGGTCTGCGGGCGCGGCGCGCGGCTCTTCCAGGGTCTCGACCGTGAGGACGATGACCTGGTCGTGCAGAACGTGGTTGTGCTTGAGATTGTGCAGCAGCGCCGGCGGCGTCGCGTTCGGATCGCTGGTCAGGTAGACCGCCATGCCCGGCGCCCGCAATGCGCTGCCCGCCTCGATCCGGCGGATGAACTGGGGCAGCGGCACGGCCTGGGCGCGACTGCGCTGGAACAGGTCGCGGGTGCCGCGCCACCACGTGAACATCGCCGTGCCGAGCAGCGCGCCGAGCAGCAGCGGCACGTAGCCGCCGTCCGGCACCTTGAGCAGGTTGGCCGCGAAAAACGCGCCCTCGATCAGCAGGATCGGCGCGACGAGCAGCGCGACGCCCGGACAGGCCCAGCCCCGGACATGGCGCAGCATCAGCGCCGCCAGCCCGGTCGTCACCAGCATGGTGCCGCTGACCGCAATGCCGTAGGCGGCCGCCATGCTGCTGGAGCTTTCGAACTCGATCACCAGCAGCAGCACCCCGAAGAGAAGCGCGGCATTGACCGCCGGCACGTAGATCTGGCCGCTTTCGCGGTTCGAGGTGTGACGGATGTCGAAGCGCGGCAGCAGGCCCAGCTGCACCGCCTGCCGCACCATCGAGAACGCGCCGGTGATCACCGCCTGGCTCGCGATGACCGTGGCGATCGTGGCCAGCACCACCAGCGGCAGCACCGCCCAGGCCGGCGCCAGGAGGAAAAACGGGTTTTCGAGCGCGGCCGGATCGGCGAGCACCAGCGCGCCCTGCCCCAGGTAGTTCAGGGCCAGCGCCGGGAAGACCAGCGCGAACCACGCATATTGGATGGGCCGGCGCCCGAAATGGCCGAGATCGGCATAGAGCGCCTCGGCCCCGGTCACCGCCAGGAACACCGCGCCGAGGACGACGACCGCCACCAGCGCGTTCTCGGCCAGGAATGCCGCGGCGAAGAGCGGGTTGAAGGCGGCCAGGATGGCCGGGGCCTGGACGACCTGCACCGCCCCCAGCACTCCCATCGTCGCGAACCAGAGCGCCGTGAGCGGCCCGAACCAGAGCGCGAGCGGCCCGGTGCCGCGGCTCTGGATCAGGAACAGCGCCGTCAGGATGACCAGCGCGATGGGCACCAGGTAGGGCTCGAAGACCGGCGTCACCAGCTTCAGCCCCTCGACCGCCGACAGCACCGAGATGGCCGGCGTGATGATGGCGTCGCCGAAGAACAGCGCAGCGCCCGCCACCGCGAGGAGCAGCACCGTCCCGCCGTGCCTCCGGGAGGCGGCCTGGAGGAGCGCGTAGAGCGCCAGCACCCCGCCCTCGCCGTGATTGTCGGCGCGCAGCAGAAACAGGACGTATTTCGCCGTGACGACGAGGATCAGCGCCCAGAGCAGAAGCGACACGACCCCCAGCACCTCGCCCGGGGCCAGCCCGTCGGCGGCGGCGGGCCGCAGCGCCTCCCGCAGGGCATAGAGCGGGCTGGTGCCGATGTCGCCGTAGACCACGCCGACGGCGCCGATGGTCAGGGCCAGCGTCGGTGCGGTGCCGCTGTCGGAGGTCTGGCCCATGGCATGCGCGCTCGGAATGTTCCCCGGCCGACCCGTTACAGCAGCCGCGACAGCGCCATGGCGCTACCGCCGATGATCGCCGCGACCAGTCCGATGGCCAGCGCCGAGGCCGCCAGCCCGGCGGCGAGCCAGAGCCCGTCGCGTTCGCTGAGCGCCAGGCCGAGCGCGATGATCGCCAGGGCCGGCACCGCGTTGGCGAAGGGGATCGGCAGAAACAGCAGCAGGGCCATCAGCAGACCGGCCAGCCCGATCACCCTGTCGACCGCCCCCGCGGTCGCCGGCCAGACGCGGGGCCGGGCCAGCCCCTCGATGCGCCGCACCCAGGGCAGGGCATAATGCAGGATCCGGGCGAAGCTGGCGCGGTCGATGGACCGGTTGCTGAGAACGCCCGGAAGCCAGACGGAGGGCCGCCCCGACAGCAATTGCAGCGTGATGATGATCAGCGGCAGCCCGGTCACCACCGACGACCCCGGCAGGTACAGGAACACGTTGGGCACCGCGAAGAGGATCATCAGCGGGGCGAAGCTGCGGTCCCGCAGGCCCGAGACGAGGTCCCCGAGCGCAATCCGCGGACCCTGCCCGGTCTCGAGCCCCCGCAGCACGTCGGAGAGCCGCTGCGGGGTCTCGTGCGCCGCGCCGATATCTGAGCCGGCGATCATTTGACGAGGGAATCCGCCGCGACCGCGGGTTGCGCGACCGCCGCCTGCGGGACCACCGGGTGCGGGTCGGACGCCGTTTTCCGGGTCTTCCAGAGCGACAGCCCGACCCCGCCCAGCAGGATCGCCGCGGTGACGCCGAGGGACAGCGCCGGCGGAACCTTCTCGATGCCGAGCAGCTCGGCGGCGAAGACCTTCGAGCCGATGAAGATCAGCACCAGCGACAGCGCCGCCTTGAGATAGACGAAGCGGTGCAGCATCGCCGACAGCGCGAAGTAGAGCGCCCGCAGGCCCAGAATGGCGAAGATGTTCGACGTGTAGATGATGTAGGGGTCGGTGGTGATCGCGAAGATCGCCGGGATCGAGTCGACGGCGAAGATCACGTCCGCCAGCTCCACCATCACCAGGGCGAGGAACAGCGGCGTCACGAAGAGCGCGGTGCGCCCCGACGCGCCTGTCGGCAGGCGCACCATGAAGCGTTCGCCGTAAAGCCGGTCGGTCACCCGGAAGCGGCTGCGCATGAAGCGCAGGACGGGGTTGGCGGCGACGTCGTATTCCTCGTCGCCCGCGCGCAGCATCTTGATGCCGGTGAAGATCAGGAACGCGGCGAAGATCAGCAGCACCCACTCGAACCGGGCGACCACCGCCGCGCCGGCGCCGATCATGATGCCGCGCAGGACGATCACGCCGAGGATGCCGTAAACCAGCACCCGGTGCTGGTAGGCCCGCGGCACGCCGAAATAGGCGAAGATCACCGCGATGACGAAGATGTTGTCCATGGCGAGGCTCTTTTCCACCACGAACCCGGTGAGGTAGTCGAGCGCCGCCTGGCTGCCGAGCTGCTGCCAGACCCAGCCCGAGAAGGCGAGGCCCACGGTGATGTAGAAGGCCGAGAGCCACAGGCTTTCCCGCACGCCGATCTCGTGCGTCTTGCGGTGCAGCACGCCGAGATCGAAGACGAGGAGCGCCAGCACCAGGGCGAGGAACACGCTCCACGACCAGAGCGGTTTGCCCAGCACATCGAGAAACAAGATTTCCATTCGACGAACCCGTTAAAGAAAGTCCGCTCGCAGTGCATGCCCGGCGAGGCCCGGCACCGGCCGGGGGCCTTCTCGAAGAACTGGAACTCGAGCCTAGCGAACGTGGCGATCGCCGGCGGCCGTTCAATCGGGCGGCGGGGAAATCTTTTTCTCTCGGCCCCTCTTGCGCGGCGTCCCGGGCGATACGACCTCCGGGAGGCCAGTCGCAGAACAGGCCCGGCCGCCCGTGCCGACCGCGCCCGCGTCGCTCCGACGATCGGCAAGGCGTGCCCGGCGCCCCCGGGCCTGGAGACCTCGGTCTTGAAGCTGCCTCTCTGGCGTTTCGCCCTGTATGCGCTGGTGGTCCTTGCCGGGCTTGCCATCGCCTTTCCGACATTCCTGCCGCGCCCGCTGGCCGATGCCTGGCCGACCCGGCCGGTCGCCCTCGGGCTCGATCTCCGCGGCGGCGCGTCGCTGACGCTCCGGGCGGATGACGCCGCGCTGCGCGCGGGGCTGGTCGCGGATTTCGCGGCAGAGCTCGAGACGGCGCAGCCGGCGCTCGCCGCGCGGGCGCTGCCGGACGGGCGCGGCCTCGAGATCGCGATCCCCGCGCATATCGCGAAGGACGCGGCCGTGGCGGCGATCCGGGCGGCGATGCCCGCGGTCGGAGGCGGCCCCCTGCGCCAGCCCGAACCGGCCTTCCAGCTTGTCGACAGCGCCGGCGGGCTGACCGCGACGCTGCGGGACGCCGCCCTCGCCCTCGAACGGCAGGACGCGGTCGCGCAGAGCATCGAGGTCATCCGCAACCGCATCGACGAGGCGGGCGTCGCCGAGGCCTCGCTGCAATCGCTGGGGCGCGACCGCATCCTGGTGCAGATGCCGGGCGTCAGCGCCCCCGCCGATCTGCGGGAGCTCCTCGGCGCCACCGCGCAGCTGAGTTTCCACGAGGTCGTCGCCGCGGCGGCGCCGGGCGCGGTGACCCTGCCGGAGATCGGCGGCTCCGCGCTGGCCGTGGCGCCGCGCGCCGCGATCGACGGCGAACGGCTGGCCGACGCCGCCGCGGCCTTCGACCCCGAGACAGGGGCGCCGGTGGTGCAGTTCCGCTTCGATCCCGAGGGCGCGCGGATCTTCGGCGATCTCACGCAGCAGCTCGTGGGGCAGAGATTTGCCATCGTCCTCGACGGAGCGGTGATCTCCGCCCCGGTGATCCAGGAGCCGATCCTCGGCGGTTCGGGGGTGATCAGCGGCACCTTCACGGTCGAGGAAACCACGACGCTGGCGGCGCTGCTGAGCGCCGGGGCGCTGCCGGTGCCGCTCGAGATCATCGAGGAGCGCACGGTGGGCGCCGATCTCGGCGCCGATGCCATCGCTATGGGTCTCTGGACCGGGCTGGCCGGCTTCGCGCTGGTCGCGGCGATGATGATCGCGCTCTACGGCGTGTGGGGCGCGGTGGCGACGGCCGCGCTGCTGATCAACGTGGCCCTGACCGTGGCCGCGCTGGTTCTGCTCGGCGCGACCCTGACCCTGCCGGGCATCGCCGGGCTGATCCTCGGCATGGGCTTGGCGGTCGACGCCAACGTGTTGATCAACGAACGCATCCGGGAGGAGACGCGGAGCGGCAAGCGCGCCGCCTCGGCCGTGCAGGCGGGTTTCGACCGGGCCTACCGCGCCATCCTCGATTCCAACCTCACCACCCTGATCGCGACCGCGCTGCTGTTCTGGATCGGGTCCGGGCCGGTGCGCGGCTTTGCCCTGACCATGGGCCTCGGCATCGCGATTTCGCTCTTCACCGCCGTCGCGGTGGTCCGCGCCGCGATGGACGTCCATCTGCGCACCCGCAGGCCGAAGACCTTCGAGGTCCGGCCGCTCTTCGCGGCGCTGGCGCCCGGCGGCGTGCCGGCGTTCCGCTTCATGCGCGCCCGGTTCGCGGGCCTCGCGGTGTCGCTGGTCCTGTCCCTGGCCTCGCTTGGGCTGTTCGTGGCGCCGGGCCTGAACTACGGCGTGGATTTCCGCGGCGGGGTGCTGATCGAGGCCCGCGGCGCGGCGCCCATCGCGCTTGCCGAGCTGCGCCCCGGCGTCGAGGCGCTCGGCCTCGGCGAGGTGTCGCTGCAGGAGAGCGACGCCGGGCGGTCCGTGCTGATCCGCGTCGAGGAGCAGCCCGGCGGCGAACGCGCGCAGAGCGCCGCGGCCGACCGGGTGCGCGCCGTCGTCGCCGAGATCGCCCCCGAGACCCGGATCGAGCGCGTGGAGATCGTCGGCCCCCGGGTCAGCGCCGAGCTCGCCGTCGCGGGGATCCTGGCCGTCGCCGCCGCCAGCGTCGCCATGCTGGTCTACATCTGGGCGCGCTTCGACTGGCCCTACGCCGTGGGCGCCATCGCGACGCTGCTGCTCGACATCACCAAGACAGTGGGCTTCCTCGCCCTGACCGGCCTCGATTTCGGCCTGACCGCCATCGCGGCGCTGCTGACGCTGATCGGGTATTCGGTGAACGACAAGGTCGTGGTCTACGACCGGATGCGGGAGAATGCCGGCCGCCATCCCCGGATGCCGCTGCGCGAACTGATCGACCTGTCGATCAACCAGACGTTGGCGCGCTCGCTCTACACCTCGGGAACCGCGCTGCTTGCGATGCTGCCGATGGCGATCTGGGGCGGCGCCGCGGTGCAGAGCTTCGCCATTCCGATGGTCTTCGGAATCGTCGTCGCCGCCTCCTCCTCGATCTTCATCGCGGCGCCGATCCTGCTGTTCCTCGGGGATTGGAGAGCGCGCCACGCCGCCCCCGGCGCCGCGCCCGCCGCCGACCAACCGCCTGCCTGAGCTGTCCGCCTCCGCGCCCTTGCGCGCGGCATTCTCGAAAAGGGTACTGCGATGATTCACACCGCCGCGCTGTTTGCCAGCATCGCCTCGTTCGGGCTGATCTGCGCGATCTATTTCTGCAACTTCATGGCGCCGCGGGGCAGCTGGCTGCGCACCGAGATGCTGGCCTCGATCCTGCTCTCGCTGCTCACCGGCCTGTTCCCGCTGGCCCTCGCGGCCTCCCTCGTGGGGCTCTGGACGGCGCTCACCGGAGGGGTCTCGCTGGGCGCGATCCTGTCCGCGGGCACCGACCTCGTCAGCATCGCCACCGTGATCGCCACGGGTCTGGTGTTCCGCCGGGCGGTCAAGGCCACCTATGGACGGCCCGTCGAGCCGGACAACGTCGCGCCGTTTCCCGCGCCGCCCGCCGGGGCGGCCGGGCCGCGGCTTTCCGGCCAGCGCGCGGCGTGAGCGATCCGGGGTCCCGGGACCGGCGCCATGATCGAGGAATTCTGGCAGATCGCCGCGGTGGGCTTCGCCGCGCAGATGGTCGACGGCGCGCTCGGTATGGCCTACGGGCTGACCTCGACCTCGCTGCTGCTGACCCTGGGATACTCGCCCGCGGCGGCCAGCGCCGCGGTGCACCTGGCCGAGACCGCGACGACCGCGGTCAGCGCCGGATCGCACCACGTCGCGCGCAACGTCGACTGGGCGCTGGTCCGGCCGCTGGCGATTGCAGGCATCCTCGGCGGCATCGCCGGGGCGAGCCTTCTGGCCACCGGCGCCGGCGACTTCCTGCGCCCCTTCGTCTCCGCCTACCTCGCCGTCATGGGCGGGGTGATCCTGTGGAAGGCCTTCCGCAACCTGCCCGGCATCCGACCGCCGCGGGGTCTCCTGCCGCTCGGCGGGATCGGCGGGTTCCTCGACGCGATCGGCGGCGGCGGCTGGGGTCCCATCGTGTCGGGAACGCTGGTCGCATCGGGCAATTCGGCGCGCCAGATGATCGGGTCGGCCATCGCCGCGGAATTCTTCGTGACGACCGCCATCGCGATCACCTTCGCCGGGCATCTGGGCTGGCGCGAATTCGGCATCGCCGCGCTGGCTCTCGTGGTCGGCGGCGTCCCGGCGGCGCCGTTTGCGGCGCTGATCGTGCGCCTCGCCCCACGCCGCGCGCTCATGCTGGGCGTCGGCGCGCTGATCGTGTTCCTCGGCCTTTACGGCCTCTGGCGGTCCGCCCTCTGAGCGGCCTGTCGCCCCGGCCCGCGGAACGGCACCCTGGTCACGACCCGGCGCGCAGCGGGATGGAGAGGGCATTCACCCGCGCGATGAGCTCGCATTGACTGGAAACGCCGATCTTGCCGTAGGCGCGTTTCAGATATGTCCGGACGCTCTGCTCGGCGAGCGACATCTCCTCCGCGATGGCGCGGACCTTGCTGCCCGCGACGATCGAGCGGACGACTTTCGCTTCCGCCGGCGTCAGCGACAGGATCGCGATCAGCGCCTCGTCGCTGGGCGGATCGGTTTCCCGCGGCACCACGACGGCCAGAAACTTCGGATCGGGCTCGCTGTCCTCTTTCGGCAGCGGCAGGACGTAGAACGGCAGGGCATCGCCGCCGCCGCCCTCCACGGTGGCGATGTGATAGCGCTGCGCCGACAGGCCCGCGCCGGACCAATACTGCTCCTGCGCATCCCGCAGGAGCCCCTTTAGCGGAAACGCCTGTTCGCACCGGCCGCCATTCAATCCCAGCGCCTCGAAGGCCTTGGGCGTCCGGAAGACGACCCGGCCCTCGGTATTGACGATCAGGCAATCGAAGGCGAGCAGTGAAAACAGGCGCTGCGCCGCCCATCTTTCGCGCTGCAATCGGATTTCATGCGCGGCCCCTGCCCCGATCGCGGCAATCAGGTTGAGGATATCGGTTCCGTCGGGATTGGGCCGCGTGGGATATGCCGAATGGTCCAGAACCAGCCCGCCCCGCAAGGTTTCCCCGGTCGCCAACTGGGACAGAAACAGAAATAGCCGGCGCGGCACTTTCTCGCGTTTCTCGCCCTTGGCACAGATCAATTCCCGCTTTGCCCAGGCCCGGGTCTTTCTTCGGAACTCGGTCGCGGCCTCCAGATCGGCAATTGCCTGCTGAAACGCCTTCTCCTGCCAATAGAGATTTCCGCTCTTGGCCAGAACCGACGGCAATGCGCCGTTTCGATCCTTGAGTTCGACGATCCAGGATTCTGCGTGAATAATACGAGTCATGACGTGGTTCAGCGCGCTGAACCAAGGCGTATCCATGCTAAGCCGCATTATCCGCCCCTCCCAAACTGATACAACAAAGTCGAGATGATGCGAAATAAATATAGATAATCAGCCGTAGAAATACCGGGCAGCGCGAGGCGAAGCGCCGACCGTCAGGCCCCAACGGCGCTCAGTGTCGGCCCAAACGCCATCTTTCGCAAATTTTTTCTGCCCGCCGAGATTTCGCAGCGCTTTCGGAGACCGGATTCGCGACTTCGAATGGCGCGGCCGGATTAACGGTTCTTCACGTTTTTCGAGGGACTTGCCGCCAAAGCCTGAGACGCGGGCGGCGCGGAATTCGGCCCGAGGCGGGGCACCACCATGCCGTGTGTTATCGCCAAACCCATATTACTTCAGGGGGAAAGAGGAATTGCCATTCCATCGGCGGCGATTCGGGGCGGAATAGGGCGAAGAGGTCCACATATGCCCTTCCCCACCGCCTCGAATCGCGTGGGAAATGCACCCTCGCGCCCCTGGTGAAACCGACAGGTCGCGCGTGCCTTCCCTGCGCCGATCCGGCACGTGGAAACGGCGCCCCGCAGGACGCCGTCGCCGGTTTTTTCAGGCCGAAGCGGGATCAGGCCGGATCGAGGTGATCGCCGCCGCCGGGGATCTGGACCCAGTCATGGTCGTCCGGCGTGCCGATGTCCACGAAGACGCCGGCATTCAGGCAGACCGGCCCGGCGCCCGAGCTGTAGGCCGAGTCCTGCATCAGGATGCCGTTGCCGTCGCCGCCGACGTTGGGGCCCATCACGAAGACATCGAAGATCAGGTCGTCGAAGGCCGGATCGTAGAATTCCGGATCCTCGCCAATCCCGATATCGGCGGCGAAGCCGAGCATCCGGACCTGGTTGTCGTTGATCTCGATGACGGACATGTGGGTCAGGGCTTCGACGCACTTGAAGTCGATCGTGTCGACGCCGTTGAAGAAGTCCTGGGTGAAGTCGGCCACCAGGTTCCGACCCAGGGTGACGGTGCCGTACTCGTCGTCGAAGGCGAAGGTGTCGTCGCCGTTACCGCCCTCACCGAAGTCCATGCCCGGGCCGTACCAGAGCAGGTCGTTGCCGTCGTTGCCGAACAGGCGGTCGTCGCCGTCATTGCCGGCGATCGTGTCGTTGCCGCCATTGCCTTCGATCTGGTCGTTGCCGTCGCCGCCGAGGATCACGTCGTTGCCGCCCTCGCCGCGGGCCTGGTCGTCGCCTGCGCCGAGATCGACAAGGTCGTCGCCGGCACCGGCGAGCACGCTGTCATTGCCGCCTTCCGCACAGACCTCGTCGTTGCCGGCACCGGCATTGATCATGTCGTTGCCGCTGCCGCCCTTGATCTTGTCATGGCCGGACCCGGTGGTGATGTGGTCGTTGCCGGAGCCACCATCGACCTGATTGTTGCCGTTGCCGGCGTCGATCGTGTCGTTGCCGTCCTGGCCGAAGATGACGTCGTTGCCGTCGCCGGTGGTGATCTTGTCGTGGTCGGTGCTGATATGGGTGTCGGTGTTGCCGATATTGTTGCCATAGATCAGGTTGTCGCCGGACAGGTCGGTGATGGTGTCGTTGCCACGGCCACCCTCGATGCAGTCATCGCCGAGACCGCCATCGATGCTGTCGCCGCCGCGGCCACCGTCGATGCCGTCATTGCCGGACCCGCCATCGATGCTGTCCATGCCGAAGCCGCCGCGGATCAGGTCATCGCCGGAGCCGCCGAGCAGCGTGTCGTTGCCGGCGCCGCCGTCGAGAAGGTCGCTGGCTTCGCGGCCGTCGAGGTAGTCGTCACCGGCATTGCCGAACAGCTCGTCCTCGTAGGTGCCGCCATAGGCTGTGTCGTTCCCGCGGCCGCCATAGAAGTTGAGATGCGCGGGATAGCCGTCGATGACCGTCGGGTCACCGTTGTCGCTCCAGTCGTCGTAGAGGTCGACGGCGGCCTTGAAGTCGAAGAAGACCGGAAGCGCGGAATTGGTCGCACGGATGATCCAGTCATTGCGCTCGTCCGAGGAATTCCCGTCCTTGCCGAGACGAATGCCGGTGACGTGAATGTTCTCCGCAATACCGGCGATGTTGAAATTGCCTTTCAGGTAGGGCGGGATGACCTGGGTGTAGTGGCTCAGGATCTCTGTCTTGAGCGTTGGTGCCGTCCACCTCGGGACCTCGAAATGACAGATGTCCAGTACAGGAGTGCAATAAAAATTGTCGACGGACATATCGGTATACTCCTAATAAAAGAATATCGCCGGCCCGGAGAAATATTCTCGGGCCGCAATCTTGAGTTGCGTGAATCGCTCCCCCATAGCCGTAAAGCTGTGACAGGCCACCCAACCACGTGGAACGCTACTGAAGACCTGGTTCGACCGCTATCCCAATTTGGGGATGGAACGGGAATTTATCTCCTGTACCTTATGGGGCAGAATCCCGTGGTTTATGGGTTAAAGCAAGGATAAGACACCGTTTGGGCCGACCCGCTCCGGGATCGGCTCAGAGAAAGTTATTTTGCGCATCCTGGAATGCGCACCGTGCGCGTGGCAGCGCGATATTAAGCCTCGGGCCAAGCAAAAAGAAAAAGCGGCATCAGGTGTCGCCGGAATGCTTCCGGCGATCCGGTGTGCATACGGATTTATTGATCTGCACATTTTGCATTTTATACGTGGGGCATTTCATGAGAACGCATTCAAGACCTCGGATCGGCTTTCGGCCGCGCAATCCAAGACTGTACCGAGCACTCAATTTTTCAATCGGAGCATTTCTGATCTTCACCTCCTTCCCGGCCCTCGTCGCAATCACCCTGCTGCTGCTGGCGACGCAGGGCCGGGAAGTTTTCTATCTCGGCGAGCGACTCGGGAAGGACCAGCGGACGTTCCGGATCATCAAGTTCCGGACGCTCTGCTCCAAGGGCGCGCGGGAACTGACCCGCGATCGCACGCTGCCGCACGACGCCGATATCGCGACTCCGCTGGGCCGGTTCCTGCGCGACACCCGCCTCGACGAATTGCCGCAATTGTTCAATATCGTCCTGGGCGACATGAACATCTGCGGACCGCGCCCGGTGCGGCCCGAGATCGCCGCGATCGAACGCGCCCGAATCCGCAACTACGACCTGCGCTTCACGGTGAAGCCGGGCCTGATCGGTCCGGCCCAGGCCTGCTTCGGTCACGGCACCAGCAAGCGCGTCCGGGCCCGCATGAACAACATGCTGGTATCCCGCCCGGTCTCCATCCCGGCGGAGCTCGCGCTGCTCGGGCGGGTCGGCCAATCCGTGCTGGCGAAGACCGCGGGCAACGTGCTGCGCGCGCTCGCCGGGGCGCGGCTGGCCCCGGCCCCGGCCCTCAGCCGCGCCATGTGGGTGGCGACGCCGGGGGATGACCGGCTCTGGGCGGTGCAGGCGATCGGCATGCGCCGCATCGAGGTGCCGGGCCTGGCCTTCGGCGCCGGGGTCGAGCCGGCCATCCTCTACATCCGGCTGCGCTCCAACGCGCTGCGCAAGGCCCGGATCGCCCTGTCGCAGTCGCACACCTTCGGGGTCCTGAACTACTCAGCGGAAACCGAGTTCGGCGAATCCGTCATCGAACGCTATGCTCTGGGCTCGGTGGTCGTCGCACCGGCCGTCGAGGCCACGCCCGTCGCGGGCACCGAGCTGCGCGGCTTCAAGGAGGCTTGGGCATGAGCAAACCGTGACCGCGGCCCATGGGCGGGCCGCGCCAGCCGAGGCGCCTCCGGGCCGGGGGCGGGCGCGGGCCCGCCCCGTTTCCGTGCTGGCCGCGGGCGGGGCGCAGTTCGCCGCCCAGGCCCTGGGCATCCTGCTCGCCGTCGTGGTGTCGCACCTGATCGCGCGCCGTCTCGGCGCCGGTCCGGAGGCCGACGCCTTCCTGCTCGGCCGGCGCCTCGTCACCAGCGTCGGCGAGGCGCTGAACCAGATCATGATCGTGGTCTTCATCCCGCTGCTCGCCGCGCGCGCCGCGGCCGGGGAGACCCGGGTCCGGATGATCGGCACGGCCGGGGCCGCGGCGCTGGGCCTGGGCGCGGTGCTGGCCGCCGCGCTGATCGTCGCCGCCCCGGCCATCGTGGGCCTGATCGCGCCCCGGTTCGACCCGGCCACCGCGGCGCTGGCGGCGCAGGTGGTGACGCTGCTGGCGCTGGCGCTGCCGGCCACCGTCGCGACCATCGCCTTCTCCGCCTATTGCAACGTGGCGGGCCATTTCTGCCTGCCGGCGATGATTCGGCAGATGCCGCGGGCCGCGATGGCGCTGGCGTTGCTGCTGGGCGCGGGGGCGCTGGCCGTGACCGCCGCCTGGGCCTACACGATCGCCTTTCTCGCCGTGGCGCTGCTGACCCTGGCGCTGGCCCTGCGGCTGGAGGGCGACGGCCCCGCCGCGGCGACCGGCCGGACCGGGCCCGCGGCCATCGGACGCCGCGGCAGCGCCGCGCTCCTGCTGACCCTGGGGGCGCTCGCGGCCATATGGCTCGAGACCCTGTTCGCCGCGCGGCAGGGCGTGGGCGCGGTGGCGCTGCTGGATTTCAGCCAGCGCCTGGGGGCGCTTTGCGGCAACACCCTGGCGGCGGCGCTGGCGCTGGTCGTCTTCGCCGATCTCAGCCGCCGGTCCGCAGCAGGGACAAGCGCCGAGATCGGCCCGCGCTTCGGGTCCGCGCTGATCGCCGGGCTGGCGCTGATGGTGCCGCTGCAGCTGGCCTTCCTGGTCAACGCGGCCGCCATCGTCGACGTGGTCATCGCCCATGGCGAATTCTCCGAGGCGGGCGCCCGGCAGGTGACGCGGCTGCTGCGCTGGATGGCCTGCGCCCCGCTCGGCGCGCTGGTGACGCGGATGCTGCTGGTGCGCATCCTCGCCGACCGCGGCCTGCCCATCGTGCGCCTCGTCGGCGGCGCGGTGGCGCTCGACCTGCTGGCCCGCCTGGGACTCTTCGCGCTGCTGACGCCCACCATCGGACTTCTGGCCATTCCCGTGGCCCTGACCGTCGCGCCGGTCGTCCCCGTCATCTTCCTGGCCTCGGCGCTGCGCCGCCGGGGACCGCTCGGCCTAGGCGCGGCGCTGCGGTCCGCCCGTCCCGTCCTGGCGGCCTCGGCGCTCGGATCCGGGGCGATCGTCCTCGGGGCGATGCTCGGGCCCGGGCTCGCCGGCGCTCTGGGACCGGTCGCCGGCGCGCTGCCGAAGCTCGACAGCCTGGCCCAGCTGGCGGGCTCCGGCCTGCTCGGCGGGCTGGCGCTGGTCGCGGGATTTGCCCTGACGAAGGCGGGCGCGCCGCGCGGCTGATGCGGTCAGGCGGGACGGAAGCCGCTCTTGGTCCAGACCCAGTCCGGCCAGTCGATGCCGCGGGCCCGGCGCCGGCGCCGTTCGATCGCGGCCAGGAACCGGAGCGGCAGCAGCCGGCCGATCCCGTCGCCGAGCGCGATCAGGCCACGATCCGCCGGCGACAGGCGGCGGCTGCGCCGGCCGCGATGGCTGGAATTCGGCGCGAAGGCGCTCTGCATCGTCTCGGCGGCGATGCCGGGCCCGAGGAAATCCGACAGCATGCGCCGCCCCGCGGCGTCATCCGCCAGAAAGGTCTCGTAGCGCAGCAGCAGCGCCCGGTCGCAGCCGGCGGCGAAGCGGCGCAACCTGCGCACGTAGAGCGCGTTCACCAGCGCCCCGCGCAGGATGTCCGCCACGCGCCGCAGGCCCCGCGGCGGGGTGCGCCCGAAGGCGCTGAGCCGCGAGGCGATCAGTCCCGGGCTGGCCCTGGTGACGCAGACGAAACGGGCCTCCGGGAAGCGCCGGGCGAGACGTTCGGCCAGCAGCGTGTGATGCGGCGACTTCTCGAGCCAGAAGGCGCAGCCGTGGCGCTCGGCCAACGCGTCCATGACCGCGGCGAAGACGCCGGCGTAATCGCGCGCCCGCGCCAAAGCGCGGTCCAGCACCGCCTCGGGCAGCCCGGTCTGCAGGAAATAATCCGATCCGGCGAAGGCGGCACGGAACCGCGCCCGCGCCGCGGCATCGTCGAAGGGCCCGAAGGCGGTGGCGAAATGCGAGAAGAAGATGCTTTCGTGCACCCCGCGATGTTCCTCCGCCGTCACCGCGGCCACCGCTTCCGAGCCGGCGATGAGGTTGGCGATCCAGGTCGTGCCCGAGCGTTGCAGGCCGAGGACGAAGACCGGCACGGCCATCTCACGCCCCCTCCCGGGCGGGCGTCCAGACCACGCTCTTGCGCCCCGCCGCGTAGCGCAGGAAGCCCAGCGCCATCGCCGCGTGCGACAGCACGAAGAACGAGGCAATCGAGACCGGCCGGAAGCGCCTGAGCCCGGGCCGGACCAGGCCGGCGACCGCCACCGCGTAGAAGGCAAGCTGGCCGAGCCCGCTCACCAAGTAGACCCCGCCCGCGTCGAGGAGGGCCATGTTCGAGCCCAGCAGCAGCCCGAGGAACAGCGGGTTGAGCCGCCGGACGAGCTTGTGCGAGATCAGCTGCCAGGCATACCAGCCATTGGTGAGCGGGTTCATCAGGTGGGCGGAATGGATCAGGCTGCGCCAGCTCAGTTCGGCCGAGCGGACGCGCCGTCGCATCTCGTTCCCGGCGCTCTCGGTCACCACTTCGGTGGAGCGCGCGCGGGGTTCGAAGACCAGCCGGCGTCCGGCCGCCACCGCCGCCACCGAGATCATGAAATCGTCGGCGTAGCCGGGCTCTGGAATGGCCACCAATTCGCGCCGCAGGGCGTAGACCGAGCCCTGCGCAGACACGGTTCCGCCAAGCCGGGATTCGGCGCGCTTCAGCGCCTGGTCGTAGCGCCAGAACAGCCCTTCGGAGAAGCCCAGTCCGCCGGTCCGGCGCCCTGGCCCCGCGCCGTCCCCCGTGTCGGCCCCTGTATCGGCCCCCGCGCCGTCCCCCGTATCGGCCACCGTGATCTGGCCGCAGACGCCGCCCACCGCGGGGTCCGCGAAATGCCGCAGGAGCGCCGTGAGCGAGCCCTCGGCCAGAAGCGCGTTGGCATCGGAGAACACCACCACGGCGCCGCTGCACCGCTCCAGCCCGCGCGCCAGCGCCGCGGTCTTGCCGACGCGGCCGAGCTCCAGCACCGTGATCCGCGGATCCGCGACCGACCGGGCGGCTCCGGCGGTCCCGTCGGTCGACCCGTCCGAGACGACGACGATCTCGACCGCGGCGCCGCCCGGGTCGAGGGCCAACGTGTTGCGCAGCTTTTCGGCGATCACCGCGGCCTCGTTATAGGCCGCGATCAGGAAGCTGACCTTCGGGGGTGCCCAGGGCCGCGGCTCCGGGCGCGCCGGCCGGAGCCGCGCCACCGCCACCAGCAGCGCGCCGTAGACGACCAGGCTGTAGGCCAGAAGCGCCGCCGAGAGCCAGAAGACCGCCGCCATCATGCCGCCGCCTCCATCAGGCGGGCGAGGTCGCGGGCATTGTCCTCGACCACGTATTCGACCGCGACCCGCGCCCGGCCGCGCGCCCCCATGGCCGCGGCCGCCGGCCAGTCCGCATCGATGTCCTGCAGCGCCCGGGCGATGGCCCCGGCATCGCCGGGCGGGACCAGCCGGCCGGTCACCCCGTCCTCCACCAGTTCGGGGATGCCCGAGAGGGCGCTGGCGATGACCGGCACGGCGTGCGCCATCGCCTCCATCACCACGACCGGAATGCCCTCCATGCGCCCCTCCGCGCCGACGATCGAGGGCACGACGACCACATGCGCGTCGCGGAAGGCTTGCGCGGTGGCCTCGGCGGGCTGCGGGCCGTCGAAGCGGAGACGGTCGCCGAGGCCGAGCGCGCGCGCCCGCGCCGCGAGATCGCGGCCGAGCGCGCCGCCGCCGACGATCCGGGCCCGCCAGTCCAGCCCGGGCGGCAGCGCCGCCAGCGCGTCGATGAGGTGGCGCACGCCCTTCCGTTCGAGCAGCGCGCCGACATAGAGGATGCGCAGCGGCCCCGGCCCGCGCGGCGGTGGCGGACCCTCCGTCACCGCCGCGCGCTGCACGCCGCAGCGCACCAGCCGCAGCTTGCCGGCCGGGAAATCCGGCAGCTCGGCGAGAAACGCCATGTTGAACCGGCTGATCGCCCGCACGAAGGCGGCGTCGCGGGCCTTCTCGGCCAGCAGCGCCTGGGAGATGAAGATGTCGTGGGCATGGGCGGAAAAGCTGAAGGGCGTGCCGGCCACCCGGGCCGCGATCATCGCGGCGGTGGCGGGATGGCCGGCGAATTCGGCATGGATATGCTCGATCCCCGCGCGCCGGCAGAACCGCCCCAGGGCCAGCGCCTTGGGCAGGTAGGACAAGACCGCCAGGCCGCGCTTCGGCTCGTGCCGGTAGGCCCGGAGGATGTGGCGCAGGGTGCGGGCCAGCGGCCGCGGCGCGGTGACGGCCTCGGCCGCCAGAGCCGCCAGCGCCGCCCGCGAGAGATAGCCGTAGGTGAAGGCGCGGTCGATCAGCGGGCGCATGAAGTCGTGCACGATCTCGGCCCGCCGGAACCGCTTGATGTGGAAGATCCGGACGTCGTGGCCGAGGCGCCGGAATTCCAGCGCGTTGCGGTAGGCGAAGGTCTCCGTCAGTTTCGGAAACTCGCTGACGACGATCAGGATCCGCATGGCCGCGAACGCTCCCTCTCGTTGACGGCGTTGAGCGCGATCGCGAGGGCCGGCAGGAGCCAGGTGTATTTCGTGCCCTCGTTCGGCAGGAAGAAGCTGACCAGCAGGTAGGCGGCGAAGGCGTAGCCCAGCGCCAGGGCGTGCACGCGCATCGCCGGATGCGCCGGATCGGCGCGCACCGCGCGCAGCTGGCGGAAGGACAGCGCCAGGATGGCGAAGAAGGGAAAGGCGCCGACCAGGCCGTATTGCACCAGCACCGACAGATACATGTTGTGCAATTCGCGCCCCACCAGGGTGCGGCCGGGCATGTAGCGGTAGGCGGCGTCGGTAAAGTGGTGGACAAAGTTCCCCGGCCCGACGCCGAACAACGGGTTCTGCACGAAGAGGTCGATGCCGATCAGGTTGTAGCTCAGGCGCCGCCCGAGGGTCGGGTCCGAGGCCAGCCCGAAGATCGACGACAGCCGCTGCCAGTATTCCGCGGGCACCAGCGGCAGCACCGCGAGACCGGCCAGCCCGGCCGCGGCGACGAGCAGCGGCATGTGGCGCCAGCGGCGGTAGCGCCACACCAGCGCCAGCGCGATCACGCCGAAGACGAGCACCGCGGACCGCGCGAAGGACAGCACCACGGCCACCGTGCCGATCGCCACCATGACGAGCAGGCGGCGGCGCCAGACCGGGCTCTCGATGGCGTGGACCAGCGCGAAGACGGTCCCCACCAGGAGCAGCGCGGCGGCGGTGGTCGGGTTGGAATCCGAGCCCCCGGCGGAGCGCGCCACCCCCTCGAAGGTGCGGGCCGTGGTGGCGGCGTCGGACTGCGCCACGAGCTGCAGGCCGGTGGCGAAGTCGACGATCATGATGAGCGCCGAGACCAGCGAGGTCGCCACCAGGATCCACAGCAGGAGCGCGACCTTGCGGTAGCTGTCCGCCAGCACCACGACGAGCATGAAGAGCAGCCCGAGGCTGAGCGTCCGCCGCACCGCCGACATGGCCAGCCGGGTGTCGTCGGCCCAGATCGTGGAGATTGCCGCGAGGATCAGGAAGGCCATGACCATGACCGCGACCGGGTCGCGGAGCATCGCGCGGACCTGGGCGCGGAACCGGCGCGCGGTCAGCAGCAGCGCGGCGAAGGTGGCGGCGGCGATCAGCTTGAAGGCCGAGACGGGCAGAAAGCCGAAGAGCAGCTTCTCGACGGCGTCGAGATGCGAGAAGGTCACCAGCGCCACGACGCCGAGGAAGGGCTGGGCGATCAGCGCCAGGGCGCCGAAGGCGGCCGCCGCCGCCCCGGCCGCCAGGGCCGGCGCGGCAAGGCTGCCCGCGACGGTGATCGCCAGCACGGCCAGGACGGCAATCGCCAGCAGCGCGGCGGAGGACATCACGACGGTCATGACAGCGCCCCGTAGCCCGGGCGGCCGAAGCGCCGGCGGCGCAGGCGCGCGGCCAGCGCGGTGACGAGGTGCCAGGCGAGCCGGCCCGAGGCCGCGTTGACGCGCGCCCGGAGCGCCAGCGCCTCGAGCCAGAGCGGCCCGCCGCCGAAGGCGCGGTCCTGGACATGGACCCGGCTGAGGATCGCCGGGTCCTCGCCGGGGCGGTTCTCGCCCAGCCCGCCGGTCACGGCGCGAAAGCCCGCCGACCGCGCGGCGGCGATGCTGGCGGGACAGGACCGGTCGAAGGGAAAGGCCATAATCTCGGGCGCCCGGCCCAGAATGCCGGCGAGGTCGTGACGGGCCCGGGTCAGGGCGTCCCGCACGCGCCGGGCAAAGGCCGCCTCGCACTCGATCCGCCCGTCGCACCACCGGCGCCCGGTCAGGGCGGAATCGTTCTCCCGGACCGGCGCGCCGGGCCGCAGCGGCGCCGGCGGCCGCTCGGCCTCGAACCACCGCGCCTTGTTGCCCGCATCCTGCGCCCAGGCCAGCGGCAGATGGCGGCGCCAGTTCGCCTCGGTCAGCCGGTCGACGACCGCGGCGGAGACCGGCACGCGGGCATGGTCGGTGCCGTGCGCCTCGACCTCGAAGAGCGGATCGGCCTCGAGGGCGCGCAGCTCGACCGCGTTCATGTAGCCCCTTGCATCGGCCGCGCCGGCCCCCGCGCGGCCGCGCGGCGCGGCGCTCGGATCGATGAAGTCGGTCGAGACGAAGAAGGTCGCCGGCATGCCGTATTCGCGCAGGATCGGCACCGCGAAGAGCAGGTTGTCCAGGTAGCCGTCGTCGAAATGCAGGAGCGCGGTGCGGTCGCGCAGGGCGGCGCCGCGGGCCCGGGCGGTGACGAAGGCGCGGGTCGGCAGCACCGTCCAGCCGCCGCGCCTGAGCGCCTCGAGATGGTGACGGAAAACCTCGGGCCGCACGCTGGTATTGGCGGCCCAGGGCAGCCAGCCGGCATCCGGCGAGACGCTGTGATAGACGAGGATCGGCACCGCGCCGGGGCGGTGCAGGATCGCCGCCGCGGCGACCGGTCCGGCGGCGAGCGCCAGCGCCGCAAGCCAGGCCGGCCCCAGGGCCAGGAGCAGGCCGCCGGCCAGGCCGGACGCGCCGAGCGCGAGGCCCGCCGCCGCGAACAGGCGCCTGCGCGCCCGCCGGCGATCGGGCCCGGAGGTCACGTCAGCACCGTCAGGAAGTATGGCGCCTCCGCATCCTCGTTCGCGCGGCGCATGCTCTCGACCTCGGCGCGGTTGGCCTGCCCGGCCGCGACGCCGATCACCACGGTCCCGTCGCGATAGGCCGAAAGGTCGGTCAGCCGCGACATCTCGGGCAGCGCGACGATCTCCGGCGCGGCGGCCGTCGCGCCGCCGCGCGGGACCACGGCCTGCACCGCCGCCTCGATCACCGCGTGCAGGCGGCCGACATCGCCCGACGTGCCGAAGGCCGTGACGTAGACCGGCCTTTCGGTCCATCGCGACCGCCCCTCGGTCAGGAAGCGCCGCGCCATCGCGGCCGCGAATCTCTCGAGCCGGCGGGCCGGGCCGCGGCCGCTGCGCCGGAAGCGCGCCGCCTGCGCCGCCAGGCGCCGCGACACGCTGGGCAAAGCTCGCGCGCCGGCGGCGTCGCGCAGATCCTCGCCGGTGCGCACCCTGTCGCCCAGGACGTCGAGCATCGCGATCGGCACCATCGCCAGCAGCGCCCCCAAGAGCGTGCCGATCACGGTGTTCACGAAGACCTTGGGAAAGGCGGGATAGACCGGCGCCTCGGCGGCGTCGATGACGCGGACCTGGTTGAGGCGGGCCTCCCGGGCCAGCTCGATGGCGATCCGCCGCGATTGCAGCTCGGCCAGATCGCTCTCGATCTCGGCGACGTTCTGGTCCAGCTCGGCCAGCTGGATCTCGGCGCGATCCAGCGACAGCAGGCCGTCCTCGGCCTCCGCCAGGGCCGTCCGGTGCCGGTCGATCAGCGCCTCGGCCTCGCTCAGCGTCGCGCCGCCGCCCGCAGAGGCGGCGATGCCATTGCCGCCGGCCGGGTCGCGCAGCGCCGCGGCCTGGCGTTCGCCGGCGGCCAGCGCCTGGCGCGCCTCGGTGCGCGCCGCCAGGAGGATGGCGCGGCCATCCTCGACGGTTTCGAAGCCCAGCGCGCGGTCCAGCTCCCGGCGCCGCTCCTTGATGCTGGCCAGCTCGGCCTCCTTCTCCGCCTGCAATTCGGCGAAGGCCACGTTCACCGCGTCGGCCTCGTCGGCGAATTCCTCCTTCGCGACGTCGAGATAGGCCCGGGACAGGGCGTTGGCGGCGCGCGCCGCCAGCACCGGATCGTCGTAGCTGACCTCGACCTTCAGGATGTAGGAATCCGCCACCACGTCGAGCGCGGTCGCGTCCATCAGGTCGTCGATCATCCGGTCGCGCTCCGCGACCGGCTCGTGATAGCCGTAATTCAGCAGCGTCCAGCCCTGCCAGAGCGCGGCCTGCAGGCGCTCGACCAGGTTCGGCGCCTCCAGGGCGTCGTCGAGGACGCCGTCCTCGGTCAGGATATCGACCGCGCGCGCCGCCACCGGGCGGCTCAGCAGCCGCTCGATATGGGCCTGGGTGATGATCGTGGCGGGGTTGAACTGGCTCACGCCGAGGAAGGCCCGGTTGAACCACAGCGCCTCCTCCGAAGGCTGCATGTTGAGCGTCACGCTGCTGCGGTAGAGCGGCTTGGCCTGCAGCAGGACGAGACTGACCACGCAGGCCAACACACCGGTTCCCAGAGCCGCGGCGGCGATCAGCTTCCAAAACTGCCGGACGAGGTCGGAATAATGCGTAAGCATGGCGACGGCCTTTGTTGGGAACTGGGAAAAACGGTGATCAGGGCGAGAGAAGCGTCCTTATGTTGCGACCGGCCAAGACCAGGCCGCCGGCATGGCACCGGGCCGGCGCGGCGCTGAGCCGGCCGGTGCGCGCGTCTTCGAGGCAAAAGGCTTCGCCGCCGCTCGCGCGGGCGAACTCGCGGGCCTGCGCAGCGCCGTCGTCCCAGCCGATCCAGACCCGGTCGCCGGCGCCGCGGCGCAGTTCGAAGAGATCGGGGCCGGTCCGGGCGACCTCGGTGCGGGGGTCGAGCAGCCGCGCCAGCATGCGGTAGGCGAAGACGCCGGGCTTGGCCCGGGGTTCGGCGGTGTAGAGCGCGGTCCTGGTATTGCCGTAGGTGGCGCCGGGCCCCTCGCCCAGGCGGAACCAGAGGCAAAACCGCGCCCCGGCGGCGAGAACGCCGAGATTGCGTTCGACCACCGCCCGGAAATGCCCCTCGGGCGTATAGCGCCCGCCGTAATCCAGCGACGGGCCGCCGCATTCCGAGGACAGCACCGGGCGCCCGGTGAGCGCGCCGGCCAGGCGGATGCGGGCGGCGTCGCGCGTCTCCGGGCCGTAGAGATGGACGTCGACGACGTCGTAGGGGCTCTGCCGGAGCACCGGCAGCACCCGCCCGTCGATGATGCGCGCGATCTCCGGGCCGCGCATCTCCGCGACCGAGAGCACGGTCTCCGACCGCGGCGACCATTTCTGCCGCACGCTCATCTCGTAGCCTCCCCGCGCCACCAGCAGGACGTCGATGTTGAACGAGGCCAGCCCGCCCAGCACGAAGACCGCCCCCGGATCCTCCGCCTTGACGGCGTGGTGGGTGCTCCGGAGGAAGGCGATCAGGTCGCCGGCGCTGCCGACCCAGCCGCCGGACTTGTTGCTGTCGCTGATCCACTCGTTCGCGGTCTGCCAGTAGCGGATGCCGCGGCGCAGACCGGGCATGTCGTTCCGCCCGTCGGCGTCGTAGCGGTCGACCACCGCCCGGACGAAGCGCTGCCAGTCCGCGGGGTTCGTCGGCCGGGCGTTCTTGACCCGCCGGGTCTCCGCCACGGTGGCCCAGTCGGCATCCGACTCGAAGGTCAAGAACGGCTCGATCCCGTAGGCCTGCAGCGCGGCGATGCGCGCATCGAGCCCGGCCCAGTCGAGCCGGCCGCGGCGCGGCTCGACCCGGCTCCAGGCCACCGAGACCCGCACGATGCCGATCCCGGCCTGCGCGATCAGGGGGTAATATTCCGTCCGGCCGCCGGGAAAGGCGAGACCGAGGCGCGGATTGGGGGCGGCCGCGATCTGCGACAGGGTGATCGCCTGGGCCTGGGCCCCCGTCCAGGACAGCTGAGCGCAGAGCAGCGTCGCCATCCACCGGATCGAGAGACCCCAGGACCTCATTGCATCTCGCGCTCCCCGGATGCGGCGGGGTCGGCCGGATCGCCATGCGCCACCTCGACCATGTCGCCGGGACGCAGCGGCATGTCCGGCGCCGCCGCGACGGTCTCCGTCCCCGCGGCGCCGCGGCGATGGATCGTGTAGACAAGGTCGCCGCCGATCGCCGCGTCGGTCAGGGAGGTGCCGGCGAAGACCCGCACGAAGCGCAGCGCGTGGTCCATGGCGACGCGCATCTCCAGGATCTCGGCATCGAGCGCGGCGAGCGCCTCGGACACGTCGCGCGCCCGGGCGATCGCGATCTCCTCGATCCCCGCCTCCGCCTCCCGGGCGCGTTGGCGGGCCTCCGCCTCGAGCGCCACGGTCTGCAATTCGTCGGCCCGGTAATCGTCGGCGCTCAGCCGCAGGTCGAGCAGGCGCTGGGTCAGGGCGAGCCCGCGCGTCGACAGCTCCCGCTGCGCCTCGAGCTCCTCGAGCGTGGCGTCGAGCTGGCGGCGGATGAAGCCCTGCCGCTCGGCATAGGCGGCGGCCTCCGCCTCGGCCAGTTCCAGCGCCGCGGCGCCGCT
The DNA here is from genome assembly GCF_054482755.1 of Roseivivax sp. CAU 1761. Taxonomy (NCBI): domain Bacteria; kingdom Pseudomonadati; phylum Pseudomonadota; class Alphaproteobacteria; order Rhodobacterales; family Roseobacteraceae; genus Roseivivax; species Roseivivax sp. CAU 1761. The sequence continues at coordinate 51,438 of NZ_JBTLRM010000023.1, forward strand.
CTCGGCCCGCAGGCTGGCCTGGTCGTCGCGGCTCTGGCGCAGCGCGGCCTGGGCGCTGGCGAGGTCGCGGATCGAGTCCCTGAGGATCGCCCGCGCCTCGTCGGGCACCGAGATCTCGGCGCGCCCGTCGCGTTCCGCCAGAAGCCGCGCGCGCTCCACCAGCGCGCCGGCCAGCCGCGCCCGCATCAGGGCGTGGCGGGCGACCTCGGACTCGACCCGCATCTGGGCGTTCACGTCGGCGTCGCCGCCGAGACGGTAGAGCCCGCCCGCCAGGGCCACCGCGCCGGTGACGGTCAGGCCCGCCTGGAACGGGTAGGCACCCGGATCCGCAACCTGGCCGGTGACGATGACCGGTCGGTATTCCGCCACTTCGATGGTCGTCGAGGTGGTGCCGTCATAGACCTCCCGCAGCCGGGCCTCGAGAAAGCTCTCGAGCTCCGCGGGCGTCCGGCCCGCCGCCTCGATGCTTCCGACGATGTGCATGGAGATCGAACCGTCCAACCGGACCTGGTAGATCCGGGAGAGTTCCGGCCGGGACAGCACGGAGATCTCGATCCGGTCCCCTGCCCCGATCGCGTAGTCACTTGCCTGAACCGGAGCCACCGCGAGAACGGTGGCCGCGAGAAAGGCGGCACTGTGTACAAACCGAAAACCGAACATGGAAATCTCTGTCAAAATAGATTGCGAAATTTGTTCCACAGCAAGTCTATCTTGTCAATCGACGGGGTCGGGCTAGGGCGCATCTGAGGCCGTCTTCCGCGCCCCGGCAGGCCCCGCCGCGGCGCGCGCCGTGCGCCGGCCGGAAGCCGGCATTGTCCTGATTTGCATC
>NZ_JBTLRM010000023.1:52276-58583 GCF_054482755.1 Roseivivax sp. CAU 1761
GGCAGGCGCCGCACTACGCCCAGCGCCACGCCCGCGACGCCGGCGCGCCGGCGCGGCGCCGGATCGCAGCGCCCGCCTGGGGCGCCGCGCCATGCCCCCGGGCCCGGTGCCACCTTGAGCCGATGGCCGGATTTGCCTAGACGGATCCCAGGACCTAGCGCGGGAATGCACCGATGCCGGACAGAGTGGCGTTCGTCCTGCCGCATTTCGGCCATGGCGGCGCGGAAGGCGTGGTCCTGCGCCTGCTGCAGGGGCTCGACCGGGCGCGCTTCGCCCCCCTTCTGGTGCTGCAACGCCGCCGCGGGGAGCTTCTGGACCGGGTGCCCGCGGACGTTCCGGTCATCGCCCTGCGCCATCCCGGGCTGCCGGGCTGCATCCCGGACCTGGCCCGGACATTCGCCCGCGAGGAGGTCGCGCTGGCGGTGACGCTGACCAACGCCGCCGCGCTTTACTGCGTCCCCGCCGCGCGCCTCGCGGGCCGCCGCGTGCGCACCCTGGTGACCGAGCACACGCCCTTCTCGGTGTTCCTGGCCGAAGCCAAGTTCCCGCGCCTGCGCCGCGCCGCGACCCGGCGCATCCTGCCGCGCGCCACCCTGACCGGCGGCCCGCTCGACGCCATCGGCCGGGACCTGGCCGCCCTGCTGGGCCCCGCGGCGCCGCCCTTCGTTGCGCTTCCCAATCCGGTGGTCGATCGCGTGACGGCCCGGCGCCCTGCCGAGGGCCGCGCACGGGAGATCGTCAGCGTCGGCCGCCTTGCCCCGGAGAAACGCTTCGACCTGCTGATCGACGCCTTCGCGCTGCTGCAGAGGACGCATCCCGAGGCGCGGCTGACGATCCACGGCGAGGGCAGCGAGCGCGCCGCGCTTACGGCGCGGATCCGCGGCCACGGCCTGGCGGACCGGGTGCGCCTGGCCGGATACAGCGCCGATCTCGACGCCGCCTATGACGCGGCCGACCTCTTCGTCTGCACGTCGCGGCGCGAGGGGCTGGGGAACGCCATCATCGAGGCCATGGCCCGCAGCCTGCCGGTGGTGAGCGTGGATTGCCCCTTCGGCCCGCGCCATCTGCTGCGCGGCGGCCGGGCCGGGAAATTGCTGGAGGACGACGCCCCCGCGGCGATCGCCGGGGCGATGGCGGAGCTGCTGGACGACCCGGCGCTGCGGGCGCGCTACGCGGCGGCCGGCATCGAGGTGGCGCGCGACTACCAGGTCGGCCATGCCGTGGCCGCCTATGAGGCGGCGTTCCGGCGCGCGCTGGCCCCGGAGGGCGCGGGGCGCGACGGCGCGGCGGGCGCTCAGTAATCCTCGTCGTGGTCGCCGCGGCAGAAATGCAGGCGGTGGGCCAGCTGCGGCAGCTTCGCGTTCAGCTCGGAATCGCCGTGGCGCATGACCAGCGGCAGGATGGGCTTGCGCAGCAGAAACCCGGTGCGGCGCGCCGCCGCCTCGATCTCCGGCACCGGTCCGAAGCTGATCTCGGAATAGGCGCAGCCGGCGCGGCGCAGGCGATCATCGGCGGCGGCCAGCAGCAGCGCGTAGTCGCGGCTGCCGCCGCCATAGGCGAAGATGTCGGTGATCCGCCCGACCCGCGCGCCCGCCGCCTCGTGCAGCGTCGTCACCACGTACCCCCCGAGCCGCCCGTCCCGGCGCAGCGCCAGGCAGGCATAGCGCTCCAGCGGCATGTCCCTGTAGCGCCAGGTCAGGAAGGCCGCGCCGCGCGCCTGGGCGAGCGCGACATCGGGGACCGCCGCGGCCCAGGCGGCGTCGAACTCGGCGCCGAACCCGGACAGCTCCGCGATCTCCTCGCCGGCGCGCAGCCGGGCGCGCCGCAGCCCGGTGGCCCGCACCACGGGCCGGGCCGCCAGGTCGAGGGCGGCGCCGGCGGCGGCCGGGGCCCGGCGGCGCTGCGCGAGCACCGCGCCGGGCCGGTAGACGCGCCGCCGCAGCGTCCGCTCGGGTCCCATGATCGCTTCGAAACGCGCATATATCTTCGACAGTCGCAGGCTGTTGGGCATGCCGATCGACAGGTTGTCTCGGATGAAGACCTGCTCCTTGATCATCAGCCGCCCGGCCCCGGCATGGTCGGGATGCACGACCGTCGCGATCGGATGCATCGCCGGGGTCTCCTGCCCGTCCAGCGCGTAGCGGCAGGGCATCCGGATGAAGGCCCCGACCGGCCGGCCGTCCTTCTCGACGGCATAGACCCGGGTGGGCGCGTCGGGCGTGCTGTGGGGATTGGCGAACAGCCAGTCCCAGGCCCGCCGCTTGCGCGCCACCGCCTCTGCCGGGAACCGCGTCGCCATCAATTCGAGGTAGCGGTCGCGAAACTCCGCACCGTGCCAGACCCCTTCCATCCGACTCATCGTTCGCCTCCCTGTCCGGCGTGCCCGGCCCGCATTTCCGCAGCTGAGCCGCCATCCGTCAATTCCGGAGCGGGTGCGCCACGGGCGCGCCCGACCGGAGACACGCGGGACAGGACGTCGCCGAAGGGCATGGGGTCCGCCGTCCGATGGCGACGCACGGGAGGGCCGAGGCCGGGGCGAAGCACAGATCCGCTGGTCGCCCACCCCGCCAGGCGCCCTGTCCACCGCTGATGCGGGGACCGGACGGCCGACGCGGGCGCCTTGGCGCCCCGCTGGCTTGCGCGCAGGGCGGCGCGCCGGACGCGACCCGGGACCGCGCGCGGATCCCGGGCCACACTCGTTACCGCGTAGGGGCGCTTACATGCCGGGCATGATCACCTGATCGATGACATGGATGACGCCGTTCGACGCCTCGATGTCGGGCTGGGTCACGGTCGCGCCGTCGACGGTGACGCCGCCCTCGGTCATGATGGTCACGTCCGAGCCCTCCACGGTGGTGGCGGTCATGCCGTCGCTCAGGTCGCCGGACATCACCGCGCCCTCGATCACGTGGTAGGTCAGGATCGAGGTCAGCTTCTCCTGGTTCTCCGGCTTCAGCAGGTCCTCGACAGTGCCCTCGGGCAGCGCCGCAAAGGCCTCGTCGGTGGGGGCGAAGACGGTGAACGGGCCGTCGCCCTTGAGGGTCTCGACCAGACCGGCCGCCTCGACCGCGGCGACGAGGGTTTCGAAATTCCCGGCCTCGACCGCGGTGTCGACGATGTCCATGGCGTGATCGTCTGCGAAGACGGGCGCACTGCCGAGGGTGAGGGAGAGGGCTGCCGCACCGAGGGCCAGGGTGGTTCTACGCTTCATTGTCAGACTCCTGTTTGCAGGGTGTTTGCATGCGCGCCGTCATCGCGGCGCACGATCTCCCCTACGGCCGCTCGCGGCGACTGGATCTGCGAATTCCGGGGGATATTTCGCCCGGTCCGGGCCTTGCTCACGGCCTCTCGCGGGCTAAGCCGCGCCCGCCTTCACGGCCCAGACACGAAGGTGTTTGCGTGCGCCCGGATTTCGTGAGCGCGTGCTGTCAGACAAATGCGAACCAGTCTCCGCTTGGGTAAGGCGCTCTACCCTCAGGGCGCGCAGAGGCCGCGCCCCTCGGCGAGAGCGGCGGCGCGGTTCAGTTTGAAGTTGGCACGGGATGAGAGGCTGCGCTCCGAGTGGAACTGGTTCGAGATGCAGGCATGAACGGCAGCGAACAACTTAAGGCCTCGCATCTGCCGGAACCGAAGCATCGCGCGCTCGTGTCGTCGGAACGGCAAATGGGAGTTCTCCGCGCCATTGTTCGCCCAGCGGCCAGTCCTTTGGCGGACGCCGGCCCCTATCGCCTTGAGCGCCGCGCCGTAGGACCTCAGCTTGTCGGTCACGATGGCCGCAGGTTTGCCGTAGCGACGCATCGCTCGCCTGGGGAAGTTCAACGCGGACTTCCTGTCCCGTCGCCTGGTCACTTAGCTTTCGAGGACCTCGCCCTCGTGGTCCACGGCCCGCCATAGGTAATGCAACTCGCTGTTTATCTTCACGAACGTCTCGTCAAAATGCCACCCCCACTGGCGCGACCGCATACCGCCAACCCGGCGTTTCCGGATCTCGGCCGCGAATACCGGGCCGAGGCGGCGCCACCAGTAGCGGACAGTTTCGTGGCTCACATCGATGCCGCGCTCGTGCAGCAGATCCTCGACGTTGCGCAGCGACAGCGGGACGCGGATGTAGAGCATGACCGCAAGACGGATGATCTCGGGCGACGTCCGGAAGTAGCGGAACGGGCTGTGTTTGGTCATTTCGCGAGGCTAGATGGCCGCCCTGCCCCGGCTCAAGGGCAGTTGTTTAGCTCGCTTTTGATCGTTGGTCAGGATGCCTGCGAAGCGAGTGGTTCCGCGTGCGGCGCAGGTACTTCGGTAAGCAGTCGGTACTCGTTTTCCGTAAGGGCATCCTGTGCCCGCAACCTTGCGTCCACGGCCAAAGCCATCGCCGGAGCGGCGAATAGCGTCGGCGAGAGGGTGGCCAGCGCGTGCAGGGCCTTCTGAATCCTGACCTGGACCTCAAAAGTCCCCGCACCGTCACGGATGATCGGACGGAATGCGTCTTCGATCATCTCGGCCGAACTGATCGGCGGGACGAAGACAGACTGATACTCAATTTCTACTCCCGGGTCTTCTTTCCATCGGGAAAGAATGCGAACCAGGCGCCCCACGACGCTGATGGCTGTGCCCGGATCGTTCACCGCTGGCGAGAGAGCTCGCGACGCAATTTCGGCAATCACGATGAGACCAAAGCGTGGGTCTTGGTCGAAGTTTCGCTCTGCACCCACCGTGAAGGCGGCCCGCAAACGCTCCAGAGCGTTGTCATCGTGTATCTCCCCCTGGACATGCAGGATGGTTGCCGCCTCGTGCACGAATGTGCCCGGCAGGGCATTTAGCCAGACCTTCGTCTTTAGGTCGTCTGCACATGCCTGCAACTTTCCGACATCAATATGCTGGACGTATCCGATCTCCTTGGAAAGCACTGGTGTGCAGGTACTTGGTACCGAGGTGTAAAGAGGGTGGCCCCGGAGGAACGGGGATTCGAGCCGATGGTTAAGAGAGGCTTTGGCGGCCTCCTCTACCCGATCCAGCGTGTCTCCCATGCGGCCGAACGTCATTAGATGGCTGATCCACCGCAGCAGCGCCACGACGACCGCAGCGATAACGGCGCCAGTCATAACGAACAGAACCAGCCGGCCCGCATTCGAGTAGTACCCTGCTTGGAGAGCGATGATCCCGACTAAGCTGAACAGGAACGCACCGAGGAACGTGGCAAGAACGTTTTGCGCTGTCGCATCCTCTTGAAGAAGTGCGGTCGCGCGCGGGGTAGCTGTGTTCGCCGCCGCAGCGAATGCCGACGTTGCAATCCCTAGTGAGAACGTCGTCACCGCCAGCATTGAGGAAGCAAGGATGTTCAGCACCTGATCGACCGCGTCTGCGCCGATCTTTACCGTCCACGCGGACGGAATGAGGGGGGCAACGATCTGCGCCACAGCGGCCGTTACGATCGCCATTAGCGCGAACGACACGACCCTCACCCACACTTTGCGTAAATGACGGATGATATGCCAGCTAAGCTTCGACGTCATGCAACCCTCACACAGCGCTTCCACCACACGGAACCGCGAGAATTGATACTGCCTGCGCCGCCGCCACCCGTCCATCCGTTGGAGCCGTACGTCGCCGCCGAGGGCTAAGCGCCTTCGATCGTACAACGGCTCTGCTACTCCGTCGCCGTGGCCGGCCCCTATCGGGTGGTCCGGTTTCAGTCTTAGTGCATGACGGGTCTCGGCGCCAAGGTAGATGTCTGGGGCGGGTGTGATCCGCCATCGCGGGATGGCCAGTGAATGGCCTCCGGAGCTGGTGGTCGATAACCCAGCGAGGAGTGGGGCCTGATGCTATTGTAGTGAACCCTCCACGCCTCGATGATCACGCGGGCCTCGGCCAGCGAGTAGAAGATTTCTCCGTTCAGCAGCTCGTCCCGGAGCTTCGAGTTGAAGCTCTCGCAGTAGCCGTTTTCCCAGGGGCTACCTGGTTCAATGAACGCCGTCTTCGCTCCCACCGTGTTGATCCAGCCCCGCACGGCCGTGGCTATGAACTCGGGGCCATTGTCGGATCGGACGTGGCTGGGCACTCCCCGAAGGATAAACAGGTCGGTCAGGACATCGATCACGGCGGTCGAATTGAGCCTCCGGTCGATCCGGATCGCCAGGCATTCCCGGGTGAACTCGTCCATGACATTGAGCATGCGAAACTTCCTACCTGGAGTGCCCCCCATTTCACCGGACAGCCTGGCTGGAGTTGAGCGCTGATCTGAACTCGACGGGCGAGCGCATTGCCAGCGCGGAATGTGGATGGACGGTGTTGTAGTCGTTGAGCCAGGTGG
>NZ_JBTLRM010000024.1:0-40409 GCF_054482755.1 Roseivivax sp. CAU 1761
GCGGGGCGCCGCGCCGGCCCCGCAGCGGCGCCCCGGCAACGGCGCCCGGGCGGCATGCGCGCCGCCCCCGCGATGCCGTGCCGCAGCCGGCCGGCTTGCGCGCCGCCCGCTCCCGGGGCGATAACCGCGGCGCAACGATCCCGGAGGATATGCGATGATCGGTCGTCTCAACCATGTCGCCATCGCGGTGCCCGATCTCGAGGCCGCGGCGGCGCAGTATCGCAGCGCGCTGGGCGCCCATGTCGGCGCGCCGCAGCCCGAACCCGATCACGGCGTCACGGTGATCTTCATCGAGCTGCCCAACACCAAGATCGAGCTGCTGCACCCGCTGGGCGAGGACAGCCCGATCAACGGCTTCCTCGAGAAGAACCCCGCCGGCGGCATCCACCATGTCTGCTACGAGGTCGAGGACATCCTGGCGGCGCGCGACCACCTGAAGGCGCAGGGCGCGCGGGTGCTGGGCTCGGGCGAGCCCAAGATCGGCGCCCATGGCAAGCCGGTGCTGTTCCTGCATCCGAAGGACTTCAACGGCTGCCTGGTCGAGCTCGAGGAGGTCTGAGGCAATGTCCATCGCCTCCGCCATCGTGCTCTACGCGGTGATCTGGTTCCTGACCTTCCTGGTCGTCATCCCGATCCGCCTGAAGACCCAGGGCGATCTCGGCAAGGTGGTGCCCGGCACCCATGCCGGGTCGCCCGAGATCCATTCGCTGGGTCGCAAGGCGCTGGTCACCACCGGGGTGACGACGGTGCTCTGGGCGGTGATCGCCGGGATCATCGTCTCGGGCTGGATCGGGGTGCGCGACATCGATATCTTCAACCGGATGGATCCCGCGCCCGCAGCGCGTGGAACAGATGGGTGAAGGTGGCTGCACCGAGGATCGGGATCAGCAGATTGACCAGCGGCAGGCTGAGCGGCAGCGCCATCAGCGTGCCGGCGGCCCAGATCGTCGCGGCGTGGCGGCGCCGCAGCCGCCGCGCCTCTTCGCGGCCCAGCCGCCGCGCCGCCGCCAAGGTGAAGTATTCCCGCCCCAGCAGGAAGCCGTTCACCGCCCAGAAGATCAGCGGCGCGAGCGGCGCGAACATCAGGTAGAGCACCAGGGCCGCCAGGTTGGCGCCGAGCAGCAGGCCGAGAAAGCCCAGCGTGTCGGCGACCATTTCCGGGAAGGGCTGGCGCCGCGCCGGCGGCAGGCCGGGATAGTGCCGGGTCTCCACCGCCTCGGCCACGGTGTCGAGGAAGATGCCGGTGATCGCCGAGGCCACCGGCACCATCAGCACCACCGACAGCAGCAGCATGGCCGGGATCAGCGACCAGCCGAGCGCCTCGTCGAGCCAGCCGACCTCGCCCAGCCAGGGCAGGGTGACGCTGTCCGGGGCGAGCCAGCCGACCCCGGCGATCAGCGCCCAGGAGAAGCCGGCCAGCAGCGCCACGCTGAGCCCCAGCCCGCGCCACAGCACGCCGCGGAAGCGGGCATCGGCGCCGAACTGCGCCAGCGCCCGCAGGAAGGCGCCGAGGATCATGCCTCGCGCCATTCGACGATGGCGGCGAGATCGGGGCGCGGGCGCTCGGGCGGGGCGGCGCGCGCGGTGCCGATATGGACGAAGCCCGCCACCCGCTCGCCGGGGGCGAGGCCCAGCGCCCGGGTGCCGAACGCGGCATCATGCGCCACCCAGCCGGTGAGCCAGTTGGCGCCCCAGCCGGCGGCGAGCGCCGCGTTGAGCAGGGCGAGGCAGGCGGCGCCGGCGGAATAGGTCTGCTCGATCGCCGGGATCTTGGCGCTGTCCTTGGGCGATTCGATCACCGCCACGCAGAGCGGGCTGTCGCGGAACTGCGCCTCGGCCTTGGCGGCGTCCTCCTCGCCGCGGCCGGCCTCCGCCGCGCATTCGCGCGCGGCGGCGGCCAGGCGGTCGAGCGCGGCGCGGCCCAGCACCACGAAGCGCCAGGGCTCGAGCTTGCCGTGATCGGGGGTGCGGGCGGCAGCGGTCAGCAGGCGCTCGAGCTCGGCGCGGTCGGGCACCGGCGCGGCCAGCAGCTTGGCCGGGCGCGAGCGCCGGGTGAGCAGGAAATCGAGGGCGGCATCGTTGCGGTCGGGCATCGCGAACACTCCGGAAGCAGGGGTCCGGGCCTGTCTCCGACAGCGCCCGGCCACTTGCAAGGCCGGGGCGCCGGTCGGGGGGCGGGAATGCGATTGCGGATCCCGCCCCGCCCGGTATAGGTTCGCCAAACGTTCGCAATCGACATTCCCGCGGCAACCCGGCAGACTCACCTTCATGGGGCAGGACGCAGTACAGGATCTCAGAACCTTCCTGAACGGGGACCGGTTCGGCTGCGTGATGGCCGACCCGCCCTGGCGCTTTGCCAACCGCACCGGCAAGGTGGCGCCCGAGCACAAGCGCCTGGCGCGCTACCCGACGATGACGCTCGAGGATATCTGCGCGCTGCCGGTGGCCGAGCATCTCGAGGACCGGGCGCATTGCTATCTCTGGGTGCCCAACGCGCTGCTGCCGGACGGGCTGGCGGTGCTGACCGCCTGGGGCTTCGAGTACAAGTCGAACATCGTCTGGCACAAGGTGCGCAAGGATGGCGGCTCGGACGGGCGCGGGGTGGGCTTCTACTTCCGCAACGTGACCGAGCTTTTGCTGTTCGGCACCCGCGGCAAGAACGCCCGGACCGAGGCCGCGGGCCGGCGCCAGGTCAACATGATCCAGACCCGCAAGCGCGAGCATTCGCGCAAGCCCGACGAGCAGTACCGGCTGATCGAGAGCTGCTCCTGGGGGCCCTATCTCGAGCTGTTCGGGCGCGGCGTGCGCGACGGCTGGACGGTCTGGGGCAACCAGGCCGACGCCGATTACAAGCCGTCCTGGAAGACCTACGTCTACAATTCCTCGCTGGCGGCGGAATAGCGGCCGGCCGGTCCGGGGACGACGGGGATTGAGGGGCGCTGCCCCTCTTGCCCGGCTCGGCCGGGCAATTCACCCCGGGATATTTTTGCTCAAAAGAAGCGGCGGGCGCGGACGCTAGCGGCTGAAGAGGTCGGGGGCCGGGCTCTGCGGGGCGGGGGGCGGGCCTTCGGTCAGGAGGCTGGCGGGCAGGCCGATCAGCAGCAGCGGGCAGGGATTGCCGACGCCGCGGGCCACGCGGTCGGCGAGCTTGCTCCAATGCGTCGTGGCGATGCCGTATTTCGAGGTCACGAAATTGCGCGCGAAGGCCTCCGGGAAGGACAGGCCGCGGGCCACCTGGCGGGCCACCGCGTCGCGCTGGGCGCGGGTGCGCTCGCCGATGCCGAGCCGGTCGAGATCGGCCTCCGAGGTCAGGCCCTGATCGGCCATCCAGGCGCTGAGCCGCGGCAGGAAGGCCTCCTGCATGGAGCTGCCCCGGGTCACCACGATGCCGACCGAGATCGCCGAGAGCGCATGCAGGCGCTGGAAGTTTTCCAGGTCGCGGTCGAAGAACGGATCCTTGTTGTTCCACTCGATTTCGCAGGCCAGCGTGCCGCGGGCGGCGAAGCGGACATGGTCGACCTCGTGGCTGATCGAATCGCGCAGGCGGCCGTCGACGGTGATCTGCACCGCGAAGGAATGCTTGCGCCATTCCGCGGCGGCCAGGGCGTGGCGCAGGCGCTGGGTCTGGCCGGCCTCGCCGCCGCCGCCGCCCGCCAGTTCGGTCAGGGTGATGCGGTGGGCGGCGAGGGCCGAGACCAGCTCGTCCAGCTCGGGCGCGAAATCCTGCGCCAGGATGGCGTCGGCATGGTTGCGGGTCAGGACGTCGAAGCCCGCCCGGCGCAGCCGGTCGAGCATCACTCCTCCGGCATCACCCGCAGCCGCAGCTCCATCAGCTGCTCCGGCGCGGGCTCCGACGGCGCGCCCATCATCAGGTCCTCGGCGCGCTGGTTCATCGGGAACATGATGACCTCGCGGATATTGGCCTCGTCGGCCAAGAGCATGACGATGCGGTCGATGCCCGCCGCGCAGCCGCCATGCGGCGGGGCGCCGAAGCGGAAGGCGTTGACCATGCCGCCGAAGCGCTTGCGCACCTCGTCCGCGCCGTAGCCGGCCAGTTCGAAGGCCTTGAACATGACGTCCGGGCGGTGGTTGCGGATGGCGCCCGAGACCAGCTCGTAGCCGTTGCAAGCGAGGTCGTACTGGTAGCCCTTGACCGCCAGCGGATCGCCTTGCAGCGCCTCCATGCCGCCCTGCGGCATCGAGAACGGGTTGTGCGAGAAGTCGACCGCGCCGGTCTCCTCGTCGGCCTCGTACATCGGGAAGTCGACGATCCAGGCAAAGGCGAAGCGGCCCTCGTCGGTCAGGCCGAGCTCCTCGCCGATGGTAACCCGGGCCTTGGCGGCGACGCGCTCGAAGCTCGCCGGCTTGCCGCCGAGGAAGAAGGCCGCGTCGCCGACGCCGAGCCCCAGTTGCTGGCGGATCGCCTCGGTGCGCTCGGGGCCGATGTTCTTGGCCAGCGGGCCGGCGGCCTCGGTCTCGCCACCCGCGTCGCGCCAGAAGATGTAGCCCATGCCCGGCAGGCCTTCCTTCTGGGCGAAGGCGTTCATGCGGTCGCAGAACTTGCGGCTGCCGCCCTTGGGGGCCGGGATGGCGCGGATCTCGGTGCCGTCCTGCTCCAGGAGCTTGGCGAAGATGGCGAAGCCCGAGCCGCGGAAATGCTCGGAGACGTCCTGCATCTCGATCGGGTTGCGGAGGTCGGGTTTGTCGGTGCCGTATTTCGCCAGCGCCTCGGCATAGGGGATCTGCGGCCAGCTCTCGGGGGCATCGACCTTCCGGCCGCCGCCGAACTCCTCGAACACGCCGGCCACGACGGGCGCGATGGTGTCGAAGACGTCCTGCTGCTCGACGAAGCTCATCTCCATGTCGAGCTGGTAGAAGTCGGTGGGCGAGCGGTCGGCGCGCGGATCCTCGTCGCGGAAGCAGGGGGCGATCTGGAAATACTTGTCGAAGCCCGACACCATGATCAGCTGCTTGAACTGCTGCGGCGCCTGCGGCAGGGCGTAGAACTTGCCCGGGTGCAGCCGCGACGGCACCAGGAAGTCGCGCGCGCCCTCCGGCGAGGAGGCGGTGATGATCGGCGTCTGGTATTCGCGGAACTTCTGGTCCCACATGCGCTGACGCAGGCTGCGCACCACGTCCGAGCGCAGGGTCATGTTGTGCTGCATCGCCTCGCGCCGCAGGTCGAGGTAGCGGTAGCGCAGGCGGGTTTCCTCGGGATAGTCCTGATCGCCGAAGACCTGCAGCGGCAGCTCCTCGGCGGCGCCCAGCACCTCGAGCCCGCGGGCATAGACCTCGATCGCGCCGGTCGGCAGCTTGGGGTTCACGAGGCTTTCGTCGCGCGCCTTGACCGAGCCGTCGATGCGCACGCACCATTCGGCGCGCAGCTTCTCGACCTGGGCGAAGACCGGGCTGTCGGGGTCGCAGATCACCTGGGTGATGCCGTAATGGTCGCGCAGGTCGATGAACAGCACGCCGCCATGGTCGCGGATGCGGTGGACCCAGCCGGCCAGGCGGACATCCTCGCCCACATGCTCCTTGCGAAGGTCGGCACAGGTCTGGCTGCGATAGGCGTGCATGGCGTCTTGGCCCCTTCGGATCTGCCGGAAATTCAGGCGGTGATACACAGGTCCCGGCCGGGGAAGTCAAGCGCGGGCCCCGGCGGATTTGGCCGCCGGGCGGAATCGTCCTAACATTTCCGTGTGGGTGGCGCCGCTTGGCGCCGCCGGGGGGTGAAAGACGGGAGGCGCCGATGTGGGAGAAGACGCTCGACCGGATGCTGGAGCGGCTGATCACCGAGGGCCGCCTGACGGTGATCTGGCCGGATGGCGACCGCCGCGAATACGGCCCGGGCGGCGCCGCGGCGCCGGTGGTGACGCTGGCCGATGCCGGCCTGTTCCGCCCGCTCTGCCTGACCCCGGTCCTGACCTTCGGCGAGGGCTACATGGAGGACCGCATCCGCGTCGAGGAGGACCGGATCTACGATCTGCTGGCCTTCCTGATCCGCAACCGCATGCAGGGCGAGGTGCCGGGCTGGGTGACGGCGATGGAGCGCGGGCGCAACGCGGTCAAGCGCTTCGTGCTGCGCAACACGCCGCTCAGCGCGCGCCGCAACGTGGCGCATCACTACGACATCTCGGACGATCTCTACCGCCTCTTCCTCGACGCGGACATGCAGTATTCCTGCGCCTATTTCGCCCGCCCCGACATGAGCCTCGAAGAGGCGCAGGCGGCCAAGAAGGCGCATATCGCGGCCAAGCTCAGGCTCGAGCCGGGGATGCGGGTGCTCGACATCGGCTGCGGCTGGGGCGGCATGGCGCTGACCCTGGCGCGCGATCACGGCGTCCACGTCACCGGGGTCACGCTGTCGGAGAACCAGCTCGCCACCGCGCAGGCGCGCGCCGCGGCGGCCGGGCTGGGGGCCAAGACCGAATTCCGCCTGCAGGATTACCGCGATGTCGCCGAGCGCTTCGACCGCATCGTCAGCGTCGGCATGCTGGAACATGTCGGCACGCCGCAATACCCGGTCTATTTCGACAAGGTGCACGACCTGCTCGACCCCGACGGGGTGGCGCTGATCCACACGATCGGGCTCACCGGGCCGCCCTCGCCGACCTCGCCCTGGATCGCCAAGTACATCTTTCCGGGCGGCTATTGCCCGGCCCTGTCGGAGCTGATGCCGGCGGTCGAGCGCTCGGGGCTCTGGACCTGCGACATCGAGGTGCTGCGCGGCCATTACGGGCCGACGCTGCGGCACTGGCGGGAGCGCTTCGAGGCCAATGCCGGGAAGGTCGCGGCCATGTACGACGCCCGCTTCGTGCGGATGTGGCGCTTCTACCTCGCCGCCTGCGAGGCCGCCTTCGAGGAGCAGACGCAGGGCGTGTTCCAGTTGCAGCTGGCGCGCCGGCAATACGCCGTGCCCACCACCCGCGACTACCTCTACCCGTCCGGCGCCGACCAGACCTGGCGGCACGCCGCGCAGTAGCGCCGCGTGGCGGTCAGCCGTTGTCGCGCAGGATGTGCCCGGCGAGGTAGAGCGAGCCGCAGATCAGCACCCGTGCCGCGGGGTCCTCGGCCCGGATGCGGTCCAGTGCCGCGCCGACGTCGGGGGCGGTGGCGGCGCGGTGGCCCGCGGCCCTGGCCGCCGCGGCGGTGTCCTCGGCCGACAGGGTCGCCGCCTCGCCCGGCACCGGCACCGCGGTCAGGCTGGCCGCATGGCGCGCCAGCGGGCGCAGGAAGCCGCCCACATCCTTGGTGTTGAGCATGCCGCAGATCAGGTGCGTGGGCCGCGCCGGCAGGTCGCCCAGATGCGCCGCCAGCGCCTCGCCCGCGGCCGGGTTGTGGCCGCCGTCGAGCCAGAGCTCGATGTCCGGCGCGGCCGCAACCAGCGGTCCGCGGCGCAGGCGTTGCATGCGCGCGGGCCATTCGGCGCGGGTCGCCGCGGCCTCGGCGGCGTCCTCGCCCGCGCCGAGATGGCGCAGGGCGGCCAGCGCCGCGCCGGCATTCTCGATCTGGTGGCGCCCCGGCAGGTTGGGCCGCGGCAGGTCGAGCAGCCCGGTCTCGTCCTCGTAGACCAGCCGGCCGTGTTCCTCGCGCACGTGCCAGTGCTGGCCGTGCGCCAGCAGCGGCGCGCCGAGCCGCGCGGCGCGGTCCTCGATCACCTCCAGCGCCGCCTCGGGCTGCGGGCCGACCACGCAGGGCACGCCGCGCTTCAGGATGCCGGCCTTCTCCCCGGCGATCGCGGCCAGCGTGTCGCCGAGATATTGCTGATGGTCGAGCGAGATCGGCGTCAGGATGGTCAGCGCCGGGCGCTCGACCACGTTGGTGGCGTCGAGCCGTCCGCCCAGCCCGGTCTCGAGCAGCGTGTACTCCGCCGCGCTGCGGGCGAAGGCCAGCAGCGCCGCGCAGGTGGTGATCTCGAAATAGGTGATCGCCTCCCCGCCATTGGCGGCCTCGCATTCGTCGAGCACCGCGGCCAGCGCGTCCTCGGAGATCAGCGTGCCGGCCAGCCGGATGCGCTCGTGGAAGCGGGCGAGATGCGGCGAGGTGTAGACGTGGACCCGGTGCCCCGCGCCCTCGAGCCCGGCGCGGATCATCGCCAGCGTCGAGCCCTTGCCGTTGGTGCCGGCGATGTGGACCACCGGCGGCAGCGCCCGCTCGGGATGGTCCAGCGCCGCCAGCAGCCGCTCCACCCGGTCGAGCGTCAGGTCGATGATCTTCGGGTGCAGCGCCATCATCCGCGCGAGGATGCGGTCCGAGGCGGGCGCCGCCAGATCCGCGGTCACTTCGCCGGGCCCTTCTCGGCCGGGGCCTTGGCTTGCGCCGCCGCGGGCTCCGCCGCCTCGGGGGTCAGGGTCTCGGGAGCCGGCAATTCGCCCCAGACCGGGGGCTCCATCCCCATCAGCATGCGCAGCATCACGATCAGCTCGTCGCGCAGCTTGCGGCGGTCGGTGACCCGGTCAAGCATGCCGTGCTCGAGCAGGTACTCGGCGCGCTGGAAGCCCTCGGGCAGGGTCTCGCGGATCGTCTGCTCGATCACCCGCGGGCCGGCAAAGCAGATCAGCGCCCCGGGCTCGGCGATCTGGATGTCGCCCAGCATGGCGTAAGAGGCGGTGACGCCGCCGGTGGTCGGATGGGTGAGCACCACCACGTAGGGCAGCCCGGCCTCGCGCAGCATCTGCACCGCGACGGTGGTGCGCGGCATCTGCATCAGGCTCAGGATGCCCTCCTGCATGCGCGCGCCGCCGGCGGCGGAGAACAGCACCAGCGGCCGCTTCAGCTTCACCGCCTCCTCGGCCGCCTTAATGATGGCGTTGCCCACGAACATCCCCATGGAGCCGCCCATGAAGGAGAAGTCCTGCGCCGCGGCGACGATCGGGGTGCGGCCGATCTCGCCCTTGGCGACCAGCATCGCCTCCTTCTCGCCGGTGGCCTTCTGGGCCGCCTTCATGCGGTCGGGATAGCGCTTCTGGTCGCGGAACTGCAGCGGGTCGGCGACCGGTTCGGGCACCGCGATCTCGGCGAAGGCGCCGCCGTCGAACAGCGCCGTGAAGCGCTGCCGCGGGGTGATCGACATGTGGTGCCCGCAATTGGTGCAGACGTTCAGGTTGTCCGCCAGCTCGCGGTGGAACAGCATCGTTCCGCAGGACTCGCACTTGGTCCAGAGATTGTCCGGCACCTCGCGCCGCGAGAAGATCGAGTTGATCCGCGGGCGGACATAGTTGGTGATCCAGTTCATCTGCGCATCCCGCTTCGGCCCTCGGTGGCCGGGACTTAATGCCGCGTCTGGCGATTTGCAATCGGCCCGGGGCGGGGGCGTCCACCGCCGCGCGGGGCCGCCTCAGGCCCGCAGCGCCACCCGCGCGGCGAGCCAGCTGACCCCCAGCACGGCGTAGTCGAGCGGCAGGGCGCGGGCGATCTCGGCGGCGTCGGCGGCGCCGAACGGATAGACGTAGAGCGCCAGCCCCGACATCGTGCCGTCGAGACCCACCACCAGTAGCACCACGGCGTTGTTGGCGAAATGTAGCGCCATGGCCGGGCCCAGCGTGCCGGCCCGCGCCGTCAGGTCGGCCGCCGCCAGGCCGAACAATCCGGCCCAGCCCGCCACCAGCCAGGCATTCTCGCCGAAGGTGGCGGCGTAATGGCCGAGCGCGAAGATCAGCGAGGGCAGCCCCATCCAGAGCAGCGGGCTGCGGAACCGCGCGGCAAGCTGGCTTTGCAGGTAGCCGCGGAAGAACAGCTCCTCGCTGCCGGTCTGCACCAGCACCGCCAGCGCCGAGAGCGGCAGCAGCGCCAGCCAGGTGGCGGGCGCCATGTTCAGGCTCAGCCCCTCGGCGCCAAGGCCGAGCACCGCAAGCAGGATGGCGTCGAGCAGCGCGATGGCGCCCAGCACCCTCAGCCCCTGCCGGAGCGCCGCGGGATGCGGGCCGAACAGGCTGCGCGCCGGGCGGGCATGCAGGAGCCGCGCCGCCAGCAGGGCGCCCAGACCCAGCGCGCCCATGGCCAGCAGCATGGTCAGCATCGCCGGCGCGGTGTCGGCCCGCGCCAGGTCGCGGAGGAACCGGTCGAGCCCCTCGGCCGGCAGCAGCGTCGCCGCCGCGGCGATCACCGTCTGGCCCACCGTCAGGGTGACGGCGATCACCAGCAGCACCCCGGCGGCGAGCCGCCACAGCGCCGGCCGGCGCCGGGCCGGGGCGACCATCGCCTCGTGCGCCGCGTAGCTCATGCGCGGCGTCCTGCGGCAGGGCGGCGACCGGGGGTGCGGCGGGGGCGGACGGGATCTGGCATGCGGGTCCTCTGGTCGGGATCGGGCGGGGTCGTGCGGGTCCGGCGGGCGGCCGGGCATGAAGCTTGTATGGCCGGATGCGCTTCGCTATTCGATGGAAAACGTTTCTCCCGCGAGGTTTCCATGCTCAAGCGCCCCTTCGACAAGACGAAGCTGCCCAGCCGCCACGTGACCGAAGGGCCCGCCCGCGCGCCGCATCGCTCCTACTATTATGCGATGGGCATGACCGAGGAGGAAATCCACCAGCCGCTGGTCGGCGTCGCCACCTGCTGGAACGAGGCCGCGCCCTGCAACATCGCGCTCAGCCGTCAGGCGCAGGCGGTGAAGATGGGCGTCAAGCAGGGCTTCGGCACGCCGCGCGAATTCACCACCATCACCGTCACCGACGGCATCGCCATGGGCCATGAGGGCATGCGCTCCTCCCTCGCCTCCCGCGAGGCCATCGCCGACACTGTCGAGCTGACCATGCGCGGGCATTGCTACGACGCGCTGGTGGGCCTGGCCGGCTGCGACAAGTCGCTTCCCGGGATGATGATGGCCATGGTGCGGCTGAACGTGCCCTCGGTGTTCATCTACGGCGGCTCGATCCTGCCGGGCCGGGCGCCCGCGCACAAGGAGATCCCCGAAGACTTCGCCGCCCGCGACCTGACCGTGCAGGACATGTTCGAGGCGGTGGGCCGGCACCAGTCCGGCACGCTCTCGGACAAGGCGCTCGACGTGCTCGAGCGCGTCGCCTGCCCCTCGGCCGGGGCCTGCGGCGGCCAGTTCACCGCCAACACCATGGCCTGCGTCTCCGAGGCCATCGGCCTCGCGCTCTTCAACTCGTCGGGCGCCCCCGCCCCCTACGAGAGCCGCGACCAGTACGGCGAGGCCTCGGGCCGCGCGGTGATGGACCTGATCGAGAACAACATCCGCGCCCGCGACGTCGTCACCCGCAAGGCGCTGGAGAACGCCGCCCGCGTCGTCGCCTGCACCGGCGGGTCGACCAATGCCGGCCTGCACCTGCCGGCCATCGCCCACGAGGCCGGGATCGAGTTCTACCTCGAGGATGTCTGCGACATCTTCCGCGACACGCCGTACTTCGTCGACCTGAAGCCGGGCGGGCAATTCGTTGCCAAGGACCTCTACGAGGCCGGCGGCCTGCCGGTGGTGATGAAGGAGCTGCGCAAGGCGGGCCTGATCCACGAGGATTGCCTGACCGCCTCCGGCCGCTCCATCGGCGAGGAGCTCGACCGGGTCGAGCGCGAGGCCGACGGAAAGGTCATCCACGCCATCTCCGACCCGATCACCAAGACCGGCGGCGTCGTCGGCCTGAAGGGCAACCTCGCCCCCGAGGGCGCCATCGTGAAGGTCGCCGGCATGTCCGCCGAGGAGCAGGTCTTCACCGGCCCGGCGCGGGTCTTCGAGTCCGAGGAGGAGGCCTTCGAGGCGGTCAAGGCGCGCTCCTACAAGGAGGGCGAGGTCATCGTGATCCGCAACGAGGGCCCCGCCGGCGGCCCCGGCATGCGGGAGATGCTGGCCACCACGGCGGCGCTGTCGGGCCAGGGCATGGGCAAGAAGGTGGCGTTGATCACCGATGGCCGGTTCTCCGGCGCGACGCGCGGCTTCTGCGTCGGCCATGTCGGCCCCGAGGCGGCGCAGGGCGGCCCGATCGCGCTGCTGCAGAACGGCGACATGATCACCATCGATGCGGTGAAGGGCGCGATCAGCGTCGATCTGAGCGACGACGAGCTGGCCGAGCGCCGCGCCGCCTGGAGCGGGCCGCGGCCGACCAACTACGCTTCGGGCGCGGTGTGGAAGTTCGCCAAGCTGGTGGGCCCGACCTACAAGGGCGCGGTGACCCATCCCGGCGCCGAGGCCGAAACCCACGTCTACATGGATTTGTGATGCGTCGCGCGCTCGCCTCTGCCGTTCTCCTGGCCCTCGTCCTGGCGGGCTGCGCGACCGGACCGGACGGGCGGGCGCGCGCTTTCCTCGACGGCTTCACCACGCCGGGCTCGGAGGGCGGCGCCTCGGCGCTGGCCAAGCCCGACAGCGACCTGCCGCCGATCCGCCGCGCCGCGCTGGCCGGCGGCGAGGTGGTGGTGGCGGGGCCGGACGGCTATTGCATCGATCCGGTCACCTTGAAGGGCACGGCGCGCGAGGGCGTGGTGATCCTCGCCAGCTGCCGCATCCTGAGCGGCGGCCGCACCGGGCCTGAGGTCGCGCCGGCGCTGATCACCGTCACCGTGGGCGCCCGCGAACCGGCCCCGGTGCTGCCCGACCCGCCGACGCTGGCCGGCATTGCCGGGGCGCCGCTGGCCAGCGGCGAGACCCGCGGCGGGTTCAGCCTGGCGCAGATCTCCGAAGGCGGCGGGCGCTTCTTCGAGGGCTCCGACGGGCGCTACTGGCGCGGCGCCTTCGTGCTGCGCTCGCGGCTGGTGGCGCTGGCGCTCTACGCGCCCGCGGGCTCGCCGCTGGCCGCCGGCCGGCGCGGCGCCGAACTGCTTGACCAAGTCCAACGGGCGATCCGCGCCGCGAGCCCCGGTGCGCCGCTCAGCGGGCGCCCGGCGGGCACCTCGCGCGGATGACACCGGCAGCGACGCCGGGCAGGCGCGACGGCCCGGCCCGGCCCGGGCGTCTCCTGCGGTGGGCGCGGCGCTGGACCGAGCCGCCGGGGCGCCGGGCCGAACGGGTTTGGCGCGACCGCGCCGCGGCGGCCGCGACCTGCCCGCTTTCCGAGCTGGACGCGCAGCGCGCCGAGGCGCGGCGCCTCCGCGCCGAACTCGACCGCTTCCTGCACCGCGCCGCGGCCCGGCTGGCCGGCAGCGACCGCCCCGCGCCGCCGCATCCGCACGCGGCCGACTGGGTGTGGCGCCCGGATGTCTGGGCCGCGCCTGATGCCGTGGCCGGGGCCGCCGGGGTGGCCTCCGGACATGTCGTGGCGCCGAGCCTGCGGCTCTTCCACGACTGCCCGCTGGCCGAGGTGACCATCCGCCAATGCCCGGCCGCCCCGGACGCAGGCGGGGACGCCGGACGCGGTGCCGCCCGCGGCCTCGCCCTCGACGTGCTGGGCTTCGAGGGCAGCTACCTGTCGCTGGCGCTCGACCTGCCGGCGGAGGCGGTGCGCGGGCTGGCAGGGCGCCACCTGATCCGGCTCACCCTGGCGCGCGAGGCCGAGGCGCCGGTCGGGCTTCGCGCCCGGCTCAACCTGCGGCACGGCCCGAATGTCGCGCAGATCCTCTGCGAGGTGCCGACCGGCGGGGCGGAGGCGATGGTGGAATTCGACCTCGCCCATGCCGGCCTCGGCGAACGAGGGGTGGAGGCGGTCTGGCTCGACCTGCTCCTGGAGGGCGTGGCGATGAACCGGGTGACGATCGGCGACCTGGTGCTCTGCCGGCTGCCGCGGGCGGAATTCTGAGGACATTTCCGAGCGGCGGGGAGGCGATGGCGCAGTACCGAGTGATCAAGACCGGCTTCTCGGACGGCATCTGGCGCGGCCGGCTGGAGGCCGAGGGCCGGGCCGGGGCGGCGCCCGAGATCGTCGTGACCCGGGACGGCCGGGCCGTGCCGGGCCTGCGGCTGGCCGAGACCGCGGCGCCGGGCGCCTGGACGCTGGAGATTCCGGTCCCGGCCGCGGCGCTGTGCGACGGGGTGCAGAGTTTCGTGATCGCCCTGGCCGGCGAGGCGGCGCCGCTGGCCAGCTTTTCGGTGATCGCGGGGGATGCCGCCGAGGCCGATCTGCGCGCCGAGATCGCCCTGCTGCGCGCCGAGCTCGACCTGGTGAAGCGCGCCCTGCGCCGCCTCGCGGCACGGCAGCCGGGCCCCGCGGGCAACGCCGCGGACTGAGCGCGCCGCCGCGGGCGGACGCCGCGCCGCGGCGGCGGGGCCGTCGTGGGCGCCCCGGGGGGGCCGGCGCGACCGCCCGCGGCGCGGCGCCGGATGCGGGGGCCGGGGTCGGGCCGGGGGCGAGGCTCCCGTTGCCGGAAGACCGGGCTTGCAGCCCGCGCGGGTCGGCCTGCGTTGACCATCCCGCCGCGGCGCGACAGGGTCGCGGCGAACCCGAAAGGTCCCGAATGTCTGCGTTGCGCGGAATTGCTCTGAAGCTCGCCTCCGTGGCGCTCTTCGTCGTCATGTCGGCGATGATCAAGGCCACCGCCGCGGAGGTGCCGCCGGGCCAGGCGGTGTTCTTCCGCTCGCTCCTGGCGATGCCGGTGATCCTGGTCTGGCTGACCGGGCGGCGGGCCCTGCGCACCGGGCTGAAGACCCGCGACCCGCTGGGCCATCTCTGGCGCGGGCTGATCGGGGTCTCGGCGATGGGCTGCACCTTCGCCGGGCTGGGCCTGCTGCCGCTGCCCGAGGTCACCGCCATCGGCTTCGCCGCGCCGCTCCTCACCGTGCTGTTCGGCGCCGCCCTGCTGGGCGAGCGGTTGCGCGCCTTCCGGATGACCGCGGTCGTGGCGGGGCTGGTGGGGGTGCTGATCATCCTCTGGCCGCGGCTGGCGCTCGAGTCGGGCGACGAGGCCGCGACGCTCGGCGTCGGCGTGGTGCTGGCGGCCTGCGTGTTCCGCGCGCTGGCGCAGATCCAGACCCGGCGGCTGGTGGCGCACGAGGACACCGCCGCCATCGTCTTCTACTTCTCGCTGACCTCGACGCTGCTGTCGCTGCTCACCCTGCCGCTGGGCTGGGTCCGGCCGGCGCCGGACACCGTGCTGCTGCTCTGCGCTGCGGGGCTCCTGGGCGGGCTGGCGCAGATCCTCATCACCTCGGCCTACCGCCATGCCGAGGCGGGGCTGCTGGCGCCCTTCGACTATGCCTCGATGCTGTTCGCGCTGGTGATCGGCTACGCCGTCTTCGGCGAGGTGCCGACGGTCTGGATGCTGTCCGGCGCCGGCATCGTGATCGCCGCCGGCTGCCTGATCATCTGGCGCGAGCGCCAGCTCGGGCTGCAGCGCGGCCGGGCCCGGCCGGGGATGACGCCGCAGGGGTGAGGCGGTGCCGCGCCGCGCGCCGCGCCGGGGGCGCTGCCCCCGGACCCCCGGGATATTTCTGCTCAGAAGAAGTTGGGGGCGGCGCTGGCGCCGGGGGCGCCGGTCACGGGCGCGCGGCCGGGGCGGGGCTCAGATCAGGCCGCGCTCGCGGAACAGGGCCGAGAGATCGGCCTCGGGGCGCGGGCCGAGATGCGAGATCACCTCGCCGGCGGCGGCATGGCCCATGCGCGCCGCGGCCGCCATGTCGGCGCCGGTGGCGAGCCCGTAGAGGAAGCCCGCGGCGAACTGGTCGCCGGCCCCGGTGGCGTCGACCGGCGTCACCTTCTCGACCGGGACGTCGGTGCGGACGCCGTCGCGGATCACCGTGACGCCGTCGCCGGACCGGGTGCAGATCACCAGCGGGCAGATCGCCGCGACCGCGGCCAGGTCGGCGTCGAGATCGTCGTTGCGGTAGAGCGCGCGGATCTCGGCCTCGTTGCCGATGACGTAATCCATCTCGTGCTCGATCAGGGCGAGGAAATCGTCGCGGTGGCGCTCGACGCAGAACGGGTCGGAGATCGCGATGCCGGCCCGGCCGCCGCCGCCGCGGCAAGCCCGGGCGAGCCGGGTGAAGGCCTCCTTGCCCTTGTCCTTGTCGAACAGGTAGCCCTCGAGAAAGACCAGTTCGGCCTCGCGCGCCACGGTCTCGTCGACGTCGTCGGGGCCGAGCTCGGCGGAGATGCCGAGATAGGTGTTCATCGACCGCTCGCCGTCGGGGCTGACGAAGATCATCGAGCGCGAGGTCGGCAGCTCGCCGCCGGCGGCCGGGGCGTTGACGAAGCGGGTGCCGGCCTCCTCCATCGCGGCGGCGTAGAAGCGGCCCAGGGGATCGTCGTTGACGCGCCCGATGAAGGCCGTGCGGAGGCCGAGATTGCCGAGACCGGCGAGGCTGTTGGCGACCGACCCGCCGGGCGCCTCGAGGCGGTCCTGCATGGCGGCGTAGAGCGATTCCGCGCGGTCGCGCTCCACCAGCTGCATGATCCCCTTCTCGATCTCCATGCGGGACAGGAAGGCATCGTCGCAGCGCGCGATGACATCGACGATGGCGTTGCCGATGCCGACGATCTGGTAGGTCTTCATGCGGTCTTTTCCTCGAAGGGACAGAGGTCACGGATCAGGCAGGCCGGGCATTTCGGCTTGCGGGCGACGCAGGTGTAGCGGCCGTGCAGGATCAGCCAGTGATGGGCGTGGCGCAGGAAGTCCACCGGCACGTTGTCCTCGATGGCGCGCTCCACCGCGACGACGTCGCGGCCCGGCGCGATGCCGGTGCGGTTGGCGACGCGGAAGATATGCGTGTCGACGGCCTGGGCGGGAAACCCCCACCACATGTTCAGCACCACGTTGGCGGTCTTGCGCCCGACCCCGGGCAGGGCCTGCAGCGCGGCGCGCGAGCAGGGCACCTCGCCGCCATGCTGCTCGACCAGGATGCGGCTGAGCTTGATGACGTTCTTGGCCTTGTTTCGGTACAGGCCGATGGTGCGGATATGCGCGACCAGCCCCTCCTCGCCGAGCGCCAGCATCTTCTCGGGCGTGTCGGCGATCTCGAAGAGCTTGGCTGTGGCCTTGTTGACCCCGGCATCGGTGGCCTGGGCCGATAGCGCCACCGCCACCACCAGGGTGAAGGCGTTGACATGCTCGAGCTCGCCGCGGGGCTCCGGCTCGGCCTCGCGGAAGCGGGTGAAGATCGCCCTCAGGGCGTGGTAATCGAGCTGGCTGGCCATCGGCCCGATGTATGGCCGAGGGCCGCTGGATGCGCAACATTCGGGTCGCCCGGGCGGGCGGGGGGGCGTAGAACCGGTGCGGAGACGCCGCAGGAGGTGGAGCGATGAGCGTTCAGCAGGCACAGGTCGCGCCGCAGGGGCCCGAGGCAAGCTACCATTACCGCGTCATGGCGCGCGCCATCGCGGCGGTGGACCGGCTCGGCCCGGCCGCGCGGCTCGAAGATCTGGCCGCCGAGATGCGGATGAGCCCGGCGCATTTCCAGCGGCTGTTCAGCGAATGGGCCGGGGTCAGCCCGAAGCGGCTGCAGCAATACCTCGCGCTCGGCCATGCCAAGGCGCTGCTGCGCGAGCATTTTACCACGCTGGAGACGGCGCAGGCGGCGGGCCTGTCCGGCAGCGGCCGGCTGCACGACCTGTTCCTGCGCTGGGAGGCGATGGCGCCCGGCGCCTATGCCGCCGGCGGCGCCGGGCTGGAGATCGCCTGGGGGCGCTTTCCGAGCCCCTTCGGCCCGGCCCTGCTGATGGCCACCGGGCGCGGTCTCTGCGGCCTCGCCTTCGAGGCCGAATGCGGCCCCGAGGCGGCCTTTGCTGATCTCGCCGGGCGCTGGCCGGCGGCGCGCTTCGTGGAGGCGCCGGAGCGGCTCGCGGACCATGCCGAGGCGGCCTTCGGCGCCGCCCCGCGGCGCGCCGCGGCGCTGGTGCTGATCGGGGCGCCGTTCCAGATCAAGGTCTGGGAGGCGCTGATGCGCATCCCCTCGGGGCAGGTCACCACCTATTCCGAGATCGCCGCGGCGATCGGCCGGCCGGCCGCGGTGCGGGCGGTGGGCACCGCGGTGGGGCGCAACCCGGTGAGCCTGCTGATCCCCTGCCACCGCGCCCTGCGCAAGACCGGCGGGCTTGGCGGCTACCATTGGGGGCTGCCGGTGAAGCGCGCCATCCTGGCGCACGAGGCGGCGCGCCGCGACCTCGCCGGCTGAGGGCTCCGTTCACGACTTTCCAACAGGCTCAGCAAGATTTTGCCGAGCGCACACTGGTTTGAGTTCAGGGCCGGGCCATCTCCCCCTATACCGATCGGCGATCCCGTTTCCGGGACCGCACCTGACTGCATGAGGGACACCCATGATCCGAGCCAAGTCCACCATCCTTTTGTCCACCGTGGCGCTGATGGCGCTGGCCGCCTGCGACCCGGCGGCGATGAACGACCCCAACAACCCCAACCGCAAGACCCAGCAAGGCGCGCTGATCGGCGCCGGCGTCGGCGCGGTGGCCGGGGCCCTGGCGGGCAACGACCCCGAGGAGCGCCGCCGCAACGCCGCGGCCGGTGCGCTGATCGGCGCCGGGGCCGGCGCGGTGGTCGGCAACCAGCTCGACAAGCAGGAGCAGGAACTGCGCCAGCAGCTCGGCAACGACGCGATCGACATCCGCAACACCGGCGACCGCCTGATCGTCACGATGCCGCAGAACATCCTCTTCGCCACCGATTCCGCCAATGTCAGCCCGTCGATCCAGGGTGACCTGCGGGCCGTGGCGCAGAACCTCAACCAGTACCCGAACACCTCGGTGCAGGTGGTGGGCCACACCGACAATACCGGCGGCGCGACCTACAACTACAACCTCTCGGAGCGCCGCGCCCAGGCGGTGGCCGGCATCCTGATCTCGAACGGCGTGGCCTCCGGCCGGGTCCGTGCGATCGGCCGCGGCGAGGACCAGCCGGTGGCCTCCAACCTGACCCCCGAGGGGCGTCAGCAGAACCGCCGGGTGGAGATCGTCATCCTGCCCAACGCCTGATCCGGTCCGGACAGACGCATCGTGCGGGCGTCGCGGCTTGCCGCGGCGCCCGTTTCGTTTCACCACGGGCGCAGTTCTTGCCGTTTGCGGAGGACCCATGTCCGAACTCACGCTCGTCGGCCTGTGCGGATCGCTGCGCCGGGCCTCCACCAACCGCTTGCTGCTGCACGAGGCGGCGCGCCGCTTCGGGCCCAGCCGCTTCGACGAGGCGCCGATCGCGCTGCCGCTCTTCGATGCCGACCTGCAGGCCGAGGGCATCCCGGCGGCGGTGCAGGATCTCTCCGACCGCATCGCCGCCGCCGACGCGGTGATCGTCGCCACCCCGGAATACAACAAGGGCATCTCGGGGGCGCTGAAGAACGCGCTCGACTGGATCAGCCGCACCGAGGGCAATCCGTGGCGCGACAAGCCGGTGGCGATCCTGTCGGCCAGCGCCGGCATGGCCGGCGGGCCGCGCGCGCAGGCCATGCTGCGGCTCTGCCTGACGCCGTTCCGGCCGCTGCTGCTGCCGGGGCCGGAAGTGCTGGTGGGGCAGACCTCGAAGAAGTGGGACGAAGAGGGCCGACTCGCCGACGAGACCGCGATCCGGCTGCTCGACGAGCTGATGGCCGACCTGCGGCGCGCGGCGGAGCGGGCGCGGGCCGGCTGAGCCGCGCCCGGGCTGCGGGTCTCAGTACCCGGTGCCGGTGGCCACCACCTTCACGGTGCGCACCAGAAGCTTCACGTCGGTGGCAAGCGACAGGTCGCGCAGATAGGCGAGGTCGAATTCCGCGCGCTCGGCAAAGCTCGAATCGTTGCGCACCGAGGTCTGCCAGTAACCGGTGATGCCCGGGCGCAGCGCGTAATAGGCGCTGCCGGGATAGATGCTGCGCTGGCAATCCATCATCGGCCGCGGGCCGACCAGGGACATGTCGCCGCGCAGCACGTTCCAGAGCTGCGGCAATTCGTCGAGCGAGGTCTTGCGGATGACCCGGCCGAGCGGGGTGATGCGGGGATCGCGGCGCAGCTTCTGCGCGGCGTCCCATTCCGCGCGCGCCGCCGGGTCGGAGGCGAGATGCGCCTCGAGCCGGGCCTCGGCATCGGGCACCATGCTGCGCAGCTTCCACATGTAAAAGACGCGCCCGCCCCAGCCGACCCGGCGCTGCCGGTAGATCGGCGCGCCGCCATCAAGCATGATCAGGGCGCAGAGCGGCAGCAGCGCCAGAAGCACCGGCAGCGCCGCCATCAGGACCAGCGCCACGTCGAGCAGCCGCTTCGCCCGGTCGCGGTAGAAGGTCGGACGCGGACGCGCCTGGAACGCGTCCAGCACGAGGCTTTCGATCTCGTTCGTACCGGCCAGCGGTCGACGGAAATGTGCGGTCAAGGTTCCCTCCGAGGCCCGGGGCCACTGCTCTTTCGGACCCGGTTGGACGGCGCGGGGCGGTGCGGGAGCCGCGCTGGCGCGCGGGGCACTGCCCTGCCGGTCTTCCGGGGCCGCTCTTGTTGTCTGCGCAGCACCAGCCCCCGGTGCCTCGTCACCCGAAACGGACCGGAATGCGGCCGTCCCGTTACGCCCCACGATATTGAATTGCGGCCATTTTCGGCAACGGACCTCACGCAGTTACAACTTCGGAGAGAACGGGACTCCGCGCGGCAGGGCCCGTGCCGCGCGCCGCAATTCGCCGGCCGGTCCGAAATGGGCCGCGCGCACGAGGGTCCGGCCCAAAGGAAACCCCACGGTTTCAGGAACTTGCCGCCCGGGCGCCGCAACGCACCGCTTCCCCGCGGGAAACAAATCCGGAAGCGGGGTGCGGCATTCGTTAAGAAATCTGAACGAATGTTAATCTCTACCTGGAATTGTTGCGCGCCGGGGTGCGAATTGCGCCCGCGGCGCGGCAACAATTCGGCGGAGGGCCGGGCGGGGCATTCCCGGCGCGCGGGGCTCCGGGCCGCGCCCGGCTCCGCGCTTCACGGCCGCGGCGGCGCGACATCCTAGAGGAGAGCCGGGCGATGTCTCAAATGTTACAAGAATTGGAGGCGACCCTCCGGGACCCCCCGAAGCCGCCACAAAGTCGCCCGGTTTCGCCCGAATCGCCGCCCCGTCCGGGGCACGGGCGGGGCGCCGATCGCTTGCCTCGCCGCCATGCCCCTTCTATGTCGGCAGCAAACCAACGGAGTTCGCCATGGCCAATCATCTCCATCACGGCGATCTGCCCGACGGGCTGGATCTCGGACCCGCCGTGGCGATCGACTGCGAGACGATGGGGCTCGATCCGCATCGCGACCGGCTCTGCGTGGTGCAGCTCTCGGCCGGCGACGGCGAGGCGCATCTGGTGCAGATCGCCCGCGGCCAGACCAGCGCGCCGAACCTCGAACGCCTGCTGACCGACCCGCAGGTGCTCAAGCTGTTCCATTTCGGGCGCTTCGACATCGCCGCGATGTACAAGACCTTCGGGGCCCTCGCGGCGCCGGTCTATTGCACCAAGATCGCCAGCCGGCTGGTGCGCACCTATACCGACCGGCACGGGCTCAAGGCGCTGCTGAGCGAGCTGCTCGACGTCGACATCTCCAAGCAGCAGCAATCCAGCGACTGGGGGGCCGAGGCGCTGAGCGGGGCGCAGATGGATTACGCCGCCTCCGACGTGCTCTACCTGCACCGCCTGCGCGAGGCGCTCGACGCGATGCTGGCGCGCGAGGGCCGCAGCGCACTGGCGCAGGCCTGTTTCGACTTCCTGCCGGTGCGGGCGCAGCTCGACCTCGCGGGGTGGCCCGACACCGACATCTTCGCGCATTCCTGACGGCGATGGTCCGGGCGCGCGGCAGAGGGCTCCACTCCGATCTCGTCTCCTGGATGAAGATCGTGCTGCCGCTGGTGGCGCTGGGCCTGTTGTCGACGATCTTCCTCTTCGCGCGCGATTCCGATCCCACCGGCAACGTGCCGATCGCCACCCGCGAGGGCTTTTCCGACCGCGCCTCCGAGATGGTCACCGCGCCGTTCTATTCCGGCGCCACCGGGTCCGGCGCGCTGCTGACGCTCAAGGCGGCGCAGGCCCGCCCCGACCCCGAGGCCGAGGGCCGGGCGCTGGCAGTGGACGTCGAGGCGGCGATGGCCTGGCCGGATGGCAGCCGCGTCGACCTCGCCGCCCCGGCGGCCAGCCTCGACGGCGAACAGAGCGTGCGGCTGACCGGCGGGGTGCGGATGCGCTCCTCGCAGGGCTACCGGATGCAGACCGATGCCCTGACCGCGGCGATGGACCGCGTCGCGGTGGAGAGCGACGGCCGGGTCGATGCCAGCGGCCCGGTGGGCGAGATCGAGGCCGGCCGGATGCGCATCGAGGAAAGCGCCGGCACCGCCGAGGAGGATGCCGACCTGCGTCTGCTTTTCACCGACGGGGTTCGGGTGATATATCGCCCCTGATGCCAGCGAGGTCTCCGGCCATGATGCGACACATTCCGTTCTGCCTGGTTCTGGGCCTGCTGCCGGTCGCGGCGCTGGCCCAGGGGGCCGAGGTGGCCTTCGGCGCGATGCGGCAGGACAGTTCCCTGCCGGTCGAGATCAGCGCCGACCAGCTCGAGGTGAGCCGCGCCGAGGGCACCGCGCTCTATACCGGCAACGTGGTGATCGGGCAGGGCGAGATGCGCCTGGCCGCGCCGCGGGTGCTGGTGGTCTACGGCGAGGAAGCCGGCCGCATCGCCCGGCTCGAGGCCACCGGCGGCGTCACCCTGGTCTCCGGCGAGGAGGCGGCCGAGGCGGAGCGCGCCGATTACGACATCGATGCCGGCACCGTGGTGATGAGCGGCGACGTGCTGCTGACCCAGGGCGACAACGCCCTGACCTCGGAGCGCATGGTGGTCAACCTCGAGAGCGGCACCGCCGAGATGTCCGGTCGGGTGCGCACGGTGCTGCAGCCGGCGGGTCAGGAATGACATGGCGGGACCGAACGGGCGCGCGGCGCTGAGCGTCACCGAAGGCGAGAGCGGGCTGCGGGTCAGCCACCTGCGCAAGAGCTACCGCAAGAAGGTGGTGATCCGCGACGTGTCGATCACCCTGGAGCGCGGCGAGGTGGTGGCGCTGCTCGGGCCCAACGGCTCGGGCAAGACGACGAGCTTCTACGCCATTGCCGGGCTGGTGAATCCCGAGGGCGGGCAGGTCCTGATCGACGGTTACGACGCGACCTACCTGCCGATGTATCGCCGCGCCCGGCTGGGCATCGGCTACCTGCCGCAGGAAATGTCGATCTTCCGCGGCCTGTCGGTCGAGGAGAACATCGCCTCGATCCTCGAGATCAGCGTGCGCAACGCCCAGAAGCGGCGCCGGCGGCTCGAGGCGCTGCTCTCGGAATTCTCCATCGAGCACCTGCGCCGGGCGCCGGCGCTGGCCCTGTCGGGCGGCGAGCGGCGCCGGGTGGAGATCGCCCGCTGCCTTGCCGCCGATCCGAAATATCTGCTGCTCGACGAGCCCTTCGCCGGGGTCGACCCGATCAGCGTCGGCGACATCCGCGGCCTGGTCTCGGAACTCAAGACCCGCGGCATCGGCGTGCTGATCACCGACCACAACGTGCGCGAGACGCTGGGTATCGTCGACCGGGCCTACATCCTGCACGACGGACGGGTGCTGATGTCGGGCAGCCCGGAGGAGGTCGTGCAGAACGAGAACGTCCGCCGTGTCTATCTGGGGGAAGGCTTCCGCTACGGTTGATTGCCGTCGCGGCACCCGCCCGCCGGGCCGCGGGCGGGGATCGGCTGACGTCGGTGCGCGGAACCCGGAGGCGCGGGTTTCGTTTGACAGAAACCCGGCTTCTCGCCTCAAATATCCATCATGACGCAGCGACTCCGTGCCCCTCGACGCGCCTGCCTCCGCTTCCGCGGCGGTGCGGTCTGGGCGATCGCAGGCGCGCGTCATCTCCCGACGCCAGGGGCCGTTCGCGCGTGCCAGAGCACGTGACCGGTCGCGCGCGCGGCCCTTTCACAGAAGGACAAGTCCATGCGGTATCAGATCACGGGCAAGCAGATCGACATCGGCGAATCGCTTCAGACCCACGTCAGGACCGAGCTCGCCGGCACGGTGGAGAAATATGCCGGCCGGCCGACCGACGCCAATGTGATCTTCTCCAAGAGCGGCCATGAATATGTCTGCGAGGCGGTGGTGCATCTGTCCACGGGCCTGAACTGCACCGCCAAGGCCCGCGCCACCGAGATCTATGCCGCCTTCGACGCCGCGCGCGAGAAGATGGACAAGCAGCTGCGGCGCTACAAGCGGCGTCTCAAGGACCACCATCAGGCCCGGACGAGTCCGGTTGAACTCTCCGGTGCGTCTTCGTATATCCTCGCCGGACCCGGTGACGACCTGCCGGAGGATGCCGAGCCCGACAGCCTCCAGCCGATCATCGTCGCCGAGATGGAGACGCAGATTCCGTCGCTCTCTGTGGGCGAGGCGGTGATGCAGATGGAACTCGCCGGAGCGCCGGTGCTGGTGTTCCGGAACGAGAAGAAGGACGGCGTGAACGTGGTCTACCGTCGTGACGACGGGAATATCGGCTGGATCGATCCGTAGGGCTCGGGCAGATGCCGAGCCAGAAGTCGGACGGCACGCGGCACGCGAAATCTGAGCAGGTGCATATGAACGTCATGAACCTTCTTGAGCCGGGCGCCGTCCGGGTGATCAGCGGTGCCACGAGCAAGAAGCGGCTGATGCACGACATCGCGGAGACCGCGGCGAGTGCCTATCGGGTGGATTACGACCGCACGCTCGAGGCGCTGATGGAGCGCGAGAGCCTGGGCCCCACCGGCGTCGGTCACGGCGTGGCGCTGCCGCATGCCCGTCTGTCCGGGCTCGACGCGGTGCGCGGCGCCTTCATCCTGCTCGAGAAGCCGATCGAGTTCGAGGCGGTGGACCGCCAGCCGGTCGATCTGGTCTTCGCGCTCTTCGCGCCCGAGGATGCCGGGGTGGAACACCTGAAGGCGCTGGCGCTGGTGTCGCGGACCCTGCGCGACGGCGGTTTCTGCAACAAGCTGCGCGCCAATCCCGATCCGGCCAAGCTGTTCACCATCCTGACCGAGGTGACGCCGTCGCAGGCCGCCTGAGCCGCGCCCGGACCGCACCCCGAACACGCGACATGACGGCCCCGCGGCATCTGCCCGGGGCCGTTTCGCGTGGCCGGTCCCGCAAACGAAAACCGCCCGCCCCGGGACGGGGCGGGCGGCGCGAGGGCGGGCCGTGGCCGGCCTGCGGTCAGCCGATGGCGGCGGCCTTCACGTCCTCGTCGATATAGGGCGCGTATTGCGCGAAATTGTCGGCGAACATCTGCACCAGCTTGGCGGCCTGCGCGTCGTAGGCGGCCTTGTCCTCCCACGTGCGGCGCGGGTCGAGCAGCAGCTCGGCCACGCCCTCGACCTTGACCGGCACCTCGAAGCCGAAATTCGGGTCCTTGCGGAACTCGGCATTGGACAGCGACCCGTCGAGCGCCGCGGTCAGCAGTGCCCGGGTGGCCTTGATCGGCATCCGCGAGCCGGTGCCGTAGGCGCCGCCGGTCCAGCCGGTATTGACCAGCCAGCAGGTGGCGCCGTGCTTGGCGATCTTGTCGCGCAGCAGGTTGCCGTAGACCTCGGGGCGGCGCGGCATGAAGGGCGCGCCGAAGCAGGTCGAGAAGGTCGGCTCGGGCTCGGTGACGCCGCGCTCGGTGCCGGCGACCTTGGAGGTGAAGCCCGACAGGAAGTGGTACATCGCCTGCGCCGGGGTCAGCCGGGCGATCGGCGGCAGCACCCCGAAGGCGTCGCAGGTCAGCATGATGATGTTCTTCGGATGCCCGCCGAGCGCCGTCTTCGAGGCGTTCGAGATGTAGCTCATCGGGTAGGCGCAGCGCATGTTGGCGGTCAGGCTGTCATCCTCGTAATCGAGCTCGAAGGTCTCCTCGTCGAAGACCATGTTCTCGATCACCGTGCCGAACTTCTCGGTGGTGGCGTAGATCTCGGGCTCGGCCTCGCGGCTCAGGCTGATCGTCTTGGCGTAGCAGCCGCCCTCGAAGTTGAAGGTGCCGCGCTCCGACCAGCCATGCTCGTCATCGCCGATCAGCACCCGCGCGGGGTCGGCCGACAGGGTGGTCTTGCCGGTGCCGGACAGGCCGAAGAAGATCGCCGTGTCGACCGGGTTGCCGACGGCGTGGTTGGCCGAGCAATGCATCGGCATCACGCCCTTCTCGGGCAGCAGGTAGTTCAGCAGCGTGAACACCGACTTCTTGTTCTCGCCGGCATATTCGGTGTTGCCGATCAGGATCAGCTTCTTGTCGAAGTTCAGGGCGATGACCGTCTCGCTGCGGCAATCGTGGCGCGCCGGGTCGGCCTGGAAGGTGGGGCAGTTGATGATGGTGAAGTCGGCGGTGTACTCGTCCAGATCCTCGCGGTCGGGCCGCCGCAGCAGGTGCCGGATGAACAGGTTGTGCCAGGCCAGTTCCGAGACCACGCGCACGTTGATGGCGTGCTGCGGGTCGGCCCCGCCCACCAGATCCTGCACGTAGTAGTCGCCGCCCTTCATGTGCTCGAGCATGTCGGCATGCAGCGCGTCGAAGCCTTCGGGGGACATCGGCGCGTTGTTGTCCCACCAGATCTTGTCCTCGACCGAGGCGCTGCGCACGACGTGCTTGTCCTTGGGCGACCGGCCGGTGAAGGCGCCGGTGGTGACCAGGAAGGCCCCGCCGCGGCCCAGCCGTCCCTCTCCCCGTTTCAGCGCCGCCTCGACGAGGGCGGGCTCCATCAGGTTGTAGTAGACATTTCCCAGCCCCTCGATCCCCTGATCTTCGAGCCGGAATTGCGGGTTGACCCGTCCAAATGTCATCGCTCTCGCGCTCCTGTAAGCCCGGCCGCCCGGCGGCCTGTCATCAGTTCCCCACGGCATAGTATACCGCAGGGCACCATCTAGCACGGGCAGCATTTGACTGAACAGATTGCCGGGCATCGAGTTAGCGCAACCAGTCGAGGTTTAGCGCAACCAAATTTCGCGGCGTTCCGGCGGCGGGAAAGGTCGTGACGCGGATTAAGCCGATCTCGACACTTTTGGGGTTGCATCGAAGCCATGCCCCGTCGGTGATTCGTCATTAGGAATTGCTGTACCCCCCGAAACCGCCCATATTGTGGAAAAACAGACAACAAGAGCAGTACAAGGAATTCCCCCATGTCGAGAATCGCCCTTGTGGACGATGACCGCAACATCCTGACCTCTGTCTCGATCACGCTCGAGGCCGAGGGCTTCGAGGTCGAAACCTACAACGACGGCCAGCAGGCGCTCGAAGCCTTCAACCGCAAGCTGCCGGACATGGCGGTGTTCGACATCAAGATGCCGCGCATGGACGGCATGGACCTGCTGCAGCGGGTGCGGCAGAAATCCAAGATGCCGGTGATCTTCCTGACCTCCAAGGACGACGAGATCGACGAGGTCCTGGGCCTGCGCATGGGCGCCGACGACTACGTCAAGAAGCCGTTCAGCCAGCGCCTGCTGGTGGAGCGCATCCGCGCCCTGCTGCGCCGCCAGGAGGCGGTGGAAACCGACGCGGTGGGCGACACCGAGGAGACCAAGCTCCTGGTCCGCGGCTCGCTGACCATGGACCCGCTGCGGCATTCGGTGACCTGGAAGGGCAAGGACGTGTCGCTGACGGTGACCGAGTTCCTGCTGCTGCAGGCGCTGGCGCAGCGCCCGGGCTTCGTCAAGAGCCGCGACCAGCTGATGGACGTGGCCTATGACGACCAGGTCTACGTGGACGACCGCACCATCGACAGCCACATCAAGCGGCTGCGCAAGAAGATGCGCGGCGCCGACGACACGTTCTCGGCGATCGAGACGCTCTACGGCATCGGCTACCGCTTCAACGAAGAGTGATCCATGGCCCTTGCCGAGCGCATCCTGCCGCAGGATGACCCTTCGCCGGGACGGCGGGACGACGACGTGGTGCTGGGCGACGACTGGGTCGCCCCGCATTCCACCGTCGAACGCGAGCTGCGCGAGAGCCGCGCGCGGCGGGGGCTGTTTTCACTCAACCGGTCGCCGCTGACCCGCAAGATCATCACCTTCAATCTGATCGCGCTGAACGTCCTGGCGGCCGGCATCCTGTTCCTGAATTCGTCGCGCGACACCCTGGCGATCCAGCGCGCCAACGCCGTGCAGGGCGAGATCGAGCTCGTCGCCGACGTCTTCGAAGCGCAGATCGACAGCGCGGCGGAGGTCGATCTGGCCGCCGGGCAGGGGCTCGACGTGGCGCGGACGCTGGCCGGGCTCGACCTGCGGGCCGGGGCCCAGGTGATGGTCTTCGACCCGGCGCTGTTCCTCGTCGGCGAGGCCGAGGGCGCGATGCGCCCCGCCGCCGGCGAGACCGCGGCCGAGGCGGTCGAGCAGCCGACGGTGATCTCCGACTTCCTGACCGCGCTGTGGCATTCGGTGGCGGGGATGTTCTCCATCCTGTCGAGCGACGCGCCGCTCAGCCTCGAGGACCGGCTGCGCCGCCTGATCGAAAGCAACGGCACCGAGGCGACCGTGGTCTCCCAGGTGCAGGTCGAATCCGGCGCCACGGTGTTCACCGCGCTGACGCCGATCCGCCAGGGGTCGGAGGTCGCGGGCATCGTCGGCGCGGTGTTCCCGGCCGAGGAGATCGACACCGCGGTGCGGCTCGAGCGCGAGCGCGTGTTGCAGATGTTCGTCATCGCCACGCTGGTCTCGATCGGGCTCAGCCTGGTTCTGGCCTCGACCATCGCGCACCCGATCTCCGACCTCGCCGAGGCCGCCGAGATGGGGCGCGACCGCAACCGCCGCAACAATTCCCCCGGCCGCATCCGCATCCCCGACCTGACCGCCCGCCCGGACGAGATCGGCCGCCTCTCGGGGGCGCTGCGCGGCATGGTGGCGGCGCTTTACGACCGCATCGACGGCAACGAGCAGTTCGCCGCCGACGTCGCGCACGAGATCAAGAACCCGCTGGCCTCGCTGCGCTCGGCCGTGGGCTCGCTCCGGATGATCAAGAAGGAGGAGCACCGCACCAAGCTGCTCGACGTGATCGAGCACGACGTGCGCCGCCTCGACCGCCTGGTCTCCGACATCTCGAACGCCTCGCGGCTCGACAGCGAACTGGTCAAGGAGGAGGAGCAGGAGTTCAACCTGCTTGAGATGGTCGACAACCTGACCCAGTATCTCGGCGCCGATGCCAAGAAGAAGGGCGTCGAGTTCATCACCGACCTGCCGCCGCGGCCGATCCGCATCAACGGGCTCGAGGCGCGGCTGGCGCAGGTCTTCGTCAACCTCATCACCAACGCGATCTCGTTCTGCGAGGACGGCGACGCCATCCGCGTCTGGGTGCGGCGGCGCGACAACCGGGTCCTGGTGGTGGTCGAGGATACCGGCCCCGGCATTCCCGAACAGTCGCTGACGAAGATCTTCAAGCGCTTCTACTCGCACCGCCCGGACAGCGATTTCGGCAACAATTCCGGCCTCGGCCTGGCCATCTCCAAGCAGATCGTCGAGGCCCATGGCGGGGTGATCTGGGCCGAGAACATCCGCCCCACCGAGGCCGACGTGACCTCCGAGCCGCTCGGCGCGCGCTTCGTCGTGGGCCTGCCGATATGAGCCGGGGATGACCGACGCGCCGGTCGTCCTGCACGGCACGGCGGTCGCCTGGGAGAGCCGCGCCCTGCTGATCCGCGGCGCATCGGGGCGCGGCAAGTCGGCGCTGGCGCTGCAGCTCATGGCCTGGGGCGCCGGGCTCGTCGCCGATGACCGGGTCTGCCTCGCGGCGCGGGCCGACGGCGTCGAACTCTCCGCCCCGGCGCCGATCCGCGGGCTGATCGAGGCCCGCGGCCTCGGGCTGCTGCGCGCCGAGGCGGTGGCGGGCGCGCGGCTGGCGGCGATCCTCGATCTCGACCGGGCGGAACCGCAGCGCCTGCCGCCGGCGCGGCACGAGACGGTTCTCGGTCACCGGGTGGTGTTGCTTCACAACTTCGAGCACGCCCATTTCGCCGCCGCATTGCTGCAATATCTAAAGGCGGGTCGAAAGGAGTAACGCGGCATGGGTTCGTCCGCTGAGCGTGTTGTGCTCGTCACCGGTCCGTCCGGGGCCGGACGGTCCACGGCGATCAACGCGCTGGAGGATTTCGGCTACGAGGCCATCGACAACATCCCGGTCAGCCTGATCCCGCGCCTGCTCGAGGGACCGACGCTGCCGCGGCCGATGGCGCTGGGAGTCGACGTGCGCAACCGCGACTTCTCGGTCGAGGGGCTCTTGGAACTGCGCGCCCGGCTGGCCGATTGGCCGAGCCTGGCGCTGGAACTGCTCTATCTCGATTGCAGCGAGGCGGTGCTGGTGCGGCGCTATTCCGAAACCCGGCGCCGGCATCCGCTGTCGCCCGATGCCGCGCCCAGCGACGGCATCCGCCGCGAACGGGCCCTGCTGGAGCCGGTGCGGCTGGTCTCCGACACGCTGATCGACACGTCTGCCCTGTCCCCGCACGAGCTGCGCGAGGAATTGCAGGCGGGCTTCAGCCTCGACCCGGCGCGGCAGCTCGCCGTGTCCCTGATGTCCTTTTCCTACAAGCGCGGCGTGCCGCAGGGGGCCGACATGATCTTCGACTGCCGCTTTTTGCAGAACCCGCACTGGGTGGCGGAATTGCGGCCTCTGACCGGGCTCGACGCCGAGGTGGCCGCGCATGTGGCGGGCGATGCCCGGTACGCCCGCTTCCTCGACCGGGTGACCGACCTTTTGACCTTCCTGCTGCCGGCCTACCGCGACGAGGGCAAGGCGCATTTCGCCGTCGGCTTCGGCTGCACCGGCGGGCAGCATCGCTCTGTTGCCGTTACGGAAAGCGTGGCCGGCGGGCTTGCGGCTGCGGGCTGGCGGGTGTCTATAAGACACAGGGAACTGGAACGCCGGGGCCTTGCCCCCGCTACCGGACGCGTTCTGGACAAAACTGGGGAAGGCGGATCTTGATCGGGATCGTCATCGTGGCGCATGGCGGACTCGCGCGCGAATATCTCGCCGCGGTCGAGCATGTCGTGGGCCAGCAGCCCGGGATCAGCGCGATCGCCATCGAGGCCGATTGCAACCGGAGCAGCAAGCAATCCGAGATCTGCGCCGCCGCCGACGCCGTCGACCAGGGCGACGGGGTGGTCATCGTGACCGACATGTTCGGCGGCTCGCCCTCCAACCTGTCGCTGCGCGCCTGTCAGCCCGACAACCGCCGCATCCTCTACGGCGCCAATCTGCCGATGCTGATCAAGTTGGCGAAATCACGCAACAAAAGTGTGACGGAAGCGGTCCGCGCAGCGCTCGAGGCGGGCCGGAAATACATTGACAGCCAGAACATCAAGCCCGATCACATGGCCGATCTGCCGTCCCAGACGGCCTGACCGGAACCGGACGTTTCTGCCATGACCGACATCGTGCGCCGCCAGCTCAGGATCGTGAACGAGAAGGGCCTGCATGCCCGCGCCTCGGCCAAGCTGGTGGAGATCGTCGAGGGCTTCGACGCCTCGGCCGAGGTGTCGCGCGACGGGCTCTCGGCCTCGGGCGACAGCATCATGGGGCTCTTGATGCTGGCCGCGGCGCGTGGCAGCACGATCGAGGTGGAGACCTCGGGCGCCGATGCGGCGGCGCTCGCCGATGCCATCGAATCCCTGGTGGCCGACAAGTTCGGGGAGCCGTGCTGAGCCACGCCGCCCGGGGCGACGGCCGCGTCGAGGCCCGCCGCCTGAGCTACGCCAACACCTTTCCCGATCCCTGGAAGCGGGTTGCGATCCGGGCGCTCGAATGGAGCACCGGCAAGGCCCGGCTGCTGCGGTTGGTGCGGCGCTTCGAGCGGCTGGGCCCGGCCGAGGGCCAGGCCTTCTGGAGCCAGGCGCTGGCGGTGATGGGCATCGCCATCGAGACCCCGGCGGCGGAGACCGCGCGGATCCCGGCCCAGGGCCCGGTGGTGCTGGTCGCCAACCATCCGCACGGCCTCGTCGACGGCATGGTGCTGGCCGAGCTGCTGGGCCGGGTGCGCCAGGATTACCGCATCCTCGTGCGCTCGCTGCTCACCGGCATTCCCGAGATCGAGGACTTCCTGATCCCGGTGCCGTTCCCGCACGAGGCCGATGCCCGGGCGCGCGGCCTGGAGATGCGGGCGCGGGCGATGGCGCAGCTCGAACGCGGCGGCGCGGTGGCGCTGTTTCCCGCCGGCGCGGTGGCCGCGGCGCCGGGCGGCTGCGGCGCCGCCCAGGAGGCGCCCTGGGCGCCCTTCACCGCCAATCTCATCCGGCGCAGCGGCGCCACCGTGGTGCCGGTGCGCTTCCCGGGGGAGAATTCCCGCGCCTACCAGCTGGCCAGCACGCTGTCGCCGACGCTGCGCCAGGGGCTGCTGCTGCACGAGGTGGTGCGCGCCTGCGGCCGGCCGCAGGCGCCGGTGACCGGCGCGCCGCTGGGGCCGGCCAACTGGGCCGCGCCGGACCTGATCCGGCGCGCGGCCCCGCGCCCCTGTGCCGGAAACCCGGTCCGGCGGCGCCCGGCCGCGGCGCGCCCCTGGCGCTCCGGGGCGCCCGCCGGCTCGGAACCCGGGCCGCCCGCCGCCTCCGGACCCGGGCCGCCGGCCGGATCGCCAAGCCGGGCGCCGGCCGGCTGCTCAGTAGATGTAGCGGATCTGGTCGGTCCAGAAGCGTTCCAGCCGGCGCAGGTTGTGCGACAGGTCGTCGAAGCCCGCCGGGCCGAACACGCTGCCGCGGCGCATGCCGTCGGCATGCCGATCGAACAGCTCACGCACGACCTGACGGACCTCCCGCCCCTTGCCGGTCAGCCGGACCCGCACCGCGCGGCGGTCGATCTCGCAGCGCTGGTGGTGCATGTAGCCGGCATCCACCAGCTTCTTGAGATTGTAGCTGACATTCGAGCCCTGGTAGTAGCCGCGGGTCTTCAGTTCGCCCGCGGTCACCTCGTTGTCGCCGATGTTGAACAGCAGCAGCGCCTGCACGGCATTGACCTCGAGAATGCCGAGCCGCTCGAACTCGTCCTTGATCACGTCGAGCAGCAGGCGGTGCAGCCGTTCGATCATCGACACCGCGTCGAGATATCCGGGCAGCAATCCGTCGCGTTCCGCCTGGCCCATCATGGAGTGCAGGGTCATCGTCTTCTCCGCCATTGTTCATTGGGCGGAGATTGCGGCAAAGTCGCAAACAATCGGTTAAGTCGCGCGGCCCCCGCCGGGCAGGGTCGCGGTGATCTCGGCGATGCTGGCGCCGTGGCGGGACGGCGCCGGCTCCTGGCCGCTGATCCAGCGGTAGAGATCCTGATCGTTCTCCTCGAGCAGCGCCTCGTAGCGGTCGAGCGCCTCGTCCGGCAACGCCCCCAGCCGAGCCTCGACGAAAGCCATCAGGATCAGGTCCATCTCCTTGGTGCCGCGGCGCGAGGAGCGCATGGCGAGCCGGCGCAGGCGCACCGCGCGGGTCTCCGCGGCGCTCATATCCCGGCCTCCGACATCGCCCGGCGCAGGCGCTTCTCGAGCCGGCCGACGCGTTCCGCCGTGCGCCGCATGTCGGTCTGGATCTCGCGCAGGTCG
The DNA here is from genome assembly GCF_054482755.1 of Roseivivax sp. CAU 1761. NCBI lineage: Bacteria > Pseudomonadati > Pseudomonadota > Alphaproteobacteria > Rhodobacterales > Roseobacteraceae > Roseivivax > Roseivivax sp. CAU 1761. The sequence continues at coordinate 33,339 of NZ_JBTLRM010000024.1, forward strand.
ATCAGCAGGGCGCGCAGGTCGGCCATGTCGGGCTCGTCGGCCGGCGGGCTCAGCCCCTCGCCCTCGCCGGAGAGCAGCCAGGCCATCGACACGTTCAGCATGCCCGACAGCGATTGCAGCCGGTGGGTCCGCGGCTCCGCCCGGTCCTCCTCCCAGGACTGCACCAGCGTCACCTTGACGCCGAGCCGCCGCGCCAGGTCCTCCTGGGACATCTGCGCCGCGTCGCGCGCCGCCGCCAGGCGATCGCCGAAGGTCGCCGCGTCGGGGCCGTACCAGTTCTCGTCATCCATCGCGTCATTCCTTTCAGCGCCGCCGCGCGCCCGCCCGCGACCGGCCCCGGTTGATCACCGCTGCGGCCAAATCTAAGACAGGGCGCATTGCGGTTCAAATCGGGGCACCCATGGCCTTTCTGTCCGACACCCTCTCCCGCGTCAAACCTTCCCCCACCGTCGCGGTGACGCAGCTGGCGCGCGACCTCGCCGCCGAAGGCCGCGACATCATCGGTCTCGGCGCCGGCGAGCCGGATTTCGACACGCCCGAGCATATCAAGGCCGCCGCCGTCGCGGCGATCGGTGCCGGGCACACGAAATACACCGCGCCCGACGGCATGCCCGAGCTCAAGGCGGCGATCGCCGAGAAGTTCCGGCGCGAGAACGGGCTGGTCTATGCGCCCTCCGAGATCTCGGTCTCCACCGGCGGCAAGCAGGTGCTGTTCAACGCCCTGATCGCCACCCTCAACCCCGGCGACGAGGTGGTGGTGCCGGCGCCCTACTGGGTCAGCTACCCCGACATCGTCCGGCTCGGCGGGGCGGAGCCGGTGATCGTGGCGACCCGGGCCGAGGCGGGGTTCAAGCTGACGCCCGAGGCGCTCGGGGCGGCGCTGACGCCGCGCAGCAAGTGGCTGATCTTCAACTCGCCCTCCAACCCCACCGGCGCGGCCTATACCAGCGGCGAGATCGCCGCGCTGATGGCGGTGGTGCGGCGCTGGCCCAACCTGCACGTGCTGTCGGACGACATCTACGAGCACCTGACCTATGACGGCTTCCGCTTCGCGACCCCGGCCAAGGTGGCGCCCGACCTGCGCGACCGCATCCTGACCGTCAACGGCGTCTCCAAGGCCTATGCCATGACCGGCTGGCGCATCGGCTATGCCGGCGGGCCCGAGCCGCTGATCGCGGCGATGCGCAAGGTGCAGTCGCAATCGACCACCAATCCCTGCTCGATCAGCCAATGGGCGGCGGTCGAGGCGCTCACCGGGCCGCAGGACTTCCTGGCCGAGTGGCGCGAGGTCTTCCGGCGCCGCCGCGACCTGGTGGTCGGCGCGCTGAACGCCTGCCCGGGGATCACCTGCGCGGTGCCCGAGGGCGCCTTCTACGTCTACCCATCGGTGGCCGGGCTGATCGGCGGCACCAGCGCCGGCGGCACCCCGCTCGACGACGACGAGGCGGTGTGCCGCGCCCTGCTCGAGGAGGAGGGCGTGGCGGTGGTGTTCGGCGCGGCCTTCGGCCTCAGCCCCTATTTCCGGGTCAGCTACGCCACCTCGGACGCGGTTCTGGAGGAGGCCTGCCGCCGCATCCGGCGCTTCTGCGAGGGGGTAACGCGATGAGCCGGCTGCCGCGGCTCTACTTCCGCATCCGCGAGGGCGGCGCCGCGGTCTGCCGGATCGATGCCGAGAACCGCAACCGCCGGCTGGACCTGCAGCAGGTCGCGGTGGTCGGGCTGCGCTCGGGCGAGATCCGGACCCAGGGCGGGGCCGAGCTGTCGCCGGAGGAGGTCGCCGAGATCGAGACCTGGCTGATGCGGCGCCGCACGCTGCTGAAGCTGCGCGAGGCCGACGAGATGCACCGCGTGGTGGAGCAGATCAACCTCGCCGCGCACTGGGCGCAGAGCCGCGCCAGCGACGCCCAGCTCGACGAGATCACCGACGACCTGCTGCTGGCGATGCACGATCTCCGGGCGGTTCTGGTGCGGCGCCGCGCCGAGCGCGACCCGCCTTCCGGTCAGGGCAGCGCGTAGCCGCGGGTCACCGCAGCGGTTTCCGAGCCTTCGCCGCCGCTGCGGCGCGACGACAGCACCTCGGCGCGGGGCAGCCAGTCGTACCGGGCGTCCTCGCGCGTCGGGGACCAGAACAGGACACCGCCGAAGCGCCAGGGATCGAGCACCAGACCGTCATACATGCCGTCGCCGCGGCGGCTCAGGATCACCGTGCTGTGCTCCAGCCGGAAGACATTGCGCGGCGGCGCGATGGCGCGGTGCAGCTGGAGCGTGCGGAAGCCCTCGCGGGCCAGCCGGGCCTGCAGGTCCTCGGCCCAGTGCCAGCACAGGCCGCGCGGCTTGGCGCCGTTGTTGACCTTGATGTTGTGGACCACCGGCGGGTCCTCGATCTCGTAGCGCTCGGCCAGCGTCAGCGGGTAGGTGAAGGCGATGCGCGCGGCGCGCTCGGCCTCGCCGGGATCGACATCGGCGCCGAGGTCGCGGATCGCCGCCGCCAGGGCCGCGATCTCGGCCTGGTCCGGCCCCGGCGGTCCGTTCACGTAGCTCGGTCCGCAAGCGGTCAGGCCCAGCAGGGCGACCAGCGCCGCGAGGCGCGCCAACAGCCTGAATGTCATGGATGTCTCTTCCCGTTCCCGTCGTGCGCGCCGTCCCTAGCGCGGAGGCCGGCGGCTGTCGAGCGCCCGGAACGCGAAAGCCCCCGCCGGGGGCGGGGGCTCACGAAGCAGTGACGCGGCGGGCCGGGCGGAGGCCTGGCCCGGAGCGGTCACTCGCGGCTTTCGGGGGTGTCGACGATCAGCGTGTCGTAATCGTCCTCGCCCATCACGTCGCTGCCGGCGCTCTCCTCCGGGGCGGCCAGGGCCGCGGCCTGCTCGGCCTCGGTCTTGCGCGCCTCGATCACCACGTTGTCGCGGTCGGTGGCGATCTTCTGCACCTTCTGGGTCGCGCCACCGGTGCCGGCCGGGATCAGGCGGCCGACGATGACGTTCTCCTTGAGGCCCACCAGCTTGTCCACCTTGCCCTGCACCGAGGCCTCGGTGAGCACGCGGGTGGTCTCCTGGAAGGAGGCCGCGGAGATGAAGGACCGGGTCTGCAGCGACGCCTTGGTGATGCCGAGCAGGATCGGTTCGCCCTGGGCCGGACGGCCGCCCTTCTTCTCGATCTTCTCGTTGGCGGCGTCGAACTCGGCCTTGTCCACGTGCTCGCCCTTGAGCAGCGTCGTGTCGCCGGAGTCGAGGATCTCCCACTTCTGCAGCATCTGCCGGACGATGACCTCGACATGCTTGTCGTTGATCTTCACGCCCTGCAGCCGGTAGACGTCCTGGACCTCGTCGATCATGTAATTGGCCAGCGCCTCGACACCCATGATCGACAGGATGTCATGCGGCGCCGGGTTGCCGTCCATGATGTAGTCGCCCTTCTGGACGTAATCGCCTTCCACGACCGGAATGTGCTTGCCCTTCGGGATCATGTATTCCTTGGGCTCGACACCGTCCTCGGCCGGTTCGATCGAGATCCGGCGCTTGTTCTTGTAGTCCTTGCCGAAGCGCACGTAGCCGTCGATCTCGGCGATGATCGCGTGGTCCTTGGGACGACGGGCCTCGAACAGTTCCGCCACCCGCGGCAGACCGCCGGTGATGTCCTTGGTCTTGGCGCCCTCGCGCGGGATCCGCGCCACCACGTCGCCGGCCTTGATGTCCTGGCCGTCCTCGCAGCTGAGGATGGCGTCGACCGACATCGGGTAGGTGACCGGGTTGCCGGCATCGTTGCGCACCGGCTCGCCGTTGGCGTCCTGCAGGATGATCTCGGGCTTGAGCTCGTTGCCCTTGGGCGCGGCGCGCCAGTCGGTGACGATCTTCTGCGTCATGCCGGTGGCGTCGTCGGTATCCTCGCGGACCGAGATGCCGTTGATCAGGTCGACATGACGGGCGGTGCCGTCCTTCTCGGCGATGATCGGCAGGGTGTAGGGGTCCCATTCGAAGAGCTTGTCGCCCCGCGCGATGGTCTGCCCCTCCTCGACGAAGAGCTTGGTGCCGTAGCCGACCTTGTGGCTGGCCCGCTCGGCGCCGTCCTCGCCGACGATGCGCAGCTTCATGTTGCGGCCCATCACCAGCGTCTCGCCCGCGGCGTTGAGCAGGGTCGAGGCGTTCTCGTACTCGATCTTGCCCGACTGGCTGGCCTCGAGGAACGATTGCTGGCCGCCTTGCGCGACGCCGCCGATGTGGAAGGTCCGCATCGTCAGCTGGGTGCCCGGCTCGCCGATCGACTGCGCCGCGATGATGCCGACGGCCTCGCCGACGTTCACCATGGTGCCGCGGGCCAGGTCACGGCCGTAGCACATGGCGCAGACGCCTTCCTCGGCATCGCAGGTCAGCGGCGAGCGGATGCGCGCGGTCTGCACCGCCGCCTCCTCGATGGCGTCGGCCATGCGCTCGTCGATGAGCTGGCCTTCGCGGATCAGCACCTCGTCGGTGCCCGGCTTGAGGATGTCCTCCGCCGACACGCGGCCGAGCACGCGCTCGCCAAGCGAAGCCACGACCTCGCCGTCGTTGATCGCCGCCTCGGCGGTGATCGAACGGTCGGTGCCGCAATCGTTCATCCGCACGATGCAGTCCTGCGCCACGTCCACCAGGCGGCGGGTCAGGTAGCCCGAGTTCGCCGTCTTCAGAGCGGTGTCCGACAGGCCCTTCCGGGCACCGTGGGTCGAGTTGAAGTACTCGAGAACGGTCAGGCCTTCCTTGAAGTTCGAGATGATCGGCGTCTCGATGATGTCGCCGTTCGGCTTCGCCATCAGGCCGCGCATCCCGCCCAGCTGCTTCATCTGGGTGACCGAGCCCCGGGCGCCGGAATGCGCCATCATGTAGACCGAGTTCGGCTCCATCTCGGCGCCGCTCTCGTCCTTCTTGGCGGCCGAGATGGTCGCCATCATGGCCTCGGTGACCTTGTCGTTGCACTTCGACCAGGCGTCCACGACCTTGTTGTACTTCTCGCCCTGGGTGATCAGGCCGTCCATGTACTGCTGCTCGAAATCCTTCACGAGCGCGCGGGTCTCTTCCACGATCGGCCACTTCGACTCGGGCACGACCATGTCGTCCTTGCCGAAGGAAATGCCGGCGCGGAACGCCTCCTTGAAGCCCATGCCCATGATCTGGTCGCAGAAGATGACCGATTCCTTCTGGCCGCAATAGCGGTAGACGGTGTCGATGACGCGCTGCACGTCCTTCTTGCGCAGCAGGCCGTTGACCAGGTCGAAGGGCGCCTTGGCGTTCATCGGCAGCAGCGCGCCGAGACGGACCCGGCCCGGCGTGGTCTCGTAGCGCTTCCAGACCTCCTGGCCCTCGTCGTCGATCTGCTTGACGCGGCACTCGATCTTGGCGTGCGGATGCACCTCGCCGGCATTCAGGGCGTGCTCGACCTCCTCGATGGAGGCGAACTTCATGCCTTCGCCCTTCATGCCCTCGCGCATGATCGTCGTGTAGTAGAGGCCGAGGATCATGTCCTGCGACGGCACGATGATCGGCGCGCCGTTGGCCGGCGACAGCACGTTGTTGGTGGACATCATCAGCACGCGCGCTTCCAGCTGGGCCTCGAGGCTCAGCGGCACGTGGACGGCCATCTGGTCACCGTCGAAGTCGGCGTTGAAGGCCGAGCAAACGAGCGGGTGCAGCTGGATCGCCTTGCCCTCGATCAGCGTGGGCTCGAAGGCCTGGATGCCGAGGCGGTGCAGGGTCGGGGCGCGGTTCAGCAGCACCGGGTGTTCGCGGATCACCTCGTCGAGGATGTCCCAGACCTCCGGACGCTCCTTCTCCACCAGCTTCTTGGCCTGCTTCACCGTCGAGGAGAGACCCTTGGCCTCGAGCCGCGAATAGATGAACGGCTTGAACAGCTCGAGCGCCATCTTCTTCGGCAGGCCGCACTGGTGCAGCTTCAGCTCCGGACCGGTCACGATGACCGAGCGGCCGGAGAAGTCCACGCGCTTGCCGAGCAGGTTCTGGCGGAACCGGCCCTGCTTGCCCTTGAGCATGTCCGACAGTGACTTCAGCGGGCGCTTGTTGGCGCCGGTGATGACGCGGCCGCGACGGCCGTTGTCGAACAGCGCGTCGACCGATTCCTGCAGCATCCGCTTTTCGTTGCGGACGATGATGTCGGGCGCGCGCAGCTCGATCAGCCGCTTCAGGCGGTTGTTGCGGTTGATCACCCGGCGGTAGAGGTCGTTCAGGTCCGAGGTTGCGAAGCGGCCGCCATCGAGCGGCACCAGCGGACGCAGTTCCGGCGGGATGACCGGGATCACCGTCATCACCATCCACTCGGGACGGTTGCCGCTCTCGAGGAAGTTCTCGACGACCTTCAGGCGCTTGATGATCTTCTTCGGCTTGAGCTCGCCGGTGGCTTCCTTGAGCTCCTCGCGCAGGCGCTCGGCCTCGCTCTCGAGGTCGATCTGGGCCAGCATCTCGCGGATCGCCTCGGCGCCGATATTGGCGGTGAAGGCGTCGGCGCCGTACTGGTCCTGGGCGTCGAGGAATTCATCCTCGGTCAGCAGCTGGCCGTAATTCAGGTCGGTGAGACCCGGCTCGACCACCACGTAATTCTCGAAATAGAGGATGCGCTCGAGATCGCGCAGCGTCATGTCCAGCATCAGGCCGATGCGCGAGGGCAGCGACTTCAGGAACCAGATATGGGCGCAGGGCGCGGCCAGCTCGATATGGCCCATGCGCTCGCGACGGACCTTCTGCAGCGTCACCTCGACGCCGCATTTCTCGCAGACGACGCCGCGATACTTCATCCGCTTGTACTTGCCGCAGAGGCACTCGTAATCCTTGATCGGCCCGAAGATGCGGGCGCAGAACAGGCCGTCGCGCTCGGGCTTGAAGGTCCGGTAGTTGATGGTCTCGGGCTTCTTGATCTCGCCGAAGGACCAGCTGAGGATCCGCTCGGGGCTCGCCAGCGACACCTTGATCTCGTCGAAGACTTTCGGCGGGGTCAGGGGGTTGAACGGGTTGTTGGTGATTTCCTGGTTCATCTTGATACCTCGAATTGCGCGCAAGGGACGGGGCGGGCCGGGCTAGTGCCCGGCCGGCC
>NZ_JBTLRM010000024.1:40419-56313 GCF_054482755.1 Roseivivax sp. CAU 1761
CCCCCCCCCCGCCCCGGGGGCTGCGGGCCGGGCGTCATCCCGGCCCAGAGCTCACTCCGCGTCCTCTTCCGCATCCAGGAGTTCCATGTTGAGGCCCAGACCCCGGACCTCCTTGACCAGGACGTTGAACGATTCCGGCACGCCGGCCTCGAAATTGTCCTCGCCCTTGACGATCGACTCGTAGACCTTGGTGCGGCCCGCCACGTCGTCCGACTTCACCGTCAGCATCTCCTGCAGGGTGTAGGCGGCGCCGTAGGCCTCGAGCGCCCAGACCTCCATCTCGCCGAAGCGCTGGCCGCCGAACTGCGCCTTGCCGCCCAGCGGCTGCTGGGTGACGAGGCTGTAGGGGCCGGTCGAGCGGGCGTGGATCTTGTCGTCCACCAGGTGGTGCAGCTTGAGCAGGTACTTCACCCCCACCGTGACCTTGCGGCTGAACTGCTCGCCGGTGCGGCCGTCGAACAGCACCGACTGGCCGGACTGGTCGAAGCCCGCCCGCTTCAGCGCGTCGTTGACGTCGCCCTCCTTGGCGCCGTCGAAGACCGGCGTGGCGATCGGCACGCCGCGGCGGACATTCTCGGCCGCCTCCAGCATCCGGGTCTCGTCCATCTCGGCCAGGCCCTCTTCGTAGACCTCGTCGCCATAGGCCAGGCGCAGCGCCTCGCGGACCGGCGTCAGGTCGCCGGTGCGGCGATAATCCTGCAGCGCCTCGTCGACCTTCAGGCCGAGGGCACGCGCCGCCCAGCCCATATGGGTCTCGAGGATCTGGCCCACGTTCATCCGCGACGGCACGCCGAGCGGGTTGAGGCAGATGTCGACCGGGGTGCCGTCCTCGAGGAACGGCATGTCCTCGGCGGGCACCACGCGGGAGACCACGCCCTTGTTGCCGTGACGGCCGGCCATCTTGTCGCCCGGCTGCAGCTTGCGCTTCACCGCGACGAAGACCTTGACCATCTTCATCACGCCCGGCGGCAGGTCGTCGCCGCGCCGCACCTTCTCGACCTTGTCCTCGAAGCGCGCGTCGAGCTGACGCTTCTGCGCCTCGTACTGGTCGTGCAGCGCCTCGACGTGCTTGGCATCCTCTTCCTCGCCGAGGGCGAGCTGCCACCACTGGCCGCGGGTCAGCGTCTCGAGCAGCTCCTCGGTGATCTCCGAGTTCGCCTTGACGCCGCGCGGGCCCTTCACCGCGGTCTTGCCGAGGATCATCGACTTCAGGCGGGCGTAGATGTTGCGGTCGAGGATCGCCAGCTCGTCGTCGCGGTCGCGGGCCAGACGCTCGATCTCCTCGCGCTCGATCTGCAGCGCGCGCTCGTCCTTCTCGACGCCGTGCCGGTTGAAGACGCGGACCTCGACCACGGTGCCGTAATCGCCCGGCTTGACCCGCAGCGAGGTGTCGCGCACGTCCGAGGCCTTCTCGCCGAAGATGGCGCGGAGCAGCTTCTCCTCCGGCGTCATCGGGCTCTCGCCCTTCGGGGTGATCTTGCCCACCAGGATGTCGCCCGGCTCCACGTCGGCGCCGATATAGACGATGCCGGCCTCGTCGAGGTTGCGCAGCGCCTCCTCACCGACGTTGGGGATGTCGCGGGTGATCTCCTCGGGCCCGAGCTTGGTGTCGCGGGCCGCGACCTCGAACTCCTCGATATGCACCGAGGTGAAGACGTCGTCCTGCGCGATGCGCTCGGAGATCAGGATCGAGTCCTCGTAGTTGTAGCCGTTCCACGGCATGAAGGCGACGATGACGTTCTTGCCGAGCGCCAGTTCCCCCATGTCGGTGGAGGGGCCGTCGGCGATCACCTCGCCGCGCTCGACCTCCTGACCCACGGTGACCAGCGGACGCTGGTTGATGCAAGTGTTCTGGTTCGAACGCTGGAACTTGCGCAGACGGTAGATGTCGACGCCGGGATCGCCGGGCTCGAGATCGGAGGTCGCCCGGATCACGATCCGCTGGGCGTCCACCTGGTCGATGATGCCGCCGCGGCGCGCGGTGATCGCGGCGCCGGAATCGCGGGCCACGACCTCCTCGATGCCGGTGCCCACCAGCGGCGCCTCAGAGCGCAGCGTCGGCACCGCCTGGCGCTGCATGTTGGAGCCCATCAGCGCGCGGTTGGCGTCGTCGTTCTCGAGGAACGGGATCAGCGAGGCGGCGACCGAGACCAGCTGCTTCGGCGACACGTCGATCAGGTCGACCTGTTCGTTCGGCGCCAGCGTGTAGTCGCCGGCCTGGCGGGTGGAGACCAGATCATTAACGAACTTGCCGTTCTCGTCGAGCAGCGCGTTGGCCTGGGCGACGGTGTGGCGCATCTCCTCGGTGGCGGACATGTAGTGCACCTCGTCGGTGACCACGCCCTCCTTGACCACCCGGTAGGGGGTCTCGATGAAGCCGTACTTGTTGACCCGCGCGAAGGTGGCGAGCGAGTTGATCAGGCCGATGTTCGGGCCTTCCGGCGTCTCGATCGGGCACATCCGGCCGTAATGGGTCGGGTGCACGTCGCGGACCTCGAAGCCGGCGCGTTCGCGGGTCAGACCGCCGGGCCCGAGGGCCGAGAGGCGCCGCTTGTGGGTCACTTCCGACAGCGGGTTGGTCTGGTCCATGAACTGCGACAGCTGCGACGAGCCGAAGAACTCGCGCACCGCGGCCGCGGCGGGCTTGGCGTTGATCAGGTCCTGCGGCATCACCGTGTCGATCTCGACCGAGGACATGCGCTCTTTGATGGCGCGCTCCATGCGCAGGAGACCCACGCGGTACTGGTTCTCCATCAGCTCGCCGACCGAGCGCACCCGGCGGTTGCCGAGGTGGTCGATGTCGTCGATCTCGCCGCGGCCGTCGCGCAGCTCGACCAGCGCCTTGATGCACTGCACGATGTCGTCGCGGTCCAGCGTGCGCTGGGTGTCCGGCTTGTCGAGATTGAGGCGCATGTTCATCTTCACCCGGCCGACGGCGGACAGGTCGTAGCGCTCGGCGTCGAAGAACAGGGTGTCGAACAGCGCCGAGGCGGCCTCCACGGTGGGCGGCTCGCCCGGGCGCATGACGCGGTAGATGTCCATGAGCGCGGTGTCGCGGTTCATGTTCTTGTCCTGCGCCATGGTGTTGCGCATGTACGGACCGACCGTGACGTTGTCGATGTCGAGCACCGGGATCTCGGTGATGCCGGCATCCACCAGCTCCTTGAGGGTGCCGCCGGTGACCTCGCCGTCCTTGTCGACGGTCCAGGTCAGCTCGTCGCCGGCCTCCACGTAGATGGCGCCGGTCTCCTCGTTAATGATGTCGCGGGCGACGAACTTGCCGACGATCTGCTCGAAGGGCAGCAGCAGGTTCTTGACCGTGCCCTCGTCGATCAGCTTCTTCACCGCGCGCGGGGTGACCTTCTTGCCGGCCTCGGCGATCACCTCGCCGGAATCGGCGTCGATCAGGTCATAGGTCGGGCGGGTGCCGCGCACGCGCTCGGGGAAGAACTTGCTCTTCCAGCCGCGGTTCTTCTCGAGGCGGTAGGTCACCGTCTCGTAATAGGCGTCCATGATCGCTTCCTGGTCGAGGCCCAGGGCGTAGAGCAGCGTGGTCACCGGCAGCTTGCGGCGGCGGTCGATGCGCGCGAAGACGATGTCCTTGGCGTCGAACTCGAAATCGAGCCAGGAGCCGCGATAGGGGATAATGCGGCAGGCGAAGAGCAGCTTGCCCGAGCTGTGCGTCTTGCCCTTGTCATGGTCGAAGAACACGCCCGGCGAGCGGTGCATCTGGGAGACGATGACCCGCTCGGTGCCGTTGACGATGAAGGTGCCGTTCGGCGTCATCAGGGGCATGTCGCCCATGAAGACGTCCTGCTCCTTGATGTCCTTGACCGACTTGGCGCCGGTATCCTCGTCGATGTCGAAGACGATCAGGCGCAGCGTGACCTTCAGCGGCGCGGCATAGGTCATGTCGCGCTGCATGCATTCTTCGACGTCGTATTTCGGCTTCTCGAGCTCGTAGGACACGAATTCGAGCACCGCGGTCTCGTTGAAGTCCTTGATCGGGAAAACCGACTGGAAGACGCCCTTGATGCCTTCGCCGTCGGTGGGCTGCGGCTGGTCGCCGGATTTCAGGAACAGGTCGTAGGACGCCTTTTGCACCTCGATGAGGTTCGGCATCTCGAGCACTTCGCGGATCTTGCCGTAATAGCGGCGAAGACGTTTCTGACCAAGGAAGGATTGCGCCATGGACTAGCCACCTTTCAGTGTTCTCACCTGAGCGGGCGGGCCGTCGGGCCCCGGCCGCGCGCTCATCCGAGAGAGCGTGTTCCGATCAATGCCTGGCCGCCGTCCCACCGGTGGCCTCCCGATCCCTGGAACCTCGCCTGAGAAAAGGCCCGGTCGGGGGCCCTCTCCAAGACAGGTTCGGCTGGACCCGGGGGTCCCGGATCCAGCCTCGTGCAACAGGCGCCGGACGCGTCCGCGTCCGGGACCGATCACTTGAGCTCGACTTCGGCGCCAGCCGCCTCGAGCTTCTTCTTGATGTCTTCGGCTTCGTCCTTGGAGACCTGCTCCTTGACGGCCTTGCCGCCGGCCTCGACCAGCTCCTTGGCCTCTTTCAGGCCCAGGCCGGTGATGCCGCGGACTTCCTTGATCACGTTGATCTTGGAGGCGCCGGCCGACTTCAGGATGACGTCGAACTCGGTCTGCTCCTCGGCCGCTTCGCCGCCGGCATCGCCGCCTGCGGGGCCGGCCATCATCACCGCGCCGCCAGCGGCGGGCTCGATGCCGTACTCGTCCTTGAGGATGGTTTTCAGTTCCTGGGCCTCGAGCAGCGTCAGGTTGACGATCTCTTCGGCGAGTTTCTTCAGATCAGCCATTGTGACTTCTTTCCGTATCTAGATGTGATCCAACGCGGGGCATAGCAAGCCTGCGAAGGTCTCCCGATTGCCTTAGGCCGCCTCGGCCTTCTCCTCGATGGTGGAGAGGATGGAGGCGATGTTCGAAGCAGGCGCGCCGATCGCACCGGCGATGTTGGAGGCGGGTGCGCCGATGCAGGACACGATCTGAGCGATGAGCTCATCACGCGACGGCATCTTCGACACGGCCTCGACACCGGCCCGGTCCAGGGCCGAGCCACCCATTGCGCCGCCAAGAATCTCAAGCTTCTTGTTGTCCTTGGCGAAGTCCTCGACCACCTTGGCGGCTGCCACGGGGTCTTCGGAATAGGTGAGCACGGTCATGCCCTCGAGGTAGGTCGCGATGCTTGCGCTGGGCGACCCCTCCAGGGCGATCTTGGCGAGCCGGTTCTTGGCGACGCGGACCGACGCTCCGCCCTGACGGGCCCGGGCGCGCAGATCCTGCATCTCGGCAACCGTGAGGCCCTCGTAGCGGCTCACCACCACGACGCCAGAGCTTTCGAAGATCTGGCCGAGTTCCTCGACCACTTTCTCTTTCTGGGCTCTATCCACAGTTTCACTCCAAGTACTGGAGGGGCGACCCCTCCGGCTCAGTTCGACCGGGCGCAGGGCCCGGCCAAGAAGGTCCGATCGGGTCGTCACAATCGCATGTCCGGGGATCCGGAGGATCCGAGGACCGAAAGCTGTCTTCCCGTCTCGGGCAGGACTTAGCGGCAGGGGTTGCCCCCGAACCCGCCCACCGTCTCGGACGACGCGGGGTGGTCCTGCGAATCGCGGGACCACCCTCACGAGGGTCGGATAAAGCCTATGGCGGGAAAATCCAAGAGCGCCCGGCGAGATTTCTCGCCGGAGCGCGGATGCGCGCGGAACCCCGCCGCACGGAGCGGCGCCGGGCCTGGTGCGGCGGCGGCGCGCCCGCCCCGGGCGCCGGCCGGCGCCGGCGGGCAGGGGCGCAGAGCCTGCCGCCGCTTCGGACCGCAAGGTAGCACGCCGGAAGGGCAAGTCCAAGCCGCGGGGCGGCGGGGGACCGCCAGCGGCCCCGGCGCTCAGGCGGCGTGGCCGGCCGCCGCCCCGGGGCCGGTGAGGCTGGCCAGCACCGCGGCCTTGCGCACCGGCTTGGCCAGCACCTCGTCGATGCCGGCGGCGCGGTATTCCTCGATCTGGTGGGTCATGGCATTGGCGGTGACGGCGACGATGCGCGGCGCCGGGATGCCGCCCCCGGCCAGGCCGGCGAGCAGCCGCCGGGTCATCTCGACGCCGTCCATCTCCGGCATCTGGATGTCGGTCAGCACCACGTCGGGCAGCGCCTCGGCGCAGAGCGCCAGCGCCGCGGCGCCGCTCTCGGCGAAGCGCAGCCGGCAGCCCGCCGGCGACAGGAAGCGTTCCAGCAGCCGCCGGTTGGTGGCGCTGTCATCGACCACCAGGATGTCGAGCGCCGCGAGATCCGCCGCCTGCGCCGCCGCGGGCGCCGCGGCGGGGGTCGCGGGGGCGGCCTCGGCCAGCGGCAGCGCGACCCGGAAGGTGGCGCCCGGGCCGCCCGCCGCGTCGAGCACCAGGCTGCCGCCCATCGCCTCGCAGAGATGGCGCGAGATCGACAGGCCGAGCCCGGTGCCGCCATGGCGCCGCGCGGTGCCGCTGTCGGCCTGGCCGAACGGGGTGAAGATGTGCTCGCGCGCCGCGGCGCCGACCCCGGGGCCGGTGTCGCTGACCGCGATCTCGACCCGCCCGGCGGCCCGGTCGGCGCGCATGCGCACCGTGATGCCGCCTTGGGCGGTGAACTTCACCGCATTGCCGAGCAGGTTGTGGATCACCTGGCGCAGCCGGTGGGCGTCGCCGCAGAGCCGGTCCGGCAGGTCCGGGTCGACCGCCACGGCGAGGGTCAGCCCCTTGTCGCGGGCCAGCCCGGCATAGAGCGCCCGCGCCGCCGCCAGCTCGGCCCGGGGGTCGAAGGGGGCGGCGACGATCTCGAGCTGGCCGGCCTCGATCTTCGACAGGTCGAGCACGTCGTTGATGGTCGAGAGCAGCAGCTCGCCCGAGGTCTCGATCACCGTGACGCATTCGCGCTGGCCGCCGTCGAGCCGGCCGCGGCCGAGCTCCGAGGCCATGCCGAGGATGCCGTTCAGCGGCGTGCGGATCTCGTGGCTGACATTGGCCAGGAACTGGCTCTTCACGGCGTTGGCGCGGGCGGCCTCCTCGCGCAGGCGGCGTTCGCGGTTCTGGGCCCGGCCGGACAGGAACATCTCGCCCAGGACGTAGAGGATGACGGCGCCGATCAGCAGCGCGATCAGCCGCGTCTCGCCGGCCGGGTCGGGGGCGCCGATCTGCAATTCCTGCGGCCGGTCGGCGACCTGGCGGGCCGAGAAGACGTCGATCCAGGTCACCCGCATGTCGCGGGCGAGGCCGTCGAGCTCGGCCCGGAGCCCGGCCGCGACCTGCGGGTCGGGCCCGCCCGGGACCAGCAGCGCCGCCTCGCGCTCGGCCAGGAAATCGGCGTAGCGGTCGAGCACCGCGCGCATCGCGGGGATGCCGGCGGCGGCGCTGGTCATCGCCACGTCGTGCCGGCTCCACAACAGGTCGAAGCGCAGCGGCAGGTCGCGGGCCGGCGGCGCGCTGCCGGGCGGGCCGGCGAAGGCCAGCGCCACCCGCTGGGTCTCGACGATCAGCTCCGAGACCTTCCAGGACAGCGCCGAGACGTTGAACAGCGCCTGTTCGCGGTCGGCGGCGCGCTTCTGCTCGTGGCTGTAGAGGGTGGCGCCGAGCGCCGCCGCCGCCACCAGCGCCACCAGCGCGCGGAGCGTCCGGGCCTGTTCGCGGAACCGCACCATGCGCCGCCCGCGCCGCTCAGTCGAGGATCTGCAGGCGGTCGAGCTGCCAGATCATCTCCCCGTCGAAGCGCTTGGCGGCGGCGCCGGCCTCGTCGAGCGGGAACACCACCCAGATCGGCCCCTTGCGGCGGATCGACATCGGGGCGCCGTCATGGTCGAGCGTCAGCAGCACGTCGTGATCGGCGGCGTAGCTCAGCGGGAACTCGATGCGGTAATCGTTGAGCGCGGTCAGCGCCACGGTGCTGCCCTCGGCGCCCAGCCGGTCGAGCAGCGAGACCAGCGTCGGCCCGGCGAAGCGCTGCGGCCCCTCGGTGAAGGAGGTGAAGGTCTCGATCTCGCGCCAGTCGAGCGCTTCCAGCATGTCGCGGTCGAATTGCGCGGCGGTGCCGGCATTGGTGGCGGCGATCTGTCCGGACACCGTAAGCAGCGGCATGCCCGCGGGCGCCGGCAGCGCCTCGGCGGCGGCGAAGCGGGGCGACAGCAGCAGCGCCACGCAGATCAGCAGAAGGCGAATCATCGGTATCCTCCGGGTTGGCAGGGTCACGCCGGGAGGATGGGGGAGATTCCGCTAACAGCCGGTTGACCGCGCCCGGCCGGAACCCGGACGCGAAAAGGGCGGACCCGGAGGCCCGCCCTTTGCAAACTGCGTTCCCGGTGCGGCTCAGTTGCCGGTGGCCGAGGTCACGTCCACGGTCACGCCGGGCCCCATCGAGGAGGACAGCGCGATCTTCTTCATGTAGGTGCCCTTGGCGCCGGTCGGCTTGGCCTTGGAGACCGCATCCACGAAGGCGCGGATGTTCTCGACCAGCTTGCCCTCGTCGAAGGAGACCTTGCCGACGCCGGCATGCACCACGCCGGCCTTCTCGGCCTTGAACTGCACTTGGCCGCCCTTGGCCGCCTGCACGGCCTCGGCCACGTCCATGGTCACGGTGCCGACCTTGGGGTTCGGCATCAGGTTGCGCGGGCCGAGAATCTTGCCCAGCCGGCCGACGATCGGCATCATGTCCGGCGTCGCGATGCAGCGGTCGAACTCGATGGTGCCGCCCTGGATGGTCTCCATCAGGTCCTCGGCGCCGACGATGTCGGCCCCGGCCTTCTGGGCCTCCTCGGCCTTCGGGCCGCGAGCGAAGACGGCGACGCGGACGGTCTTGCCGGTGCCGTTGGGCAGGCCGACGACGCCGCGGACCATCTGGTCGGCGTGGCGCGGATCGACGCCCAGGTTCATTGCGATCTCGACGGTCTCGTCGAACTTCGCGGTGGCGCTCGACTTGATCAGGCTGACCGCTTCCTCGACCGACAGGTTTTCCTTGCCGGCGAAGGCCTCGCGCGCGGCGCGGGTACGTTTTCCGAGCTTCGCCATCACTTCACCTCGATGCCCATGGACTTCGCCGAGCCCAGAATGATCTTCATCGCCTGATCGACGTCGGTCGCCGACAGGTCCTTCATCTTGGCTTCCGCGATCTCGCGCACCTGCTTGCGGGTCACCGTGGCGATGGTCTCGCGGCCCGGCTTCTCGGCGCCGCGCGGACGGTTGCGCTTGCCCACCGGCTTCAGACCCGCCGCCTTCTTCAGGTAGTACGACGCCGGCGGCGTCTTGATGTCCATGGTGAAGGACTTGTCCTGATAGTAGGTGATCAGGGTCGGGCAGGGCGCCCCCGGCTCCATGTCCTGCGTCTTGGCGTTGAACGCCTTGCAGAACTCCATGATGTTGATCCCGCGCTGACCCAGCGCCGGGCCGACCGGGGGCGAGGGATTGGCCTGCCCGGCCTTGATCTGCAGCTTCATCTTGCCAGCAAGCTTCTTGGCCATCTGGCGTCTCCTTTTTCAACGGCCGCGGGGACGCGTCCCGGCGGCGTTCGCGTTGCGTGGTCGGGCCGCGACGGCGCGCCGCCGCCAACCTCCCACGGATCGGATGTCCCCGGGGGGACAGGGCGCGCGGGTACACCCTCCGCGGCGGCTTGGCAAGCGATTCCGCCGGGCCCGGCGCGGCGCGCCCCGATCAGCGGTCGTGCAGCCCGCGGCCCGCAAGGATGCGGTCGCGCTGCCGGGCGATGCGGGCGTGCCGGGTCGCCGCCTGCGCCGCGCCGGCGATGTGCAGCACGAGACTGCGGCGCCGCCCCGGGGTCAGCGCCTGCCAGGCGGCGCGGAGCTCCGCATCGGCGGCCAGCGCCTCGGCAAGCTCGGCCGGCAGATCCGGTTCCTCGGCGGGCAGGGCGACACGTCGGCCGGCGCGGGCGTGGCCCACGGCCTGCCGGATCAGCTGCCGCAACGGCGGCGCGGCGGCGGCGATCTGGGCGCTGTCGGTGAAGCGCGCCTGCCGGGCGGCGCGCGAGTTCGGCCCCGGCGGCACCAGCAGCCCCGCGGAATCGTCGAGCAGGGCACCGGAGAGGAAGGAGAGCAGCGCCGCGTCGCGCAGGGCGCCGATCATGGCGATGTTGCGCCCCGCGGCCATGTAGCAGGGCGCCCGCCATTTCAGGGTCTCGTCGAGCCCCTCGGAAAGGCAGATCGCCCGCAGCGCGGCCATCTCGGCGCGCCACGGGCGATCCTTGGCGAGGTAGCGGTCGATCCTCGGATCGGCCGCCACCGTCTCAGCCCTGCTTGGTGACCTGGGTGAATTCCAGCTCGACCGGGGTTTCCCGGCCGAAGATCGACACCGAGACGCGCAGGCGCTGGTTGTCGTCGTCGACGCCTTCGACCATGCCGTCGAAGCCCTCGAACGGGCCGTCATTGACCTTCACCCTCTCGCCGACCTCGTAGCGGATCAGGGTGCGCGGGGCCTCCTCGCCCTCCTGCACGCGGCCGAGGATCGCCTGCACCTCGCTGTCGCGCATCGGCATCGGCCGGCCCTGCGGCCCGAGGAAGCCGGTGACCCGGTTCATCGAGTTGATCAGGTGATAGCCGGCATCCGACATCTCCATGCGCACCAGCACGTAGCCGGGCATGAAGCGGCGCTCGCTGGTCACCTTCTTGCCGCGGCGGATCTCGATGACCTCTTCGGTCGGCACCAGAACTTCCTCGATCTGGTCCTCGAGTCCCTGCTCGGCCACCGCCGTCCGGATCTGTTCGGCGACCTTCTTCTCGAAGTTCGAGAGCACGCTCACCGAATACCACCGCTTCGCCATCTGGCCCTGACCTCTCGTTCCTGCGTTGCCCGGAGCCCGGCGCGGCGGGCGCGCTGCGATCCGGTCTCCCGTCAAAGAAAAGCGGCGCGCAATGGTCGTCATCGCACGCCCGCCACGGGAAATTCGCCGTCCCTTACTGCGGGCCGGGGTCGAATTCAAGTCCCCCGCGCGCGGCGCGGGCGGGCGGCTCAACCGAAGATGCCGAGCACCGCCTGCAGCCCGCCGCGGATCGCCAGATCCACCAGCGCGAAGAAGATCGCCGTCAGCGTCGCCATGATGAACACCATGACGGTGGTGAGCAGCACTTCGCGGCGCGTCGGCCAGACGACCTTGCGGACCTCGGTGCGCACCTGCTGCACGAACTGGAGCGGGTTGGTTCTGGCCATTGTCGAATCCCTTGCGGCGTCGCCCGGCAGATACGGGGCCGCGCCGCGGGAATCAAGCCGCGGGGGCACGAAGCCTGTCCCGGGGGCGCGCGCGAATAGGCCCGACGGCGGCATCGTCGATCATATTCAAGCATTCTTGAAGCCGGGAAGGGCGGCGGAACGAATGCCGCGCGGCGTGGTTGGTCCGCCAGCACGACGGGGCGCTCGGCAGCGCCGGGACGTCCTGCGAACGTCGATATGACAGAGACAGACTGAAGGAGAAAGACATATGAAACGCCTTTTCCTCGCCTCCGCCCTTGCCCTCGGCACCGCCACCGCATCGTTTGCGGCCACCGAAGCCGAGATGACCCGCATCCAGCAATATCTGCCCGAGGCCGACATCGCCGTCTGGAGCGATGCCCAGGTCGAAGAGGCGATCACCATCATCACCAGCACCGAATCGCGCTCCGAGATCGTCGGCCGCCTGCGGGCGCTGCATGACGGCGCCGAGTACCAGGTGCGCGCCGCCGATATCAGCGAAGCCGAAGAGGTGCAGCTGCAGGAATATGTCGGCGACATCGACTTCTCGATGTACCCGCAGGCCACCATCGACGCGGCGCTCAACGTGGCGAACAGCGAGATGTCGTCGAACGACCGCGAAGGCCGCATCCGCCAGCTGCTCTCGGTCGACGCGACGCGCTCGGCTGACCCGGCACGCCTGACCGCCTCCGAGGCGGCGCTGATCCAGCAATACGCCCCGGATGCCGACCTGGCGGCGCTGTCGGAAGCCGAAGCCAACACCGCCCTGTCGATCATTTACTCGACCGAGAACGAGAGCGACATCAGCGCGCGCGTCCAGGCGGTGCTGATGCAGTAAGCGCGGCGCTGCCGTGACTGACGAAGAGGCGGGCCTTCGGGTCCGCCTTTTTCGCATGCGCGAGCCCCGGCGCTGTGACGGAGCGTGACTGCGGGATCGTAAGGGGGAACGGGCGGGAACTGGCAGGGGCAGCAGGGCTCGAACCCGCGACCTACGGTTTTGGAGACCGTCGCTCTACCAACTGAGCTATACCCCTCCGCCGAGGCCGTCGATACCGCTCCCGCCCCGCGAGTTCAAGGGGGCTTGTGGCCTGCCGGAAGCTGCAACTTTTGAGCGCAAGCTGACCCTGCGTCACTCAACCGTTATTCGACACTGAATATGTCGCCGTCTACCATGGAATACGGAGGCGGTGCCGGCCGCGCTCCGCTTCATGGACGGCCCCGGACCGGGACACGCCCTCTGTGTGACGATTGCTTCGTGTTTCCGATTCTCACATCGCAAACGGGCGCCAGCGCGCTGACCCGGGCCCCCTGTCGGGGGCCATGGCTTATGGCGGTTCTCGCCAACGGCCGACCGTCCAGTGTTTCACGGAGATTGGGACCATGTATTTCAAAACCGCAACCATCGTCTTCGCCGCCGGTGCCCTGTTTGCCGGCCCGGCCCTGTCGGGAATGGCCGATGAGCGGCTGATCCACAGCTACGCGCCCGGGGCGGACGTCTCGCAGCTCAGCCAGACGCATGTGCAGTCGCTGCTGAACGTCATTCACTCGTCGGAAAGCCGCAGCGATACGGAGGCGACGGTGAAGTCGCTCATCCGCCGCTACAACGACGTCAACTGACCTCGGAAACAGGATGCAGGGCGGGTCCGCGGGGCGGACCCGCCCTTTGCTTTCTGAAACACGGATCGCGAAAGCGCTCACCGCGAATCTCCGCACTGTGAGTATTCGATAAGAACTGTAACGTGCACAAATGCACATGCTGCGTGCTGGTCCCCGAGAGGGCCGTCCGCCCCGGATTCCCGGCCCGAAACCAAAGCCGGGGCAGCGCTGCAAACCCTTGAAACGGCACGATCCGGAGGCGGGTGGGGCGTCGGCCCCGAGGTTTCAAGGACACGACTTCGCGACCCTCCGCGTATCGCTTCGTGAATTGCGAAGTTACTGAGGACGAACGATCTTTCTGCCACGAGCCGCGCCAATCCCGACCGGCTCGACGTCATACCGAAGAAAGGATCATACGATGAAAACGCTGCTTACCGCTTCCGCCATCGCCGCTTCGCTGTTTGCCGGGGCCGCCATCGCCCAATCCTCCGCCGAGGTGGAGATCGGCCGCTACATCCAGGACTTCGACGCCACCGGGCTCAGCGATGCCCAGCTCGGCGCCCTGGTGAACGTGATCCACACCAACGAGAGCTACAGCGAGACCCAGTCGACGCTGAACTCGCTGCTGCGCCAGTACCGCTGAACCAAGCGCAGCGCCGCGTGGGGCCGTCCGCCGAATGGCGGCGGCCCTTCCGTTTGTGCACTCCCGCCCCTCGGGTTCAGGCGGCGGGACGCCGGCGCCGCCGGGTCTCGTCGGCGACGATGCCGCGGTCGAACAGGTCGGCGATCTCGGTGGCGTCACAGCCCGCGACCTCGGAGAGCACCTCCTCGGTCTGGGCGCCCAGTTCCGGGGCCGGGGCGACCGGCTGGCGGGCCATCCCCGAGAACCCGATCGGCGATCCGGCGGCCAGGTATTCCCCGATCCCCGGCTGCACGATCCTCTCGAAGAGCGGGTTGTCGGGCGACAGGTCCGGATCCTCCTCGAGCGCCTGCGCGATGCTCCGGAACGGCGCCCAGGTGGCTCCCACATCCTCCAGCGCCTGCGCCACGCTGTCGAGGTCGCGGGCCGCGAACCAGGGCGCCAGCCGCGCGCTGATGCGGTGCCGCAGGCGGTAGCGGTTGCCCTCGTCGGACAGGTCGGTGCCGGTCACCGCCGCGAGCTGCGCCATCGCCTCGGCCGTGCCGGTGGCCTTGAGCAGCATCCGCCATTGCCGGTCGGTCAGCCCGATCACCATCACCCGGCGGCCATCGGCGCAGAGGAAGTCCTGACCGTAGGCGCCGTAGAGCGCATTGCCGCTCTTGCCGCGCCCGCCCCCGCTCAGCGTCGCCTCGGCGATCATGCCGAGATGGCCGATGGTCGCCGCCGCCACGTCCTTCAGCGACAGTTCCACGTCCTGGCCGGTGCCGTGCCGCAGCCGGTGGCGTTCCGCCGCGAGCAGCGCCGAGACCACCATGCCGCCCGCCGCCACGTCCCAGGCCGGCAGGGCATGGGCCACCGGGTCGCGCGCGCCTTCGGGCCCGGTGATCTCGGGAATGCCGAGCGCCGGGTTCACCGTGTAGTCGACCTGCGGCCGGTCGTGCCGGTCGCCCATCAGCGACACCATGACGAGGTCCGGGCGGTGCGCCGCGAGGGTCGGGTGGTCCATCCAGCCGCGGACCCGCAGGTTGGTGATGAAGAGCCCGGCATCCTCGCCCGGCGCGGTGACGATCCGGGTGATCAGCTCGCGCCCCTCCGGCGAGGCCATGTCCACCGCGACCGACTTCTTGCCCTTGTTGAGCCCGGCCCAGAACAGGCTGCGCCCATTCGGCGCCAGCGGCCAGCGGGTGGCGTCGAGCCCGCCGCCGATGCGGTCGAAGCGGATCACCTCGGCGCCCATCTGCGCCAGCGTCAGCCCGGCCAGCGGCACCGCCACGAAGGCCGATCCCTCGACCACCCGCATGCCCTCGAGAATGCCGCTCATCTGGTGTCCTCCCATTCCGCGGTGGCCTGAAGCCCCTGGTGTGCGCCGCCCCGCGCGGTGCAGAGCCGCAGCCGGTCCGGCCCGTCCTCCTCGGCCAGGAGGCGCATCTCGTGGTCGTGGAACATCGGGTGCACGCCGCGGAAGCGGAAGCGGTCCGGGGCGCGGCCGCGCAGCTCGGTGGCGAGCTGCGCCAGCATCATCGCCTGCATCGGCCCGTGCACCACGAGGTTGGGGTATTTCTCGACCTCGCGGGCATAGGCCAGGTCGATATGGATGCGGTGGGCGTTGAAGGTGCAGGCCGAGAACCGGAACAGCAGCGCCTCGTTGACCGGCACCACGCGCTCGGCCGCCGGGGCCGCGGGCACCGGCAGCGCCTTCGGGGCGCGGAAGCGGTCGGGCATCTCGATATAGACGATGTCCTGGCTTTCGCGGATCGCCAGCCCGTCCTCGCCGGCGATCTCGTGCGCCACGGTGACGAAGACCATGGCGCCGGTGCTGCCGCGCTTTTCGCTGACATCGGCGATGCGCGAATGCCGGGTCAGGCGCTCGCCGACATGCAGCGGCCGCAGGAATTCGAGCCGGCCCGAGGCCCACATCCGCCGCGGCAGCGCCACCGGGGGCAGGAAGCCGCCGAGCTGCGGGTGGCCGTCGGGGCCCAGCCGGTCCATCGGCACGGTGGGCAGGAACGCCACCCAGTGCCAGAGGATCGGCAGGATGGCGTCGCCCTCGGGCGGCAGCGCGCCGGCATCCGACAGGGTCGCGGCCAGCATCTCCGCCTGCACCGGCTCGACCCGCGCCTGCGCCGTCTCCTCGCGCCCGATCCAGTCCGTCACCCGCACTTCCGCCACCCGCGTCTCCTCCCGACCTGTCGTTGCGTCAGGCTGCGGGAGGGTCGCGGAAAAAGCAAAGGAAATTAATGACTTATTTGGATACCACCGCATACCGAAGCGGTATGCGCCGGGATACGGACGCGGTTTCGCCTTGCCGGGACGGGCCTTGCCGCGATGCTGCGCCTGCAGCGTCGCGGGGTTCGGCAAAATGTCGCAGGACCACGAAAAAGGGCGCATCCCGGGGGATGCGCCCTGTCCGTGCCGTGGGGGGGGGGGGGGGGGGGGGGGGAGGCG
>NZ_JBTLRM010000025.1:0-51470 GCF_054482755.1 Roseivivax sp. CAU 1761
CACCAGCTCCGGAGGCCATTCACTGGCCATCCCGCGATGGCGGATCACACCCGCCCCAGACATCTACCTTGGCGCCGAGACCCGTCATGCACTAAGACTGAAACCGGACCACCCGATAGGGGCAGGCCAGGATCGCGACTTCGTCGTTCAGTTTGTGTTTTGCCGTGGCCTCGCAATGGCATCAGCGGCCAGGGCGGGACGATTCATAGTCTGCGTGTAGCGCGTCACCTTCGTAAGCGTGCGGTGACCGGTGGCGGCCATGTTGTCCCGAGGTGGCGCCCCAGCTTCTGCCAGCCTGTCGCTCGCGCGCCGCAGGCCGTGTGACGTGCAATTGGGCAGACCGCCTGGATGATGTCCCGAGAGGTCGTGGAGCCGGCCGTGGGCCTCGCGCTTCCGAGCGGGCCGAGCAGGTCGGTCGCTCTGCGCTGCAGGGAGGCCGACGCTGAGCGCATCGCTGACGGGCGCAAGCGTCTCCAGCGTCCTGTATCTGGCGCGCTGGACCGTCGTTCCTCGGTCTGCTCCATCACGATCGCACCGACGAGGCGCCGGATCGATGCCCCGTTCGGAAAGATGCCGAGGACGTCGATGCGTCGCTTGATCTCGCGGTTTAGCCGCTCGATCGGATTGGTGCTGTGCAACTTGGTGCGATGCCGGGCCGAGAGGGCAGAGGCCCCCCAATGCCACCACCCCGTGTGCCCCCCGCGTCGGTGCGTTGATCGAGGGCTCTTCGGCCTGTTACGCTCCCTGCATTTAGGGGAAGCATTTCATGACCAAGCATTGCGATTTTCAATCTCGGGTGGGGGATCTTCGAGGCCAGATCATGTCGGCGATCCTCGGGGAGGTGCGGTGGGAGGATTTCCTCGATACGCTGCGCGACTTTCTCCCGAACGGCGCGGCGACGCTGTTTTACCACGATGCCTCGCGCGACCGGGGTGCATTCTCCCTGGCCTCCGGGATGGACCCCGCGGCCCTTCGGTCTTACGCCGACCATTACTGCGCCCTGAATCCCTGGATGGCGGCGGCGACCCGCAGACCGATCGGCGTGGCGGTGCCGGATAGCGCGATGTTCGACCGCGCGGCGCTGCTGAAGACCGAGTTCTACAACGACTATCTCCGGCCCAACGATCTGCAAGGGGCGATCGGGGTGACCATCACCCGCAAGGAAGAGTGCCATTTCTTCCTGAGCGTGCTGGGGGACGTCCAGGACACCCAATCGGAGCGCGAAGCCCTCGCCGCGCTTCGGGCCCTCGTCCCGGACCTGCGGCGCGCCTTCGAGTTCTATCAGCGGCGGCCGGCTCCCAACGCGGCGGAGGCCGAAAGACCCGGTGCCGGGACCATGGTCCTCGGCCCGCGCCGCAGCCTGCGCGCGTCGAGCGGCGAGGCCCTCCGGCAGCTGGAACTCGGACGCGTCATGTCGGTTGGCCCCACCGGGCGCGTGTCGTTCCGAGACAAGCACGTGGCCGACCGGATCGACGCCTGCCTGGCCGCACCCTGTGTGAAGCCGACCGGATCGGGCACGCATGTTCTTCTCGTGGCCGATCCGCCCGGCATGCCCCTGAAGCTCACGGTGATGGCCTGGCCATGGGCCGAGGGCATGCGCTACTTCCGGGGGCCCGAATGCCTTGTTCTCCTGGAGGCGCTCGGCGCCGGCGATCCCGATCTGGCGGAATTCGCGCGTCTGTTCGGGCTGACCGCGCGCGAAACCGAGGTTGCGGCCGCGCTTCTGGCCGGGCTGTCGACCCAGGATATCGCGTCCAATCTCGGCGTCACTTTCGAAACCGTACGCTCCTATCTCCGAGCGCCTTTCGCCAAGACCGGAACCTGCAGGCAGCCGCAACTCGTGAGCCTGGTCGCACGTTGCGCCGTCTGACGGCGCCCACGGGCCCGGGATTCGGGAGACGTCAACCTCCAGATGGAGGATGCGCAGCCTGCCGGAAATGCCATGCTTCCTCTGCATTTGGGGTGGCTGAGCAGGAATTCTGCGTGCGGTAACAGTCAGCTCGACCGACTCGGAAAAGAATGGATCGCCCCGCATGCGCGCGGGCGAAGCGAGAT
The DNA here is from genome assembly GCF_054482755.1 of Roseivivax sp. CAU 1761. Lineage (NCBI taxonomy): Bacteria > Pseudomonadati > Pseudomonadota > Alphaproteobacteria > Rhodobacterales > Roseobacteraceae > Roseivivax > Roseivivax sp. CAU 1761. The sequence continues at coordinate 2,056 of NZ_JBTLRM010000025.1, forward strand.
AAGCGGCTGCGCGACGTGCAGCGGCATTTGAACAAAAGCAATTTGATGCACGAGGTCTCGGATGGAACGCAGCATTTCCTTCACAATCGATGGCGAGGTCCGGAGCACTATCAGCATCCGCGAAATGGCCGACGGATCGCTGCGTTTCGAGATCGGCATAGCCGACAACAGTGCATCCATCGGCGATCTGCGCGCGCTGTTCTTCGATCTGGAAGGCGTGGATGCGACGATGCTCGCTTTGCATGCGGATGATGGCGGCAGCGGCGTGGTGACCGATGAGGCCTATGGGAACGGGGACGTCGACACCCTTGGCAAGGACGCCAATATCAAGGGCAGCGTGTCGAATGAGCTGGGAGATTTCGACGTCGGCATCGAGTTCGGAAGCTCGGGCATGTCGCGCGACGACATTCGCTCGGCGAGTTTCCGGCTCGTGTCGGACTCCGGCCCGTTGTCGCTCGACATGCTCAACATGGCGGATTTCGGCATCCGCTACACCTCCGTGGGCGAGGAGGGCGGCAGCCGGGACGGCTCGCTGAAACTGGGTCACGAAGGGACCGGCGTGGCCAAGAACGATGCCGCGACCGTTGCCGAGAATTCGGCGCCGCCCACGCCCGGCAACATTCTGAACATTCTCGCGAACGATCAGACCACCGACGGGGCCGGCGCGGCGGCGGGGGTCGTTGTCACCGGCGTCGCCGGGCTGGCCGAATCCGGGAGCACCTTTTCCGGGGGCCTCGTTTCCGAGGATGGCCTGCCGCTCGGCACGATCGAAGTCGACCGGGATGGGTCGACACGCATCACGGCCATCGCCGATGCCCTCGCCGCGGAGGAGACCCGCACGGTCGTTCTGACCTACACGACCGCCGCGACGGACGGGTCCACGGCCTCGGCCAGCCTGATGGTCACGGTGACCGGCACCAACGACGCGCCGACGCTGGCCGCGGGCATCGCCGCCGCCACCGAGGACGGGCCGAGCGTCGTCGTCGATCTCGCGGCGCTCGGCGCCGATATCGACAGCGACGACGACGGCGGCACGCTGAGCTACGCCGTCACCGGCGCGCCCGGCGAAGGCAGCGCGGCGATCGCCGGAACCACGCTGAGCTTCGCTCCCGGCACGGATTTCCAGGACCTCGCGGACGGCGAGACTCGCGACGTCACCGTGCAGGTGACGGCCACCGACCGGCACGGCGCCACGGCGGTGAACGACGTCACCGTCATGGTGACCGGCACCAATGACGCGCCGACGCTGGCGGCGGGCATCGCCGCCGCGTCCGAGGACGGGCCGAGCGTCGTCGTCGATCTCGCGGCGCTCGGCGCCGACCCGGACAGCGACGACGACGGCGGCACGCTGAGCTACGCCGTCACCGGCGCGCCCGCCGAGGGCAGCGCCTCGATCGCCGGCACCACGCTGAGCTTCGCTCCGGGCGCGGATTTCCAGGACCTGGCCGCGGGGCAAACCCGCGACGTCACCGTGCAGGTGACGGCCACCGACCGGCACGGCGCCACGGCGGTGAACGACGTCACCGTCACGGTGACCGGCACCAACGACGCGCCGGTGGTCACGCCCATCGACGCGGGCAGCGTCACCGAGGATGACCCCGCGGTGACCATCGACCTGCTCGCCGGACAGACCGACCCCGAAGGCGACACGCTGTCGGCCCAGACGATCACGGTGACCGACGATCTCGGCGCCGCAGTGGCCTTCACCGACAACGGCGACGGCACGATCTCCATCGACCCGTCGCAATACGATGCGCTCGACACCGGGACGGACCGCACGCTGACGGTGAGCTACGACGTCTCCGACGGCAGCGCCACGACGGCCAACACGGCCACGCTGGTGGTCGAGGGCGTCAACGACAACGAGCCGCCGATGGCGAATAACGACGAGATTTTCTCCTTAACTTTGGCTTACATCGGATCCTATCGCGTTTCCGACGGCGCGCCTTGGGGTAGTAATCCCCCGGTCTACTCGGCCAAGGAAGCTGCCGCACTGATCTTTGGCGGACAAGCCGATGATTACCGCATTTCGATTTCCGCCTCTCTTGATCCCGCTACCATCACGGATACCGCTTGGTACGACGGCTGGGGTAAGCCATGGAAAGTATTCGATGATGACTTCAAGCAGGATGCTGACCCGGCGGGCTACTATGCGCCGTTCGGCGATGCTTGGTCTGCGTATGTGAGGGATCATGTCGATTATTCCCGCATCAACTACGTCTGGAGCAGCGAACAAAGCGGCATTACCGACGAAAACACCGCTTATAGCATTGCCGCTGCCGACCTGCTGGGCAACGACGCCGACCCTGATGGCGACACGCTGACAGTCCAGTCGGTCTCCGGCACCTCGGCGCTGGGCGCGACGGTGATCCTGAACGGCGACGGCACCGTCACCTACGACCCGACCACCTCGACCACCCTAGACGAGATGGCCGAGGGTGAGACGATGGAGGATACGTTCACTTACACCGTCTCTGACGGCAATGGCGGCACCGACACGGCGACGGTCACGCTCATTGTCTCCGGCGTGGACGACCCGCCGATCCTGACCGGCGCGACGGCCCCGCAGGCGGGCTTCAACGACACCGCGTTCAGCTATGTCCTGCCGGCCGATCTCTTCACCGACCACGACGAGGGCGGGCCGATCACCTATTCGGTGGCGCTCGAGGACGGCTCGGCGCTGCCCTCCTGGCTGGACTTCGACCCCGCCACGCGAGAGCTATCCTTCGCGGCCAATGCCCCGCAGCAAGGCGACATCGGCCTCTACACCCTGCGGGTGACGGCGTCGGAGGATGACGGCCAGGCCAGCTCCACCACCATGACGCTGACGGTGCTCGACGGATCGCTGATCAAGGGCACGGCGGGCAACGACAGCCTGAGCGGCACGATCCAGGGAGATTTCATCCAGGGATGCGAGGGCGACGACCGGCTGGAGGGCCTGCCCGGGGCCGACCTTCTGGACGGCGGAGCGGGGCGGGATACGCTCTTTGGCGGGGCCGGGGACGACGTGCTGATCGGCGGGGCGGATACGGATCTCGACTACCTCTACGGCGAGGCCGGGAACGACGTCCTGCAGGGCGGCGATGGCGGCGGACGCCTCTATGGCGGCGAGGGCCACGACACGATGAGCGGCGGCTCGGGGAGCGACACCCTGGTGGGCTACCTGGGCGACGACAGCCTGTCCGGCGGCGCCGGGCGCGATTATCTCGATGGCGGGTCGGAAGACGACAGCCTCGCCGGGGGCGACGGCGACGATGTCTTGGAGAGCGGATCGGGCAGCGACACGCTCGACGGCGGAGCCGGTGACGACGTTCTGCGCGGCTATGATGACAATGTCCTGCGCGGCGGGGCCGGCAATGACAGCATCACCCTCCTCGGCCGGGGGTCCAACACGGTGGAGGCCGGCGACGGCAACGACGTGATCACGAATGTGGGCGCTTATGGCAGCGACAGTGTGGATGCCGGCGCGGGGGACGATCACCTTCGTCTGAGCCTGGCCGGCAATGCGTCCCAGGCGGGCCTGCCGACGATCACGCTGGGCGCCGGCGCGGACGTGATCGACCCGGCGAACTCGGCCGCCGGCCCCTACGCCCAGGCCACGATCACCGACTTCGACCCGGCCGAGGACAGCATCGACCTGGAATACCTTCTGACCTACCGGCTGACGGGATGGGACGGCGCGTCGAACCCGTTCGGGGCGGGCTACCTGCGGCTGCTTCAGAGCGGTACGGACGCTCTTTTCCAGATCGATTTCGACGGGGGCGGGGATGCGTATCAGACGCTGATCCTGCTGCAGAACACCGATGCCAATGCCCTTTCGGCGGCCAATTTCCAGGTCGATCAAACCAGCGGTCAAGGCTACGAACCCGACGGGAGCGGGGTGTTCGGATCGGGGATAGCCGGAACGGCGGCGGCCGAAGAGCTGAACGGCCTCTTCGGGGACGATACGATCACCGGGGGCGATGGCGACGACACCCTGAATGGCAACAATGGCGCGGACATGCTCGACGGCGGCAGCGGCGCCGACCGGCTGGCGGGCGGCTTTGGCGACGATACCCTGACCGGCGGCAGCGGAGCCGATATCTTTGTCTTCAATCCCGGGCAGGGGGCGGTCACGATCCTCGATTTCGAACTGAATACCGCTGGAGAGGCGCTCGTCCTTCAGGGGGGCTGAGCATTGCGGCGCGGTCCGAGGTCGACACCGATGGCATGGGCGGAAACGACAGCACATTGGTGACGTTCAGCGACGACAGTTCGGTCTTGCTGAAAGGTCTGCTTGGCGTGACGAGCGACGCCGAATTGCTTTAGCGTCAGGGGATCCGCCCGAGCACCTTCGCGTGCGCCGCCTTCTGCGGCCCCGCAGCCTCAGGGGTGAGAAAACGCAGCCTGTGGCGCCGTTTCAAGGCATCCCTCGAGATCATCCGGCCCGCGGTCATGCTCGGGATCCGCTTTCCGCTGTCGTTGCGACCCGTCGAGAACGTGCCGCACGAGTGCGGCCGCGATGTGAGCCATGAAACCGTCCGGTCCCGGTCGCCCCTTTTCGGCGTGCGGCCGGAAACGGAAACGGCCAGCCCGTGGGGGCCGGCCGCGAAGCCTGGATTCGGCGCGGTGGGGGCGGCGGAGCGCCTCCCGGCGCGGTCTCAGCCGTCGAAGTTGATCTCTTCCATGATCTTCAGCGCGTCCTCGCGCAGCGCGGCGAGGTCCATCAGGTTGACGCTGTCGGGCTCGAACTCGCCCCAGCCGGCGACCAGGTCGGAGCGCGGCACGTCCGGCTTGACCGGGAATTCGTAGTTCACCTCGGCGTAGATTTCCTGGGCTTCCGGCGAGGCCAGGAATTCCATGAAGGCGCGGGCATCCTCGGGATGCGGCGCGTTCGCCGTCATCGCCACGCCGGAGACGTTCATGTGGGTGCCGCCCTCCTCGAAGGCCGGGAAGAGCACGCTGACCGCTTCGGCCCATTCGCGCTGTTCCTCGTCCTCGAGCATCTTGCCCATGTAATAGGTGTTGCCGAGCGAGATGTCGCATTCGCCGGCCCAGATCGCCTTGACCTGCGCGCGGTCGTTGCCCTGTGGCTTGCGCGCCAGGTTGTCCTTCAGGCCCTGGGCCCATTCCTTGGCGGCATCATAGCCCTTGTGGTGGATCACCGCCGAGAGCAGGGCGAGATTGTAGGGGTGGGTGCCCGAGCGGGTGCAGATGCGGCCTTCCCACTGGTCGGAGGCCAGATCCTCGTAGCTGGTGATCTCGGACGGATCGACGCGCTCCTTGGAGGCGTAGACGATGCGGGCGCGGGTGGTGACGCCGAACCACTGGTTGCCCGGGTCGCGGAATTCGGAGGGGATGTTGGCGGCGAGCGCCTCGCTCTCCACCGGCTGGGTCACGCCGGCCTCGACGGCCTGGCTGAGCCGCGAGATGTCGACCGTCATGATGATGTCGGCGGGGGTGCGGTCGCCCTCGGCGGCGAGGCGCTCGGTCAGGCCCTCGTCGAGATAGACCACGTTGGTCTCGATGCCCGTGGCCTTGGTGAAGGCGTCGGTGATCGGCGCGATCAGCTCGGGCTGGCGCTGCGAGTAGATGTTGACCTCGGCGAGGGCGGGGCTCGCGGCGATCAGCGCCAGAAGCGCCGGGGTGAGACGAATGGTCATGAAGCTCTCCGTTCCGTCACGTGTTTCGGACTGGCGCCGTTAAACCCGAGCGAAAGACTAGGGTCAATGGCCGATCAAAACGCTCGGAAAAAAACTTGCCGCAGGCGGGCGCCCGGCGCGCCGAAAGATGCGCGCGCCCGCCACGCGGCGCGCCATGCATGCGGCTCGGGTCGATCAAGGGGCCGGGCGGGGGCGGCCGCGGGCGCCTCAGGCGGTGCGCTTCTCCGCCCGCTTGGCGGCATCCCAGAGCGCGTCCATCTCCGCCAGGTCGCTGTCGGCGGGACGCTTGCCGCGCGCCGCGAGGCCTTGCTCGATGGCCTCGAAGCGGCGGGTGAACTTGGCGTTGGCCGCCCGGAGCGCCGCCTCGGGGTCGATGTCGAGATGCCGGGCGAGGTTGGCCATGACGAAGAGCAGGTCGCCGAACTCCTCTTCGCGATGGGCGGGATCACTGGCCTCGCGCAGCTCCTGCGCCTCCTCGACGATCTTGTCGATGACCTCGTCGGTGGAGGGCCAGTCGAAGCCGACCCGCGCCGCGCGCTTCTGCAGCTTGACCGCGCGGGTCAGCGCCGGCAGCCCCTTCGCGACGCCGTCGAGCACCCCGGTCTCGGCCTTGGCGGCGCGCTCCGCGGCCTTGATGCGCTCCCAGTCGGCGACCTGCTGCGCGGCCGACTTGGCGTTCGATTCGTCGCCGAAGACATGCGGATGCCGGGCCACCATCTTGTCGGCAATGGCGTTGGCGACGTCGTCGAAGTCGAACAGCCCGGCCTCGGCCGCCATCTGGGTGTGGTAGACCGATTGCAGCAGCAGATCGCCCAGCTCGCCCTTGAGCTCGTCCCAGGCCTCGCGCGCGATGGCATCGGCGACCTCGTAGGCCTCCTCGATCGTGTACGGCGCGATGGAGGCGAAGTCCTGCGCCACGTCCCACGGGCAGCCGGTCTCGGGGTCGCGCAGGCGGCGCATGATCTCGATCAGCCGGGGCATGCCGCCGGCGGGGTCGTGAATCAGGTCGTCGGTCATTGCGCCTCTCCCGCGTCTGGGGTTCACATGGGCCGAATGCGCCAAAGCGCCGCCGGAGTCCAGCCGGCGGCGTGCCACCAGAAAGGGACCGCCCGGATGGCTCTCGAGGACGCCAAGACCCAGATCGACCACGCCTTCACCCGCGAGGATTTGCGCGGCCTGTCCTTCGAGAACGTCTTTGCCGGGGCGCCCTCCTTCCTGCGCCGGCGCTACACCAAGGACCTCGCCGGCGTCGATGTGGCGGTCTCGGGCGTCTGCTTCGACCAGGCGGTGACCAACCGGCCCGGCGCCCGGCTGGGGCCGCGGGCGGTGCGCGAGGCGTCGCTGCTGCAGCCCTGCGACCCGCCCTATGGCTGGGGCTTCTCGCCGCTCGAGGACTTTGCCGTGGCCGATCTCGGCGACGTGGCCTTCGACTATGCCAACACGCGCACGCTGCCCGAGGCGGTGACGGCGCATATCCGCCGCATCCTCGCCGCCGGGGCGGCGCCGCTGACGCTGGGCGGCGATCACTTCGTCACCCTGCCGATCCTGCGCGCGGTGGCCGAGCGCCACGGGCCGGTGGCGCTGGTGCAGTTCGACGCCCATTCCGACAGTTGGGTCGACGACGATCCCGACCGCATCGACCACGGCACCTTCGTCTACAAGGCGGTGAAGGAGGGGCTGATCGACCCGGCGCGGTCGGTCGCGGTGGGCATCCGCACCGAGAATCCCGACATGCTGGGCGTGACCAAGATCGACGCCGCCGAGGTGCACCGCACCGGCCCCGAGGCGGTGGCCTACAGGGTGCGCGGCATCGTCGGCGACGGCCCGGCCTACCTGACCTTCGACATCGACGCGCTCGACCCGGCCTTCGCGCCGGGCACCGGCACGCCGGTCTGGGGCGGTCTCAGCTCGGCGCAGGCGGCGGCGATCCTGCGGGGGCTTGCCGGTCTCGACATCGTCGGCGGCGATGTGGTTGAGGTTTCGCCGCCATTCGATACCACGGGGGCCACGGCGGTGGCCGGCGCCCATGTCGCCACCGAGATCCTGTGCCTCTGGGCCTGGACCCGCCGCCGCGCCTAGCGTCGCAGCAGGGGAGCAACCGCGTGAAGTACTTGTTCTGGCTGATCATCCTGGCGGTCGTGTTCGGCCTCGCCTTCATCCGTTTCGCGCCCTCGAACCCGGAGCGCTGGCATGTCGACCCGCAGGTCACCGCCGACCAGGATCTGGCCTCCGGCGTGCGGCGGCGGATCGCCGGCGGCGAGGACCGGATGGCGGCGCTGGAGCGCATCATCCTGTCCACGCCGCGCACCGAGCGCCTTGCCGGCAGCGTCGAGGAGGGCCGGGCGACCTATGTCAGCCGTTCGAAATGGTTCGGCTTTCCCGACTACACCACCGTCCAGCGCGGCGATGACGGCATCGAGATCTGGGGACGGCAGCGCTTCGGCCAGGCCGATGCCGGGGTCAACCGCCGCCGCGTCGAGGGCTGGCTCACCACGCTCGGGCCGGAGGCCTGAGCTCGGGCAGCCGGTGCCGATCTCGCGCCACATCGGCACGTTGAGCGACATCTCGCAGCGCGCCAGGAAGCTGCGCCGGTCGACGGTCAGGCAGATCACCTCGCCCAGTTCGACGCGGTCGCCGGTGCTGTCGGTGCAGTAGCACTCGATCTTGCGACCGCCGGGATAGGTCGGCGCGTCCGGCGCGGCGCCGTCATCGACGGCGGCCAATCCCAGCAGAAGCGCCCAGATCGTCTGTGCCATGGCGCAGGCTAGCATGGCGCGCCGCTTGACCAAAGCGCGGCTTTCGGTGACAGAACCCGGCATGGTTCCCGAAGAGCGCCTGCGCCAAATCACCCAGCGTTTCGAGTATCTCGAGGCCCGCATGGCCGAGGGTTCGGGCGACATCGCCGCCCTGGGGCGCGAATATGCCGAGCTGCGCCCGGTGGTCGAGCAGATCGCCGCCTGGCGCCGGCTGCGCGACGGGCTCGACGAGGCGCGCGCGCTGCTCGACGACCCCGAGATGCGCGATCTGGCGCGCGAGGAGACCGAGCGGCTCGAGGCCGATCTGCCGGCGGCCGAGCAGCGGTTGCGTCTGGCGCTGCTGCCCCGCGATGCCGCCGACAGCCGGCCCGCGATCCTCGAGATCCGGCCCGGCACGGGGGGCGAGGAGGCGGCGCTTTTCGCCGCCGATCTCTGGCGCATGTACCAGCGCCACGCCGAGGCGCGGGGCTGGCAGGTCGAGGTCATCGAGGAGCAGGCCACCGAGCTCGGGGGCTTGCGCGAACTGGTGGCGCGGATCGCCGGCGAAGGGGTCTTTGCCCGGCTGAAATTCGAATCCGGCGTGCACCGCGTGCAGCGCGTGCCCTCGACCGAGTCGGGCGGCCGCATCCACACCTCGGCGGCCACCGTGGCGGTGCTGCCCGAGGCCGCCGAGGTCGATGTCAGCATCGATCCGAACGATCTGCGCATCGACACGATGCGCTCCTCGGGGGCCGGCGGCCAGCACGTCAACACCACCGACTCGGCGGTGCGCATCACCCACCTGCCGACCGGCATCGTGGTGACTTCGTCGGAGAAGTCGCAGCACCGCAACCGCGACATCGCCCTGCAGGTGCTGCGCGCCCGGCTCTTCGACGCCGAGCGCCAGCGCGCCGCCTCGGAGCGCTCCGGCCTGCGCCGCGCCCAGGTCGGCACCGGCGACCGCTCGGAGCGCATCCGCACCTACAACTTTCCCCAGGGCCGGCTCACCGATCACCGCATCAACCTGACGCTCTACCGGCTCGACCAGGTGATGGCGGGCGATCTCGACGAGATCATCGACGCGCTGACCGAGGACGCGCAGGCGGCGCTCTTGGCCGAGATGGAGGCATGAGCCGGACCGCCGCGGCGCATCTGGCGGAAGCCGCGCGCCGCCTCGACGCGGCCGGCGTGGACGATCCGGGGCGCGACGCGCGGCGGCTGCTCGCCCACGCGCTGGGCATCGCGCCGGCACGCCTGACTCTGGCGCTGCCCGACCCGCTCGCCCCCGAGGCGGAAGCCGCCTTCGCGGCGCTGGTGGCCCGGCGCGCGGCGCGGGTGCCGGTGAGCCATCTGACCGGGCGGCGCGAGTTCTGGGGCCGCAGCTTCGAGGTCACGCCCGACGTGCTCGACCCGCGCCCCGAGACCGAGAGCCTGGTGGCCGAGGCGCTGGCGCGGGGCTTTGCCCGGGTGCTCGATCTCGGCACCGGCAGCGGCTGCATCCTACTCACCCTGCTGGCCGAACGGCCCGCCGCCACCGGGCTCGGCACCGATCTGAGCGCGGCGGCGCTCGACGTGGCGCGGCGCAATGCCGGGGCGCTGGGTTGCGCGGGCCGGGCAGAGTTTGCCCACGGCGCCTGGTGGCAGGCGGTGCCGGCGGCGTCGCGCTTCGACCTCGTCGTCTCCAACCCGCCCTACATCGCCGCCGCCGAGATGGCGGCGCTCGCCCCCGAGGTGCGCGACCACGAACCCGCCGATGCGCTGACCGATCACGGCGACGGGCTCTCGGCCTACCGCGCCATCGCCGCGGGGGCGGGCGGGCATCTGGCGCCCGGCGGGCGGCTGCTGGTCGAGATCGGCGCCGCCCAGGGGCCGGCGGTGGCGGCGATTTTCGCCGCAGCGGGGCTCGCCGCGGTGCGCGTGCTGCCCGACCTCGACGGCCGCGACCGGGTGGTGGCGGCCGAAATGCGCTGAATTCGCCCGGCATTCCGAAGTTTCGGGGCATTTCCGCTTGTAAACCGGGCGGCAAAGGGTTTAGTCAGAGGGTGTCGGGCCAGCGGATGGCCTCGCGATCCCCCCCGACATCAAGCCAGAAAGCGACGTGATTCGACCGCTGAACCGGCGCAGGCGCGCCCGAGACGGGATCACCGAACGTTCATAAGCAGGGCTGAAGCTCGACACATGCGATCATCCAAATCACGCTCGCGGTCCAAGTCGAACCGCAACCGGAACTCGATGGGGAACGTGGTCAACCGCGTTTTCGAAAGCTCCGGTCCCGACGGCAAGGTCCGCGGCACGCCGCAGCAGATCATCGACAAGTACAACCAGCTCGCCCGTGACGCGCAGCTGGCCAACGATCGGGTCGCCACGGAAAACTTCCAGCAGCATTCCGAGCATTACCTCCGCCTGCTGACCGAGGCGCAGCGCGAGCAGGACAATCGCCGCGAACAGCAGGAACGTGAGAACCGCGACCGCCAGGCACAGCGCGACCGCGAACGCGCCGAGCGCGATGCCGAACGGCAGGATTCGCAGGACGCCCGCAGCGCCGAGGGCGACAGCGACAGCCGCGCCTCGGGCGAGACCGCCCCGGCCGCCGAGGAGCGGCGTCCGCAGGAGCAGCGCCGCCCGGCGCAGCAGCCCTCCGAGACCGACGTGCTCGACTTCTCCTCGGAGAATGACGAGGGCGACAGCGGGCTCGTCGAGACCCCGGAGAGCGCCGCCGAGGAGGCCCCGAAGCCCAAGCCGCGCCGGCGTTCGCCGCGCCGCAAGGCCGAGGGCGAAGAGGCGGCGGGCGACGGCGAGGGCAAGCCCAAGCGCGCCCGCAAGCCCAAGCAGGACAAGGACAAGGACGCGACCGCCGCCGAGGCCGAGCCCAAGGTCGCCGAGTGATCCGACGCCGCCGCGCCCCGCGGGCGCGGCGGCCTCAGCCCCTCAGCGCGCCGCTTCGAGCGCGCGCGCCAGGGCGCAGAACCCCTCCAGCGGCACCTGTTCGGCGCGGTCGGTGGGGGTGAGCCCGGCAGCCTCGATCAGATCGCCGATGTCCGGGTGCAACCCTTTCAGGCTGGCGCGCAGCATCTTGCGGCGCTGCCCGAAGGCCTTGGCGGTGACGTTGGACAGGATGCGCGGATCGGCCGGGAAGCGCGGCGCCGCCAGCGCCTCCAGCCGCACCACCGCCGAGGACACCTTGGGCGGCGGCGTGAAGGCGCCGGGCGGCAGCGACAGCACGATGCGCGCCTCGGCGCGCCACTGCGCCAGCACCGCCAGCCGGCCATAGGCCTTCGATCCCGGCGCCGCGGTGATGCGCTCGGCCACCTCGCGCTGGAACATCAGCGTGAGCGAGGTCCAGAACGGCGGCCAGTCCGCCGGCGTCAGCCAGCGCACCAGGAGCTCGGTCCCGACATTGTAGGGCAGGTTGGCGGCCACCGCGATCGGCGGCCGCAGATGCGCCAGCGGGTCGATCTCGAGCGCGTCGCCCGACAGGATCTCGAGCCTGCCGGGATAGGCCGCGGCGATCTCCTCGAGCGCCGGCAGGCAGCGACGGTCCTTCTCGATGGCGAGGACGCGGCGCGCCCCCTCGGCGAGGAGCCCGCGGGTCAGCCCGCCCGGTCCGGGGCCGATCTCCAGCACGTCCATGCCCGACAGGTCGCCCGCCATGCGGGCGATCTTGGCGGTCAGGTTGAGGTCGAGCAGGAAGTTCTGGCCCAGCGACTTGCGCGCGCTCAGACCATGCGCCGCGATCACCTCGCGGAGCGGCGGCAGGGTGTCAATCGCCATGCGTCTCTTTCGTCTCGGGATCCGCGCCGCCGGCCAGCCGCCAGGCCAGCCGCAGCGCCGCCAGCGTCGAGGCCGGGTTGGCCGCGCCGTGCCCGGCAATGTCGAAGGCGGTGCCGTGATCGGGCGAGGTCCGGATGAAGGGCAGCCCCAGCGTCAGGTTCACGCCGCGGTCGAAATCCAGCGTCTTGATCGGGATCAGCGCCTGGTCGTGATACATCGCCACCGCGGCGTCGTAGCGTGCGCGCGCCGCGGCGTGGAACATCGTGTCGGCCGAAAGCGGCCCGGCGAGGTCCAGCCCCTCGGCGCGCAGCCGCGCCAGGACCGGCGCGATGACCCGCTCTTCCTCGTGGCCCATCCGCCCGCCTTCGCCGGCATGCGGGTTGAGCCCCGCCACGGCGATGCGCGGACGCGCCAGCCCGAAGAGGTCGCGCAGCCCGGCATGGGTGATCCGGATGCGGGTCTCGAGCAGGTCGGGCGTCAGCGCCGCGGGCACCTCGGCCAGGGGAATGTGGATCGTCGCCGGCACCACCCGCAGCTGGTCGGAGGCCAGCATCATCGCCACCTCCACGCCGCCGGCCAGATGGGCCAGATACTCGGTATGGCCGGGAAAGGCGAAGCCCGCGCCCTCGGCCAGCGCCTGCTTGTGGATCGGCAGGGTGCACAGCGCGGAGGCCGCGCCGTCCTGCACCAGCGTCACGCCGCGCGCGATGGCGTCGACCACGCGCGCGGCATGGGCGGGCTGCGGCTGGCCGGGGATCCGCGGGCCGTCGAAGTCGAGCCAAAGCACCGGCAGGCCGTCCCGGGCGGCGGAAGCCGCCTCTGCCGGGCCGGCGATCACCCGGTGCGGCACGCTGCCGGGCAAGTGGCGCGGATCGCCGATCCAGAAGAAGGGCAGGGCGGGGCCGAGCGCATGCCAGGCCGCCTCGGCCAGTTCCGGGCCGATCCCTGCCGGCTCGCCGCAGCTGACCGCGACGGGGGCCGGGCTCATCGCTCCACGATGCGGGCTTCGGCGCGCAGCTGCGCCAGATAGCGCTCGGAGAGCTGGCCGAGCCGCTGGTTGCGCAGCGACAATTCCAGCGCCTGCCGCGCCTCCTCCGCGGTCTCGCCCTCGCCGGTGGGACGGGCGCGGGTGCGGTCGCAGAGCATGAGCACCATCAGCGTCTCGCCGCTGCCGCCGGTCAGCGCGGTGGAGATCTCGCCCGGGTCGAGCTTGGAGAGTTCGAAGGCGATCTCGGTGGGGATCTGGCCCGGCGCCGCCTCCTGACGCTGCAGCCGGCTCTGCGGCTGGCCCTGGGCGAGGCCGTAGAGGTCGTCGCAGCGATCCGTGGTCTCCGCGATCACCCGCGCCCGCGCCAGGGTCTCGCGGCTGCGGCCGCCGGGCAGGTGATAGATGGCGTAATCGACGCGCGCCACCTCGGCCGGGCGGTAGCCCGCCTCCTCGACGCCGCGCAGCTGGAAGATCGCCACGCCGTTCTGGATCGGCAGCGGATCGGAGACCTCGCCGGGGGAGAGCGACAGCGCGATGCGCTGCAGCACCGGCGGCAGATCGGTCAGGTCCTGCCACGGCAGCCGCCCGCCCTCGGCGCGGCTCGGGGTGGCGGAGTATTGCCGGGCCGCGGCGGCGAACTGCGCCTCGCTGCGGTAGGTGGAGATCTCCTGCGCCAGCGCCATCGCCCGCTCGGCCTGCGGCGGCGGCGCCGGGATGATGATCTCCGACAGCGCGACGCGCACCGCGCTGCCCTCGGCCTGAAGCGCGCGCTCGGCGCGTTCGATGCGGATCTCGGGCACCGCGGATTCGGCGCCGAAACGCTCCCGGACCAGGTTGCGCCAGGCGACCCCGGCGCGCACGAAGTCGCGGAAGGTCTGCTCGGCGATGCCGGCCTGCCCCAGCCGCTGCACGAACTCGGCGCGGCTGAGATCGGCGCGGCCGGCGAATTCGTCCATGCCCTCGGCGATCTCGGCCTCGCTGGGCACGATGCCCTGACGGCGCGCCGCGGCCAGTTTCAGCCGGTCATCGATGAGCTGGGTGCGGGCGACCTCGCTGGGATTGCCGGGGGCGTTCAGCACCTCGTTCATGCGCGCGCGCTGCTGCAGCTCGTAGCCGGTGATCACCTCCTCGTTCACGGTGATCGCGGGTCCGAAGAGGTTCTGCGCCGGTGCCGCCCCGGGCAGCGCGGCAAGCCCCAGCGCGGTGGCCAGCGCCAGCGGGCGAAGGCCGGCGCGCAGACGGTCGGCCCGGGGTGCCAGGGTCTTCAGAAGCTCTTGCATGTGCGACGTCTCTCCTTGGCGCTGCCGGTCCCGCCGAAACCCTTCAGCGCGACCGAGAGGCCGTAATCCGTTGACGGCTCGAGGTTAGTGGATGAGGCAAAGCGGCGCGAGACCGAAAAGCCCACTTCGATGCACTCGGTCTCGTAGGCGATGCCGAGCCCAGCCCGCGACAGCCGGTCCTCGACCAGGTCGTAGCGCCAGAACGTGTCGGTCGACCAGGACTCGTTCACGTTGTAGGCGCCGTCGAAGCTCCATTCCGACTGCGCCGCCTCGCGGTCCTCGTCTGGGTCGCGGCCGATCAGCAGGTAGGAGGCGCCGATCTCGAAGCGGGCGGTCTCCCAGCTGGCGCGGGCCTCGGCCTTCGAGACGCTGGTTGCGGCATCCTCGAGCAGGCCGCGCGCGGTCAGGCGCAGCCCTTCGGCATTGGCGATGTGCCCGGCCACCAAAAGGTCGGAAGTGCCGCTGTCGAGCCCGGAGGAGCGGCTGAAATCGCCGTCCTCCTCGGCGCGCCAGACCTGGCCGAGGGCCAGCCCGGCGCTCCAGCCCTCGGGCTGGCGGCGCATCCAGCGCAGCCCGGCCACCGTCACCCGGCCGCGTTCGCGGCGGTCGGCGGCGGGAAAGCGCGACAGCGCCTCGAGGTTGCCCTCGTCGAACTCGACCCGGGTGCTCTCGTCGTTCGGAATGTCCAGCCGGTCGCCGCCGATCCAGGCCGTCTGCAGGAGCGGCTCGATGAGATAGCGCGCGCCGCCGGCGCCGGTGCGCACCCAGGGCCAGCGCAGATCGGCGGCGACCCCCGGGGTCAGCTGCGCCGCGCGCTCGGCGCTGGTCACGTCCTGCCGGATGCGGAAGCGGTCGGCCCAGAGATGCGTCGAGAGGCCCGCCCGGACACCGCCCGCCAGGGTCCAGCGGCGCTGCCAGCTGGCCTCGGCGGTGAGCCGGGCGACATCGCGGCCGTCGATCTCGGCATCGGCGTCGGGCCCGTCGGTGGCGCGGTCGGAATAGCGCAGGTGGCCATGCGCCTCGGCGCCCAGCCGGACCTCGCCGCCCAGCCCGTAGAGCTTCGGGAAGAACCGCCGCTCCCACTGCCCGTCGAGGATGATCGTCGGCTGTGTGGCGTCGCTCTCGTCGTCGCGCAGCGTCTCGTAATGGATCGCGCCGAGCTCGAAATAGCTGTCGGCGGTGGTCCGGCTCAGGGTCACCGCGCTGTCGAGCCGGTCCTTGCCGGAATAGTCGTAGGTGTCGAGATAAGCCTCGTCGGTCACCGTCTCGATGTCGAAGTCGAGCCGGAACCGCCGCGGCAGCTGGAACGCGCCCTCGGCGAACAGGTAGGCGCGGGTCTCGTCGTTGCGCAGCGTGTCGCGGCTGATCGCGGTGTTCACCTCGAGGTCGCCGTAGCGGAAGGCCCGGCGGTAGCGCGTCTCGAGCGTCTTGGTGACCGGCGACAGGTACGGCGTGAAGGTGAAGTCCTGATGCGGGCCGACGGGGACGAAATACGGCACCTTGATGCCGAAGCCGAGCAGGGTGGAGCTGCGCAGCGTCGGGGTCAGGAAGCCGCGGGCGCGCTCCAGCGTCGGGTCGGGCACGCGCAGCCGCGGCAGGTAGGCCACCGGCACGTCGAGGATGCGGAACTGCGCGTGGTCGAAATAGATCTGCTGGCCGACCTCGTCGTGGATGACGCGGCTGGCGCGGATCTGCCAGAGTGGCACCTGATCGGCGCCGCAGACCTGGCAGGAGGTCACCGCCACGCGGTTGAGCGCGGTGTAGCGGCCGTCGATGCGGCGCGCCTCGACCGCGGCGAGCTGCAATTGCTGGTCGAGCACGAGCCGCGCGCCGCGCAGCAGCCCGGCCTCGAAATCGCGCTCCAGCTCGGCGCTGTCGGCGATCAGCACGTTGCCCTCGGGATCGACCAGCCGCACCGGCCCCTCGACGGTCAGCACGCCGCTGTCCTGATCGTAGACGATGCGGCGGGCATTGAGCCGCGTGCCGTCGTGCAGCGCCTCCACGTTGCCCTCGGCAACCAGCCGCGACTGGCCCTCCACCAGCACGCGGTCGGCGACCAGGATGGCGGGATCGGCGGGGCCGGCGCCCTGGGCGAGGGCGGACAGGGGCAGGCAGGCGAGAAGCCAGAGGCAGAGCCGGCGGATCATCCGTCCTCCCGTTGCAGGATGAGCCCGAGCGCCAGGAACAGCGACGCGACGGGCGGAACCCAGGCGGCCGGGATCGGATCGATCTGGCCGGTTTCGCCGAGGATCTGCGCGAAGTTGCGGACGTAGTAAAGCCCGAAGCCCGACAGCACCGCGGTCAGCACCGCGAGCCCGGTGCGGCCGAGCCGGGCATGGCGCATGGTGAAGCCCGCCCCGAGCAGGACCAGCGCCACGAAGAACAGCGGCCGCGCCAGCTCCATCTGGAACCAGACGATGTGCCGCCGGGCCGAGAAGCCGGCGCGCTCGAGCTCGTCGATATGCTGCGGCAGCTCCCAGATCGGCACCGCCGAGGGCCGGCCGAAACGGTCGCGGATGTTCTCGCGGGTCAGCGTCGAGGGGATGCGCAGCTCGGCCGCGTCCTCGGCCAGCGCGGCGGCGTTCTGCCCCGGAGCCAGCGGCCAAGACCGCGCCTCGCGCAGGATCCAGGCGCCGTCGCCCAGTTCCGCCTCGGCGGCCTCGATGCGGCGCACCGGACCGATGTCGGAATCGTAGACCACGAAGCTCACGTCGTAGAGGATGGTGGCGTCAGCATTGGCGCGGGCCGCCCGGATCACCGTCTGGCCGCTGCGGTCGCCCTGGCGCAGCCACAGCCCCTCGGCGCCGATCGACAGCACGCTGGAATCGCCGTTGGCGTAGCGCTCGCCGAGGATCTCCGAGCGTTTCGAGGTCGCCGCCGCCATCGGGTTGAGGATCGCCACGGCGAGCAGGCCGACGGCTGCCGCCACCGTCACCGGACCGGCCAGCACGGCGAGGCCGGAGCGCCCGGCGGCGCGCGCCACGACCAGTTCCGACGACCGCGCGAGGCTGACGAAGAGGGCGATCGAGGACAGGATCATGATCAGCGGCAGCATCTCGTAGAGCGAGGCCGGCGCGTTCAGCACCGTCAGGCCCGCGACCTGGGCGAAGCTCGCCTCGCCCTCGAAGCGGCGCAGCTGCTCGATCAGGTCGAGCAGGCCGAGAAACAGCAGGAAGATCGCGAAGATGCTGCCGAAAACCTTGAGGAAGCGCCGGGCGAAATAGAGGTGCAGGGTCATGCCGCGCCCTCCGCCGGGGCGGCGCCGCGGCGCGGCCTGAACGACCGGCTGGCCAGGTGCAGCAGCCCGCCCACCAGAACGAAACCCACCAGCGAGGGCAGGTAGACCAGCGGCCAGAGCGCGCCGTTGGCGCGCACCGGCGCGGTGACCGCGCTTTCCACCAGCTTGACCGCGACGATCAGCGAGATCGCCAGCAGCATCTGCCGGCCGAGCCCGAAGCGGCTGAAGCCGCCGGTCATCAGCGCGGCATAGCCGATCAGCGCCGCGACCACGGCAAGGAGCGGCTGCTGGAACCGGCCATGCGCCTCCTCGAGCACCTCGCCGATGCTGTCGCTGGCGGCCTCGGCCATCTCCTCGGTGCGCAGCAGCAGGTCGGCGGTCGACATCGTGTAGGTGCGCGGGCGCGGCGGCCCGCCGGCCTCGATCAGCCCGGAAATGTCGTAGGTCAAATCGCCGAAGGTGGTGGTCGACAGGCGCTGGTCGTCCTCGTTCAGCGTCTGCGCCAGCCCGTTCAGCATCACCAGCCGGGTCTCGCCGGCCTCGCGCAGCACCAGCGCGGTCTTCGCCGTGTAGGTCACCGAACGGCCCTCCTGGCGGCGGTCGGAGAGGAAGACGTCCGACAATTCGCCGTCCGGCGAGATCTCGCGGATGTAGAAGGTGACGGCGTCCGAGGGGTGCAGGAACACCCCCTCGCGCAGGAGCTGGGCGCTCACCGACTCGGCGATCTCGCCCTCGCGTTCGCGCAGCTGGGCGAGGCTCGCCGGCACCAGGGCGTGGCTCAGCACCAGCATCATCGCCATCACCAGGAGCCCGAAGACCAGCACCGGGCGGGCCAGACGCCAGGGCGAGCGGCCGGTGGCCTGCACCACGGTGAGCTCGGATTCGCCGGCCAGCCGGTTGGTGACGTAGGCGGTGGCGGCGAAGGCCGCCATCGGCAGCACCAGCCGGATCACGTTGGGCAGCGACAGCGCGGTGAACTCCAGGAAGATCGCCGCCGAATGGCCGTCGCCGATCAGCCGGTCGAACAGGATCACCGCCCGGTTGACCCAGTAGACCGAGACCAGCACCAGCGCGAAGAAGCCGAACAGCATCATGAAGCGCGACAGCATGTATCTGTCGAATCTGCCCAACCTCACCCCCGGTCCCGGTGCCGTGTTGGCGCGGAGACTAGCGGATCGGCGGCCGGCGCGAAAGCCGGCACTGGCCAAGCCGGGCGCCGGCGGTTACCTCTGGCGCCGGACCGAACGGGAGACAGGACCGCATGACCGAGCTTCGCGACATCCGCTTTCAGCCCCTCGAGCTCGACGCGCTGGCCGAGACCGCCGGGCGGGTCGCCGTCTGCATCCCCGCCGACGGCACGCTGGGCCAGGGGGCGCGGCGGCTCAACCGGCTCACCAAGGGCGCGGTGCTGCGCGCCTGCAGCTCGGAGCGCTGGGACAAGCTGAAATCCGGCGACGTGCTGTCGCTGGGCTTTCCCGCCGGGATGGCGGCGGAGGCGGTCGACCTGGTGAAGATCGAGCGTCGGCCGGATGTCGCCGAAGCGCGCCGCGCCGGCGCCGCGGTGGCCCGCGGGGCCGGGCGCAGCGCCGTCACCTTCCTCGTCGAGGGCACCCGGCACGGCGCCGAGATGGCGCTCGGCCTGGCGCTGCGCGGCTACGCCTTCACCGACCACAAGAGCAAGCCCGAAGCCGCGCCGGAGCCCGCCACGCTGCTCTGCAGCCGCCCCGAGGAGGTCGCGGCGGCGGCCCGCGACCGGCTGGCTTTGGCGCGCGGCGTGGTCTTCGCGCGCGATCTCGTCAACGAGCCCGCCAACGTGCTCTCGACCACCGAATTCGCCGACCGGCTGCGCGCCCTGGCCGAGCTCGGGCTCGAGATCGAGGTGCTCGACGAGGCGCAGATGGAGGAGCTTGGCATGGGCGCCTTCCTTGCCGTCAGCCGCGGCTCGGTGACCCCGGCGCAGCTCGTGGTGATGCGCTGGAATGGCGGCGGCAGCGAGCCGCCGCTGGCGCTGGTGGGCAAGGGCGTGGTCTTCGACACCGGCGGCATCTCGATCAAGCCGAGCCAGGGCATGGAATCGATGACCATGGACATGGGCGGCGCCGCCACCGTGGCCGGCACTATGATGGCGCTGGCGGCGCGCGGCGCCCGCGCCAACGTGGTCGGGCTGGTCGGCCTGGTCGAGAACATGCCCGACGGTCGCGCCTACCGCCCCGGCGACGTGCTGCGTTCGATGAAGGGCGACACGATCGAGGTGATCTCCACCGATGCCGAGGGCCGGCTCGTCCTGGCCGACGTCATGTGGTACGCGCAGGAGACCTACAAGCCGGCGGCGATGATCGACCTCGCCACCCTGACCGGCGCGGCGATCGTCGGGCTGGGGCACGAGAACGCCGCCTTCTTCGCCAGCGAGGACGGCTTCGCGCAGCGCTTCGCCAAGGCGGCCGAGACCGAGGGCGAGGGCGCCTGGCGCATGCCCTTCGGCGAGGGCTATGCCGAGCAGATCAAGTCCGCGGTGGCCGACGTGAAGAATTCCGGCGGCCGCGCCGCCGGCACCATCACCGCGGCGGAATTCCTCAAGCGCTTCGTGCGCGAGGACCTGCCGTGGATCCATATCGACATCGCCGGCGTCGCCACCGCCGCCAAGGACCTGCCGCTGGCCCCCAAGGGCGCGACCGGCTGGGGCGTGCTGACGCTCGACCGGCTGGTGCGGTCGCATCACGAGGCCCGCGACTGAGCCGCGGCGCGGGGCTGAGGGGGCGCGGATGGGAGCGGCCTATTTCTACCACCTGACCCGGCGGCCGCTCGAGGAGACGCTGCCGGTGCTCCTCGACAAGGCGCTGCAGGCGGGCTGGCGGGTGGCGGTGCGCGGCCCCGACCCGGCGCGGCTCGACTGGCTCGACCAGCGGCTCTGGCTGGAGCCCGCCGACGGCTTCCTGCCGCATGGCCGGGCCGGCGGGCCGCATGACGCGGCGCAGCCGGTGCTGCTCTGCGACGGCGCCGGCGCGGCCAACGATCCGCATTGCGTGATGGCGATCGACGGCGCCGAGGTCGCGGCCGCGGAAGTGCAGCGGCTCAGCCGGGTCTGCGTGCTCTTCGACGGCGGCGACCCGGCGGCGGTGCAGGCGGCGCGGGTGCAGTGGAAGGCGCTCACCGATGCCGGCTGCGCGGCGCAGTACTGGTCCGAGGAAACGGGGCGTTGGGAGAAGAAGGCCGAGCGCTGATCAGCGCGCCAGCACCATGCGGTCGCCCTCGATCGAGACCCGCGCAAATCGCCGCAGGTAGCTCATCCCGAGCAGCGAGCGGCCCATCTCGGCAGCGTTGACATAGGCCGGCACGGCGGTGTCGGCATAGGGTCCGAGCGCCACCCGGTCGAGCGTCACCGGCGCCGTGCGCACCGTGCCGTTGGCGGTCATCGCCTGGGCGTGGTAGGCCAGCGCGTCCGGATCGAGGCCGGCGCGCTCGGCGTCCCGGGCCGTCAGCACGGTGCCGCTGGCGCCGGTATCGACCATGAACGGGATGGCCGCGCCGTTGACCTCGAGCGTGGCGTAGAAATGCCCGTCCGGGGCCCGCGGCAGGGCGATCGCGCCGGTCTCCGAGATCACCGATTGCCGCGGCATCGCGGTGCGCCGGATGCCGTCCCAGAGCCCGATCGCCGCGATCAGCCCGAGAAAGATCAGCCCCCAGGCCAGCAGAGCCTGCAGCTTGCGGCCGAGGCCCTGGCGGTTCTGCACGAACATCCAGAACACCAGCACCGCGCCGAGCAGCACCAGGTAGCTGAGCTGGCCGTAGGGAATGTCGGGCATGCAGGATCCTTTCCCCGTCTATCTAGGCAGGCGGGGGCGGGGTGTTAAGTGCCGGGCGGGGTGCCGGCGAAGCCCACCGCGGCCAGCCCGTCGAGCACGAACTGCACCGACAGCGCCGCCAGCAGCATGCCCAGAAGCCGCGTCACCACGGTGATGCCGATCTTGCCCAGCAGCCGCTCGATCCGCGCCGAGAGCAGCAGCAGCAGCAGCGCGATGGCGATCACCGACAGCATCACCGCCAGCACCGCCGCCATGCCGGCGGCATCCTCGGCCTGCCCGAAGAGCAGGATCGTGGTGGTGATCGAGCCCGGCCCGGCGAGCAGCGGGATCGCCATGGGAAAGACCGACGGGTCGTCCGGCGCCCCGTCATTCTCCGCCCGGTCCTCGCGCCGCTTGGTGCGGCGCTCGAACAGCATGTCGAGCGCGGTCAGGAAGAGCAGCAGCCCGCCGGCGATGCGGAAGGCCGGCATGGTGATGCCCACGGTGCCCAGCACCGCCTCGCCGAAGACCGCGAAGAGCAGCAGGATGGCCGCCCCGATCAGGCAGGCGCGCAGCGCCACGGCGCGCTTGTGCGCGGCATCGGCGCCGCGGGTCAGCGCGATGAAGACCGGCGTGATGCCGATCGGGTCGATGACCACGAAGAGCGCCGCGAAGGCGGAGATCAGGAAGGCCGCATCCATGCCGCGCGCTTAGCCGCCGGCGCCGGCCCTGGCAAGTGCCGGGCGCGGACGCAGGCGGGTCCGGAGGGGGGCAGGGCGTGGGTTCGACGGGGAGAGGCGGCGCCGTCCGGCCGTTGAGGGCAGCTTCGTTCGGGGTCCGCCGACCCTGCGGGAGGCAAACAGTCGATACATGCAGCGCAGGTTCAACTGGAAGAGGGGGCGCTGCCCCCGTCGGCGCTTTTGCGCCGACTCCCCCGGGATATTTTTGCTCAGAAGAAGCGGGCGGGCCTGGGTCAGGCGGGGGTTTCGGCGGCGTCGAGTTTTTCCTGGGCGGCGAGCCAGAGCGCCTCGGCCTTCTGGAGGCCCTCCATGACCTCGGCGTACTTCCGGTTCCAGGTCTCGAGCTCGCCGGCGCGGGCGGTCTCGTAGAGCGCCGGATCGGCGAGCTTCTTGGCGAGCCGGTCGCGCATCTCCTCGATCTTGGCGACGCGCTCCTCGGCGCGGCGGAGATCGGCGCGCAGCGCCAGGATGCGCTCGCGCGGCGGACGCGCGGGCCGGGCCGCCGGGGCCGCGGCGCGGGCCGGGCGGGCCGGCTTCTCGGGCGTCAGCAGCATCCGGCGATAGGCCTCGAGATCCTCCTCGAAGGGGGTCACCGTGCCGTCGTGCACGAGCCAGAGGCGGTCGGCCACCAGCGACAGCAGGTGCATGTCGTGGCTGACCAGGATCACCGCGCCGTCATAGAGGTTCAGCGCCTCGGTCAGCGCCTCGCGGCTCTCGATGTCGAGATGGTTGGTGGGCTCGTCGAGGATCAGCATGTGCGGCGCGTCGAGCGTCGCCAAGAGCAGCGAGAGCCGCGCCTTCTGGCCGCCGGAGAGCCGCCCGACCTCGGTCTCGGCCTGCGCCGCGCCGAGGCCGAACCCGGCCAGCCGGGCGCGCAGCTTGGGCGGCGCCACTTCCGGGCGGGCGCGCTGCAGGTGCTGCAGCGGCGTCTCCTCGACGCGCAGTTCGTCGACCTGGTGCTGGGCGAAATAGCCGATCCTGAGCTTCGACGCCTTGGTCATCCGCCCCGCGGTCAGGTCCAGCCGGTCCGACAGCAGCTTGGCCAGCGTCGACTTGCCCTGGCCGTTGCGCCCCAGCAGCGCGATGCGGTCGTCCTGATCGATGCGGAGATCGAGCCGCGCCAGCACGTTGCGGTCGCCATAGCCGGTGGCGCCGCCCTCGATATGGATGATGGGCGGCGACAGCTGCTCGGGGGCGGGGAAGCTGAAGACCCGCGCCGCCGCCTCCTCGGGCAGGGTGATGGTCTGCATCTTCTCGATCATCTTGACCCGGCTCTGGGCCTGCTTGGCCTTCGAGGCCTTGGCCTTGAAGCGGTCGACGAAGCTTTGCAGATGGGCCCGGCGGGCGTCCTGCTTTTTGGCCGCGGCGACCAGCACTGCGCGCTGTTCGGCGCGCTGGCGGGCGAATTGGTCGTAGGGGCCCTGCCAATAGGTCAGCTTCTTCTCGCTGAGATGCAGGATGCCGCCCACGGCGCGGTTCAGCAGGCCGCGGTCGTGGCTGATCACGATCACCGTGTGGGGGTATTTGGCGAGGTAGCTCTCGAGCCAGAGCGCGCCCTCGAGGTCGAGATAGTTGGTTGGCTCGTCGAGTAGCAGCAGGTCGGGCTGGGCGAAGAGTACGCCGGCCAGCGCCACCCGCATCCGCCAGCCGCCCGAGAAGGCCGAGCAGGGCTGGCGCTGCTGGTCGTCGTCGAAGCCCAGCCCCTTGAGGATCGAGGCCGCGCGCGCCTCGGCCGACCAGGCGTCGATGTCGGCGAGCCGGGTCTGCACCTCGGCGATGCGGGTGCCGTCGGTCGCCGCCTCGGCCTCGGCCATCAGCTCGGCGCGTTCGGTATCGGCGGCCAGCACGGTGTCGATCAGGCTCACGCCCGAGGACGGCACCTCCTGCGCCACGCCGCCGATGCGGGCCCGCGCCGGCAGCGAGATCGCCCCGCCATCGAGCGTCAGCTCGCCGCGGATCAGCCGGAACAGGGTGGTCTTGCCGGTGCCGTTGGCACCGACGAGGCCGACCTTGTGGCCCGCCGGGATGGTCGCGGAGGCGCCCTCGAAGAGCGGGCGGCCCTCGACCGAATAGGAGATGTCCTCGATCTTCAGCATGGGGCGCGCTCTAGCAGAGCCCGGGGCGGGCGGAAAGCGTCCTGTGCGCCGGGCGCGCGCCGCCCTGAAAAAGTGATGTCCGGCAATGTGTTATCGCATGACAGCGCGGCGATTTCGCTTGTCCGCGGGGGCGGGCGTACAGCCTGACCCATCAACTCGGGCAGAAAGGCATTGCTCCCATGAAGAAGACCCTGATGATTCTCCTCGCCACCGGCACCGTGGCCCTCGCCGGCTGTCAGAACCTGACGCCGGACCAGCGCTTCGCGGCCGGCGGCCTGGCCGGCGGCGCCGCGGGGCTGGCCGTGGCCGACCGGATGGATGCCGACCGCACCGGCAAGATCATGGGCACGCTGGCCGGCGCCGCGGCCGGCTCCACGCTCGCCGCCGGCACCGCGCGGCCGCAGCCGCGCACCGTGTCCTGCCGCTATCCCAACGGCCAGCCGGCGCCGTGCCCGGGCGGCTACGG
This sequence comes from Roseivivax sp. CAU 1761, assembly GCF_054482755.1. Classification (NCBI taxonomy): domain Bacteria; kingdom Pseudomonadati; phylum Pseudomonadota; class Alphaproteobacteria; order Rhodobacterales; family Roseobacteraceae; genus Roseivivax; species Roseivivax sp. CAU 1761. Next base: position 26,794 of record NZ_JBTLRM010000025.1, read on the forward strand.
CTACTGAGACGCGGCCGCGTCGAGATAGGAGGGCAGTTCGGCGGCGAGCCTCGGCCAGCCGCCGGGCCGCCACCCGGCCGCGCGCAGCCGCGCGCAGTCGAGCACGCTGACCGGATCGGCGGAGCGCGGCGGCAGCGGCCGCGTCCAGCCCATCACCCGCGCCGCCTCCGCCAGAAGGTCGTGGCGGTCGAGCAGCAGGTCGGAGACGTGGACCGGCCCGCCCTCCTGCAGGGCGAGGCAGAGCCGCACGGCCGCGGCCAGATCGTCCACATGGATTTCGGTGCCGCGCCGGGGCGGCAGCGGCTCCCCGGCCCGGAACGCCGCGAAGAGGTCGCCCCACTTCATCGCCGGGCCGGGCCCGTAGAGCCCGGTGGCACGCAGCGCGATCCCCGTCACCGGCAGGCCGAACAGGATCTCCTCGGCCGCGGCCTTGACCTGACCGTAGAGCGAGGCGGCGCGCGGCGGCAGGGTCTCGGGCAGGGGCGTGCCGGCCGGGTGGCCGTCGAAGACCGCGCGCGAGGACAGGAACAGGATGCGCCCGACGCCCTGCGCCGCAGCGTCCTCGAACAGCCGGCGGGTGCCGTCGAGATTGGCGCGGCGGAAGCCCTCGGGGTCGCTTCCCTCGCCGCCGCGGTAGCGGCCGGGCACATGGGAGAAGGCGGCATGGATCAGTGCGTCGCATTCGCTGAGGTCGGGCGTGGGCGCGCCCAGCGACCAGCCGAGATGCGGCAGGCCGGGCAGGAGCGTGCGGCCCAGCGTGACGATCTCCGCCTCGCCCAGCCCGCGCCGCAGCGCGCCGCCGGCGATGCCGCTCGCCCCGGTCAGCGCGATCCTCATGACGCGGGAGCGGGCAGGGCGGCCAGATCGGGCCTCTCGCCGCGCTCATAGGCGTGCCAGAGCGCGATCAGCGGGCGCAGGCGGTCCGCCTTGGCATGGTCCTGCCAGGGCTTCTCGTACTGGAAGTGCAGCACGCGGATGGCCTGCCAGTCCCAGAGCGCGGGCAGGTTGAACCAGACATATTGCAGCATGTTGTCGAAGACCGGCAGGCCGTGCCAGTCGGGGAAAAAATCCTGCAGGAAGGTCTGGTCGGTGCGCTTCCAGAAGGCGCCGGGCGCGTCGAGCCGCGCCAGCATGGCATCGAAGGTGGCCGGGTCGGGCCGCGCCGTGAAGACGCCGGAATTCAGCCGGTGAAAGTCGGCGAGGCTCTCGTAGACGTTGGGCGCGGCGCTGAACTCGGGATAGTCGAAGAGCCGGTCGATGCGGCGCAGCACCAGCGTGTCGGCGTCGAGAAAGACCACCCGCGCGTAATCGAGCTGCCAGAGCCGGAGCTTGGCGAAATTGTCGAGCGGAGTGTGGAAGGGCGGCTTTTCGCCCTTGGTGAAGGGGTTGCGGCCGTGGATCCGGTCCTTGGCATGGGCGGCGTTGAATTCGTCCGAGGTCGGCAGCAGGTCGGTCGCAACCAGCCGCGCGCCGGCGGCCCGGAGCGGCGCCAGCGCGGCGTCGGGCACCGCGTCGGTGTGGAGCACCACGCGGTCCGCGCGGCTGCCGGTCAGCGCCAGCGAGTGCAGCAGCGCCGCGGCGCCGCGGGCGAAATCCGCGTTGGTCACCAGTGTGACGAAGGCGCGGGGATCGCCCGCCGGGCGCTCGGGCCGGAGCGCGCTCACGACGCCGACTTGAGCGCCTTGCCCTCCGGGTCGCGCTCCACCCGGCTGCCCAGCTCGCGGGTCCAGGCCGAGACCGCCGGCACCCGGCTGCGGTCGATGCGGTGGGCGTATTTCTTCGCCACGTCGACGACCTCGGCCAGCAGCCCCTCGGCCAGCGTGGTGGGGTCGAGCCCGAGCGCGAGGAACTGGGCGTTGTCGACGATCAGGTCGTTCTCGGCGGCCTCCTTGCGCGGGTTCGGCAGGTAGGCCACGCGGGCGCCGGTGAGCTTCGCCACCAGGTCCGCGAGGTCGCGGACGCGGTGCGTCTCGGTCATCTGGTTGAAGATCTTCACCCGGTCGCCGCGCGCCGGGGCGTCCTTCAGCGCCAGCTCGATGCAGCGCACCGAATCCTGGATGTGGATGAAGGCGCGGGTCTGGCCGCCGGTGCCGTGCACGGTCAGCGGGTAGTCGATCGCCGCCTGGATCAGGAAGCGGTTCAGCACGGTGCCGTAATCGCCGTCATAGTCGAAGCGGTTGATCAGCTGCTCGTGGCGGCGGGTCTGGTCGGTATGGGTGCCCCAGACGATGCCCTGGTGCAGGTCGGTGATCCGCAGCCCGTCGTTCTGGGCGTAGAACTGGAACAGGATCTGATCGAGCGACTTGGTCATGTGATAGACCGAGCCGGGCTTCGTCGGGTAGAGGATCTGCTGGCCCTTCTTGCCCGTGGGCGTGTCGATCTCGACGTCGAGATAGCCCTCGGGGATCGGCGCGCCGACGCTCGAATAGCCGTAGACGCCCATGGTGCCCAGATGCACGAGATGGGCGTCGAGATCGGCCTCCACCATCGCCGCCAGCAGGTTGTGGGTGGCGTTGGTGTTGTTGGTGACGGTGTAGACCTTGTGGCGGTCGGTCTTCATCGAATAGGGCGCGGCGCGCTGCTCGGCGAAATGCACGATGGCGTCGGGACGGTGCTCGATCAGCCAGCCCTTGAGGCGCTCGTATTCCTTGGCGAGGTCGAGCAGGTGGAAGCGGATGGTTTCGCCCGAGACCTGCTTCCAGATGCGGCAGCGCTCCTGGATCGAATCCATCGGCGTCAGCGACTGCACGCCCAGTTCGGTGTCGATCCAGCGGCGGCTCAGGTTGTCGACGATGTGGACCTCGTGCCCCTGGGCCGAGAGGTGCAGACAGGTCGGCCAGCCGACGAAGCCGTCCCCTCCGAGAATGGCGATGCGCATGGGCCGAGCCTTTCGTCTATGCGTGTTGGCCGAAGCGGCTATCGTTCGGCCCGCACGGTGTAAAGCCAAAGTTTGATGACCCGCGCGGCCCCGCGCAAGCCGCGTCGGGATTCGGCCGCGGCACGGCTGCCGCCGCGGGCCCGCGCGCCCGGTCCCGGCGGCGCCCGGGACGCGCCCGGGACGCGACCTGGACGCGGCGTCGGCGGCGCTCTGCCGCGCCGGATCAGGCCGGGGCGCCGCCGGTCCGGCGGCGGCAGGGCCCGAAGCGGCAGGCCAGCCCCAGGATCACCCCGGAGACCACCGCGATCATGCCAGCCGCGCTGACCGCGTGGGGGCTGCCCAGCCAGAGCGGCCCGTAGCCCGCCAGCACGTAGCCGAGGATCGCCGAAAGCGCCGCGAAGCCCAAGCTCCAGGCCACCTGCCGGGCCAGCCGGTCGGTCATCAGCCGGGCCGCCGCCGGCGGGCAGACGAACATCGCGATGACGATGATCGAGCCCACCGCGTCGAAGGCCGCCACCGCCGCCAGCGCCGCCACCGCGACCAGCCCCAGCCCCACCGCGCCCACCGGGATGCCGAGGCTGCGCGCGAAGCCCTCATCAAAGGTCGAGAGCGCCAGCCAGCGCCAGAAGCCAACGGTCAGGAGCGCGATCACCGCCGCCGCGGCGGCGATGCGGCCCAGTTCCGGCGGCAGGGTGGCGAGCGTCGCGGGGTCGAGCAGCGACCCCCAGCCCTCGGCGCCGAACCAGATCAGCGATTCCAGGTTGCCCATCAGCGCGTGCTCGACGTCGAGATGCACCGACGAGGTGTCGGTGCGCTCGAGGATCAGCACGCCGGCGGCGAACATCGAGGTGAAGACCACCCCCATCGCGGCGCCGGGCTCGACCCGGCCGAAGCGGCGCACCGCCTCGATCAGCAGCACCGCGACCAGCGCCGCCCCGCCGGCACCGAAGAGCATCGGCGTCGCCGTCATCGCGCCGCTGACCAGGAACCCCGCCACCAGCCCGGGCAGCACCACGTGCGAGATGGCGTCGCCCACCAGGGCCTGGCGGCGCAGCAGCAGGAAATTGCCCGGCAGCGCGCAGGCCATCGCGGCCAGCACGCCGATCAAGATCGGGGTCAGCGACAATTGCACGAATTCCGCGCCCATCACGCCGCCCCCCTGAGAGCGCGCGCGGTGCGCCGCCGCCGCAGCGCCGCCGCCGCCACGCCACGCCGCGGCGCCGCCAGCATCGAGACGGCGAAGATCGCCGCCAGCGTCAGCACGATGATCGGCCCGGTCGGCAGCGCCGGCGCCGAGGCCGAGAGCGCGGCGCCGAGATAGCCCGAGGCCGCGCCGATGCCGGCGGCGATCCACGGCACCCGCGCCGCCCGGTCGGTCCAGAACCGCGCCGCCACCGGCGGGATGATCAGCAGCGCGACGATCAGGATCAGCCCGACGATCTTCAGCCCGACCACGGTGACCAGCGTCACCAGCGTCATCATCGCCAGGTCGATGCGGCGCAGGTTCCAGCCCGAGGCCGCGGCGAAGCCCGGATCGAAGGCCGCCAGCGTCATCGGCCGGCGCAACGCCCAGGTCGCCGCCATGGCCAGCGCGCCGCCCGCGGCGATGGTCAGCGCGTCGCTGCGCAGCATCCCCGCCGTGGCGCCCAGAAGGAAGCTTTCGAGCCCGGCCTGGCGGCCGGCGCTCATGGTCTGGATGACGGTCAGCAGCACGACCCCGGCGCCGAAGGAGACCGAGAGCACCGCGCCGATCGCGGCATCCTCCGGCAGCCGGGTGTGGCGGGTGATCCAGTCGACCACGAAGAGGCCCAGAACGGCGGTGGCGGCCGACCCGGCCAGCAGGCCGGGCAGCGCCCGGCCGTCGCCGCCCAGCGCCACCATCAGCATGAAGGCGAGTGCGATCCCGGGCAGGGTGGCATGCGCCATGGCATCCGAGACCAGCGCCCGCTTGCGCAGGTAGAGGAAGGTGCCGGCAGCACCCGAGGCCGCGCCGAGCAGCGCCGCCCCGGCGGCCACCAGCGCGGCGTTGTAGCCGGCCTGGAGCAGCAGCGCGGACAAGAACGGGCTCATGACGGGAAGCGGGCTGGCAGGTCGCCGATGGCGGCACCGAGCCGGCCGCCATAGGTGGCGTCGAGATTGGCCGCGGTGAAGGTGCCGGCCACCGGGCCCTCGGCGATGCGGCGGCCGTTGATCAGCAGCACGTGGTCGAAATAGGCCCGCACGGTCGACAGGTCGTGATGCACGCAGATCACCGTGCGGCCCTCGGCCCTCAGCGCCTTGAGCACGTCGATTACGGCGCGTTCGGTAGCCGCGTCGACCCCGGCCAGCGGCTCGTCGAGCAGGTAGAGATCGGCGCGCTGGGCCAGCGCCCGGGCGATGAAGACGCGCTGCTGCTGGCCGCCCGACAGCTGGCCGATCTGGCGGTCGCCGAACTCCTCGAGCCCGACCCGGGCGAGACAGGCCCGGGCCTCGGCGCGCAGCGCCTGGGTCATCCGGCCGAACAGGCCGGAGCGGCGGTAGAGCCCCATCTCGACCACGTCGGCGGCGCTGGCCGGGAAATCCCAGTCGATGGCGGCGCGCTGCGGCACGTAGGCGATGCGGTGCCGCATCCGCGCCACCTCGGCGCCGAAGACGCGGACCTCGCCGGCGGCCGCCGGGACCAGCCCCAGCGCCGCCTTCAGCAGCGTCGACTTGCCGGCGCCGTTCGGCCCGATGATGGCCGACATGGCGCCGCCGGGAAACCCCGCCGTGATGTCGCGGATCGCCGGGGCGGCGCCGTAGGCGACGCTCAGCCCCGCGACGCGGAGCGGCTCCTCGGCGGCGGCCGGGCGGGGCGCGCCGGCGGTCGCGCGCGCGCCGGGGGGCTCGGGCGCGGAGCGCGGGGACGAGGCGAGCGGTGCGGTGTCGCGCATGCGGGGCTCCTCAGTTCAGCAGGTCGGACATGCCCCGTTCCGGGGCCTCGCCGCCCAGGGCGCGGGCGATCGTCGTGGCATTGTGGTCGATCATGCCGAGATAGGTGCCCTCGTAGGTGTCGGGCTCACCCATCGCGTCGGAATAGAGCTCGCCGCCGATCTCCACGCTGTGACCGCGCGCCGCGGCGCCCTCGATCAGGGCGCGGATGTTGCGGTCGGAGACCGAGCTTTCCACGAAGACCGCGCGGATGCCGCGCTCCACCAGCAGGTCGACGACCTCGGCGATGCGCGCCAGCCCGGCCTCGGATTCGGTCGAGATGCCCTGGATGCCCACCACCTCGAAGCCGTAGGCGCGGCCGAAATAGCCGAAGGCGTCATGCGCGGTGACGAGGACCCGGGCCTCCTCGGGCACGGTGCCGAGGATGCCGGCATTGTACTCCGCCAGCGCCTCCAGCTCCTCGCGGTGCCGGGCGGCGTTGGCGGCGAAGGTCTCGGCATGGTCCGGCGCGGCGCGGGTCAGCGCGGCGCGCACCTCGTCGACCACACCGGCCCAGAGGGTCGGGTCCATCCAGACATGCGGGTCGAACTTGTCGGCATAGGTGTCGTGGGCGATCAGCGCGTCGCGCGGCAGCGCCTCGGCCACCGCCACCACCTCGGTGCGGGCGGCCAGGCCGTGCAGGAATTCCTCCATCTGCGCCTCGAGATAGAGCCCGTGCCACAGCACCAGGTCGGCGCGCGCCATGGCGGCGATGTCGCTGCGGGTCTGGCGGTAGGCATGCGGGTCGATGCCCGGGCCCATCAGCGCCCGCACCGACACCAGGTCGCCGCCGACCCGCTGCGCCGCGTCGCCGATCATGCCGGTGGTCGCGACCACCGCCAGAGGCGCCTCGGCCCGCGCCATCGGCGCCCCCAGCCCGAGCGCCGTCAGCCCCAGCGCCGCCAGCCCCGTCAGAAATGTCCGCCGTCCGAATCTCATCGCCATCCTCCGCATCTCCGCATGTCCTGACGCCAGTGATATTGAGAATCGTTCGCAAAAGTCAATGCTCCTGCAAATCATTCGCAACAAGCCGCGGGACGCCCCGCCGTTTTGGCCGGTTCCTGACCCGCGGGCGGCCTGCTAGACAGGCGGCACCGCGCCCCCGTTCCCGGATCCCGCCATGACCGACCCGCACGCCGAAGCCCGCACCACCCACGATGCCGAGGCCGATCCGCGGAACCGCGACATCCTGATCTACGTCAACGGCGAATTGCTGCCGCGCGCCGAGGCCAAGGTCTCGGTCTACGATTCCGGCTTCATGCTGGGCGACGGGATGTGGGAGGGGATGCGCCTCCATGACGGCGTCTGGGCGTTCTTCGACGAGCACATGGACCGCTTCTTCGCCTCCTGCCGGGCGGTCTCGCTCGACCCGGTGCTCGACCGCGGCGGAATCCTGCGGGCGCTGCGCCGCACCGCCGCGGCCAACGGCATGACCACCGACGCGCATTGCCGGCTGATGGTCACCCGGGGCGTCAAGGACAAGCCGTTCCAGCATCCCGGCCTGTCGCGCTCGGGCCCCACCGTGGTCATCATCATGGAGCATTCGAAGCCGGCGGCGACGCTGGCCGAGGGAGTGCGCCTGGCCACCGTGCCGCAGGTCCGCGGCCTGCCGCACAGCCAGGATCCGAAGTTCAATTCGCATTCCAAGCTGAACTGCATCATCGCCTGCCTGCAGGCCGAGGCCGCGGGCGCCGAGGAGGCGCTGATGCTGGACCCGCAGGGCTTCGTGAACACCACCAATGCCTGCAACTTCTTCATCGTGCGGCGCGGCGAGGTTTGGACCTCGACCGGGGATTACTGCATGAACGGGGTGACGCGGGCCAAGGTGATCGAGCTCTGCCGCCAGAACGGCATCCCGGTCCACGAGAAGAACTTCTCGCTCTACGAGGCCTACGGCGCCGACGAGGCGTTCCTGACCGGCACGTTCGGGGCCCAGACCCCGGTGGCCTCGATCGACGGCAAGCCGATCGGGTCGGGCGAGCGGCCGATGACCCAGCGCATTCGCGCGCTCTATGCCGACCTGATCCGCCGGCACGTGGGCGAGCAGGCGGGCTAGGGGCGGAAGACCGCGTCGGTGCGCCACTCCGCGACCGCGAGCCCGCTGCCCGCGAGCCCCCGCGCGAAGCGTTCGGCGCCGCCTCCGTCCGCATCGCCCAGCGTGGCGGTGATGCGGCCGCTGGCGTCGCAGGCGCAGGCGACGATCTCGAGCCCGGCCGCGGCGATCAGCGTCGCGGCGCGGGCCAGCCCGCGGGCGGGGTCGTCGCAGGTCAGCACGGCGCGGTGCTCGAGGCGGCAGCCGGGCAGGGCGCGGGCCAGGGCGGCGATGCGGTCGAGCGGGATCGGGCAGGGCTGGAGAACGGTCTCCATGGCGGCACTCCTCGGACACTGACGAAAGGCGCCGGGGGCCCTTCCGCTTTAGCTGCATTTGTTTCGCGCCCGCAATCTGAACTCAAATCGGCGCGTGCTTTGCCCATACGCCCGGCGCCGCCCGAAGGCAAGCGCCGGGCGGCGGGCAGGTCAGGCGGCGCGCAGCGGCAGATCGAGGATCTCGCGCGCCTGCTGCCAGGTCGCGACCGGGCGATCGTGCTTCTGGCAGAGCTCGACGGTGCGCCGCACCAGTGCCGCGTTCGACGGCGCCAGGGTGTCGCGGTCGAGCCGGATATTGTCCTCGAGCCCGGTGCGGCAATGCCCGCCCGCGGCGATGCACCATTCGTTCAGCGTCGCCTGGTGCCGGCCGATCCCGGCGCCGCACCATTCGGCCTCGGGGGCCAGCCGCTTCATGGTGGCGATGTAGAAGTCGAAGGTGTCGCGGTCGACCGGCATGGCGTTCTTCACGCCCATCACGAACTGCACGTAGAGCCGGCCCGGGATGCGCCCGTCGCGGTTCATCGCCACCGCCTGGTGGATGTGGCTCAGGTCGAAGGCCTCGATCTCCGGCTTGACCTGGTGCGCGCGCATCTCCGAGGCCAGCCAGTCCACGAGGTCGGGCGGGTTCTCGTAGACCCGGGTCGGGAAATTGTTCGAGCCGACCGAGAGCGAGGCCATGTCGGGCGCCAGCGGCAGCATGCCGCCGCGGGTCTTGCCGGCGCCGGAGCGGCCGCCGGTGGAGAGCTGGACGATCATGCCCGGGCAGTGCGTCTCGATGCCCTCCTTCAGCCGCGCGAAGCGGTCGGGGTCGGAGGACGGCGTGCCGTCGTCGTTGCGGACGTGGCAATGGGCGATGCTGGCGCCCGCCTCGAAGGCCTCCTGGGTGCTCTCGACCTGTTCGGCGACGGTGATCGGCACCGCCGGGTTGTCGGCCTTGGTGGGCAGCGAGCCGGTGATGGCGACGCAGATGATGCAGGGTTTGGTCATGATCGCCTCAGATGTCGAAGAAGATGGTTTCGTCCGGCCCTTGCAGCCGGATGTCGAAGCGGTAGGCGCCGGCGCCCTCGGGCTGGGCGAGCAGCGTGGCGATGCGGCTGCGGTGCTCGATCCGGGCCAGCACCGGATCCTCGGCATTGGCCGCGTCCTCGTCGGCGAAGTACATCCGGGTCTGCAGGCCGAGATTGATGCCGCGGGCGACGATCCAGAAGGTCACGTGCGGCGCCTGCAGGCGGCCGTCGCGGAACGGCACCCGGCCCGGCTTCACGGTCTCGAAGGTGAACTCGCCGGTCTCGGCGTCGCCCGGGGTGCGGCCCCAGCCGGTGAAGTTCGGATCGGCCGCGCCGCGGGTCTCGGCGGGCGAGTTGAAGAGCCCCGCCGCGTCGGGCTGCCAGATCTCCACGATGGCGTCGGTCAGGGGCTTGCCGAAGCCGTCATAGACCGCGCCGCGCAGGGTGATCTCCGCGCCCTGGACCGGGCCGGTCTTCATGCTCCGCCCGAGATCCTCCGGGTAAACCCCTCCGATCTCGGCGAAATTCGGGGTCAGGCCGATATGGACATAAGGGCCCGCGGTCTGCGACGGGGTCTCGGCGAGGTAGTCGAGGCGGGTCATCGGCATCACATGCCCTCCTTGCGGGTCTCGAAGAAGGTCTGGCGCCGGCCGCGCAGCACCATGTCGAAGCGGTAGGCGCGGGCATCCATCGGCACCGTCGCGGTCATGTCGAGCCGGGCCACGAGGCTCTCGATCGCCTCGCGGCTGTCGATGGTGCCGACGATCGGGCAGAGCCAGATCATCGGGTCGCCCTCGAAATAGAGCTGGGTGATCAGGCGCTGCGCGAAGGCCGGGCCGAAGATCGACAGGTGGATATGCGCCGGGCGCCAGTCGTTCGGCCCGTTCGGCCAGGGATAGGGGCCGGGCTGGATGGTGCGGAACTCGTAGAAGCCGTTCTCGTCGGTGATGCAGCGCCCGCAGCCGCCGAAATTCGGGTCGAGGGGGGCAAGATAGCCCTCCTTCTTGTGGCGGTAGCGGCCGCCGGCATTGGCCTGCCAGGCCTCGATCAGCGCGCCCGGGACCGGGCGGCCGGTCTCGTCCTGAACCCGGCCGTAGACCACGATGCGCGGCCCGATGGCCGACTCGCCCGGGGCGGCGAAGTTGTGGATCATGTCGTGATCCAGCTCGCCCAGGATATCGTGGCCGAAGACCGGCCCGGTCTCTTCCGACAGCGTCGTCGGCATGGCGATCTTGGCGGCCTGCGGGCTGCGCTTGACCGAGGTCTTGTAGCCCGGCGTCAGGGCCGGCGGGTGGCGGTTCAGGTCGCGGGCGAAATAGCTGCCCTCGGGCCGGGTCATGGCGTGTCTCCCATTTCCGCGTAGGTCTGCTTGGCGAGCTTCAGCGCGTGGTTGGCACGCGGCACCCCGGCATAGATGGCGACGTGCTGGAACGCCTCGAGCACGTCCTCGCGGCTCGCCCCGGTATTCGCGGTGGCGCGGATATGCATCGGGATCTCCTCGAAATTGCCGGTGGCGGCAAGCAGCGCCAGGGTCAGCATCGAGCGTTCGCGCAGGCTGATCCGGTCGGAGGCCCAGACATTGCCCCAGGCGGTCTCGGTGATCATCTCCTGGAACGGCGTGTCGAACGGTGTCCTGGCGGCCTCGGCGCGGTCGACATGGGCGTCGCCCAGAACCTTGCGGCGCACCTGCATGCCGGTGGCGTAGCGGTCGGTCATCTCGGGTCTCCTCGGGCGGATCAGTAGGGCAAGCCCACGTAGTTTTCGGCAAAGGCCTGCTGCGCGGCGCGGTTGGAGCGCAGGAAGGCCACGTCGGCCTGCTGCATCTTCAGGTCGAAGGGCGATTGGTGCGGGTAGCGGTGCAGCAGGTTGGTGGTCGACCAGGAGAAGCGCTCGGCCTTCCAGACCCGGGCCAGCGCCTGCTCGGAATAGCGCTCCAGGCTCTTGTCGTCGCCGTCCTCGTAATGGTGGCGCAGCGCGTTGTAGAGGTACTGGACGTCCGAGGCGGCGGTGTTCAGTCCCTTGGCGCCGGTCGGCGGCACGATATGGGCGGCGTCGCCGCAGAGGAACAGCCGGCCCCAGCGCATCGGCTCGCAGACGAAGGAGCGCAGCGGCGCGATGCTCTTCTCGATCGACGGCCCGGTGACCAGCTTGTCGGCGGCGCGTTCGGGGATGCGGCGCTTCAGCTCCTCCCAGAAATTGGCGTCGCTCCAGTCTTCCACGTGGTCCGAAAGCGAGCACTGGATGTAGTAGCGCGACAGGTTGGCGTTGCGCATCGAGCAGAGCGCGAAGCCGCGCTCAGAGCCGGAATAGATCAGTTCGTCATCGACCGGCGGCGTTTCCGACAGGATGCCGAGCCAGCCGAAGGGATAGACCTTTTCGTATTCGCGCCGCACCGACAGCGGGATCGCCTGCCGGCTGACGCCGTGAAAGCCGTCGCAGCCGGCGATAAAGTCGCAGGCGAGCCGCTTCTCCTGTCCGTCCTGCTCGAAGACCACCGCGGGGGCATCGCTGTCGGCGCCCTCGATGCGCACGTGATCGACCTCGAACAGCGTCGTCGCGGCGGCGCTCTCGCGCGCGGCGTAGAGATCGCGCGTCACCTCGGTCTGCCCGTAGACGGTCACGGTCTTGCCGGTCAATTCCTTGAAGTTGATCGAGAACTCGTCGTTGCCATAGGCGATGTGGGTGCCGTCATGGACGAAGCCCTCGCGGTGCAACCGGTCGGCCACCCCGGCCTCCTCGAGAAGCCCCACCAGCCCCGCCTCCAGGATCCCGGCGCGGATGCGGCCGAGCACGTACTCCTTGGTGCGGCGCTCGAGCACGACGTTGTCGATGCCGCGCCGGGTCAGCAATTGTCCAAGCAGGAGCCCCGCCGGGCCGCCGCCGATGATCGCCACTTGTGTCCGCATGTCGGTCCTCCTTGGTTCCGATTTGCCTTTCCCCGATCGAAAAGTAAAATGAGTTCTGGGCGCCGATACTTGCCATAAAAGGAAAGCAATGCTCGATCGCCGCATCAAGGTGCGCCATCTCCAGACCTTCGTCGAGATCGCCCGGACCGGCAGCCTGAAGCGCGCCGGCGAGACCCTCGCGCTGACCCAGCCGGCGGTTTCGAAGACGCTGAAGGAGCTCGAGGAGATTCTCGGCGCGCGGCTGTTTCACCGCTCGCGCGCCGGGGTTCGGCCGACGCCGCAGGGCGAGGTGCTCCGGCGCTTCGCCGAGACCGGCCTCGCAGCCCTGGCTCAGGGCGTCGGCGAGGTCGGCGAGATGGCGCGGCAGGGCGGTCGGCGCCGCTTCGCGGTGGGGGCGCTGCCCTCGGTGGCGGCGCGGCTCTTGCCGCATCTCTTCGAGGCCTATGCCGAGATCTCGCCGCGCACCGTGCTGGAGCTGATCGACGGGCCGCACGACTACCTGATCGACCTGCTGCGGCGCGGCACGCTGGATCTGGTGATCGGGCGGATGGGCGGCACCGACAGCATGACCGGGCTGAGCTTCACCCAGCTCTACGACGAGAGGGTGGCCTTCATCGTGCGCCCCGGCCACCCGCTGGCGGGCGAGACCGACCCGCGCCGGATCGCCGACTGGCCGGTGATCTATCCGCCCAAGGGGGCGGCGATCCGCGGCCTCGTCGACCGCTTCTGCCTGGCCCACGGCATCGCCGAGCTGCCGCGCCGGATCGAGACGGTTTCGGGCGCCTTCGGGCGCGCGGAGACGCAGCGCGCGGATGCCGTCTGGGTCATCTCCGAGGGCGTGGTGGCGGCCGAGGTGGCGGCGGGCATGCTGACCCGGCTGCCCTTCGCCACCGAGATGACGTTGGGCCCGGTCGGCCTCACGGTGCGCGAGGGCAGCGGCACCGGCCCGGAATGGCAGATGCTGCGCGCGGCGCTCGACCGGGCGCTGCCGCGGGCCGGGATTGTGCCGCACCCGGGCTAGGGCAGAAGCGCCAGCCAGACCCAGGTGGTGAGCACCGAGAGCCCGGTGGCGAGCAGCACCGAGGAGGCGGCGACGCGCTTGGCCCGGCCATACATGTTGGCGAAGACATAGGCGTTGACGCCGGGCGCCATGGCCGCGGTGACCACCGCGGACCGGAACTCCGCCACGGTCAGGCCGAAGGTCCGGCCGAGCCCCCAGGTGATCGCCGGATGCAGCAGCAGCGTCACCGCGCAGACGAAGCCGATGATGCGGAAATCGCCGTCCGGGCGGTAGCGGTAGAGCACGCCGCCGAGCCCGAACAGCGCCGCGGGCAGCGCCGCGCGGATGATCATGTCGAGCGCCTCGGTCACCGGGCGGGGCAGGCCCAGGCCGAGCAGGTTGAAGGCGGCGCCGAGCAGGATGCCGATCACCAGCGCGTTGTGCAGCATCATCTTCAAGACCCGCCCCGGCAGGGCGCGGGGCGAGGTGCCGCGGGCGCGCGCGATCTCCATCGCGGTGATGCCGAGGGCGTAGCAGAACGGCGAATGCATGGCGATGATGGCGTAGTTGGCCTCCAGCGACCCGGCGCCGTAGGCGCGCTCGGTGATCGGCAGGCCGAGCAGCAGCGAATTGGCGAACAGGCAGCAGAAGCCGATGGCCACGCTGTCCTCCCACTCGCGCCCGAAGACGTAGCGCGCCACGCCGGAGCCGAGCGCGAAGCCGGCGGCCGAGCCGGCATAGAAGGAGACCAGCAGCTCCCAGCGGAAGCTGGCGCCGAGATCGAGCGTCCAGATGGCGCGGAACAGCAGGCAGGGAATGGCGATGTTCTGGGTGAAGGCCATCAGCCCGTCCACCGCCGAATCCGCGAAAATGCCGCGCCAGACCACGGCGTAGCCGGCGCCGATCACCAAAAAGACCGGCAGGATGACCTCGAGAAGCGACTGCATCCGTTCAGGTCGGAAGGCGCAGGACCATGCCGTCGTGCGCCGGCGTGACATGATCCGGGGTCTCGGCCTGCAGGGTCGCGTAATCGAGGTCGATATGCATGTTGGTCAGCACCGCGCGGCGCGGGCGGGCACGGGCGATCCAGTCGAGCGACTGCGCCAGATGCGAATGCGTGGGGTGCGGATCGCGGCGCAGCGCGTCGAGGATCCAGATGTCGAGATCGTCGAGCTTGGGCCAGGCCGCATCGGGGATCTGCGCCACGTCGGGCAGGTAGGCGAGGCCGCCGACGCGGAAGCCCAGCGCATCGATGCTGCCATGATGCACCGCGAAAGGCTCGAAGGTCACCGCACCGCCGGCGCCCTCGACGGTGACCGGCCCGGCGATCGTGTGCATGTCGAGGATCGGCGGATAGGGGCTGTCGGCGGGCTGCATGAAGGCATAGCCGAAGCGCGCGTAGAGCGCCTCCTGGGTCGGGCCGTCGGCCCAGACCGGCAGGCGCCGGCGCATGTTGAAGACGATCATCCGCAGATCGTCGATGCCGTGCACGTGATCGGCATGGGAATGGGTGTAGAGCACCGCGTCGAGCTCGCCGATGCCGGCATCGAGGAGCTGGGCGCGCAGGTCGGGCGAGGTGTCGATGAGCACCCGGGTGATGCCGTCCACGGTCTCGCGCTCGACCAGCAGCGAGCAGCGCCGCCGGGCATTGCGCGGATCGGCGGGGTCGCAGGCCCCCCAATGCCCGCCCAGCCGCGGCACCCCGCCCGAGGAGCCGCAGCCGAGGATGGTGGCGCGCAGCTCGCCGGTCATGCAGCGGCGTCCCAGGACGCGGCCTTGGCGAAGAGCCGCTCGAAATTGGCCTCGGTGGCGGCGGCGAAGGCCTCGTAGGAGAGGCCGAAGAGTTCCGCGCCCACCTTGGCGGTGTGGACGGTGTAGCCCGGCTCGTTGCGCTTGCCGCGATAGGGCGGCGGCGCGAGGTAGGGGCTGTCGGTCTCGACCAGGATGCGCTCCAGCGGCGCGGCGGCGAAGATGTCGCGCAGCTCGCGGCTCTTCGGGAAGGCGGCGATGCCCGACATCGACAGGTAGAAGCCGCAGTCGAGCGCCGCGCGCGCCAGCTCGGCGCCGGAGGAGAAGCAGTGCATGACGCAGGCATAGGGTTTGCGGCGCCAGGCCTCGGTGAGGATGCGCGCCATGTCCGCGTCGGCGGCGCGGGCATGGATGATCAGCGGCAGGCCGGTCTCCTGCGCCGCCTCGATGTGGATGGCCAGCGAGCGCTGCTGAATTTCGGCGCTGTCCGAGGTGTAGTGGTAGTCGAGCCCGGTCTCGCCGATGGCCACGAATTTCGGGTGCCGGGTCAGCGCGACAAGCTCCTCGACGCCGGCCAGCGGCTCCTCGGCGGCGCTCATCGGGTGGGTTCCGGCGGCGTAGAAGACCGGGTCATGCGCCTCGGCGATGGCGCGCACCGCGGGCTCGTTCCTGAGCCGGGTGCAGATCGTCACCATGCGGTGCACGCCGCCCTCCACCGCCCGGGCGATGACCTCGGCGCGGTTCTCGTCGAAATCCGGGAAGTCGAGATGGCAGTGACTGTCGGTTATGGGCGCGGGCTTCATGGCGTCCTGATCCTCCGGGGTCGGGGCCGGTATCTAGGATCGATGGGGGAGATTCAAGGCGGGCCCGGGCTTGCGCGCGCGGCAGGAGCGCGGTCAGGGGCCGGGGCTGGGGCCGGGGGCTGCGGGACGGCTCAGGCGGCGCGGACGCGGGCCGCGGTGTCGCGCAGGGTCTGCAGCATGTCGAAGAGCAGCGCCGCGGCATCGACATTGACGGCGAGCCCGCGGCGCACCTTTTCGCCGGCCGCCTGCGCGGTCTCGGCCCAGGCCCGGCCCGCCGCCGGGCCGGGCGCCAGGCGGGCGAGGATCGCCGGCTCGCCCGGGCGCGCCGGGCGCTCCGGCGGCTGCCCCAGCGCGCCGGTCCGGGCCAGCCGGGTGAGCGCCAGGTCGACCAGTTCCACCAGCAGGTCGCGCTCGGCCTCGCGGCCGCGCAGCGCGACGCGGTCGGCGAGCGCCAGCGCCCGGGTGCGGTCGAGGTCGGGCAGGGCGGCGAAGAATTCGAGGATCTCGTCGTAGAGCGCCAGCCCGTCGAGCGCCAGGAGCCGCCAGGCCGCCCCCACCGATCCGGCCGAGAGCTCGGCCAGCGCAGCCGCTTCGGCCTCGGGGATCTCGGCGCCGGCCTGGGCCAGCGCGGCGGCCATGTCGGACGCGGCGAGCGGGCGCAGGCGCAGTTCGCGGCAGCGCGAGCGGATGGTCGGCAGGAGCCGCGCCGGCTGGTGGCAGACCAGCAGCAGCACGCAGCGCGCCGGCGGCTCCTCGAGCAGCTTCAGGAGCGCGTTGGCCGCCTGCACGTTCATCTCGTCGGCGGCGTCGACGATGACCACCCGGCGCCCGCCATCGGCCGCCGAGAGTGCCAGCCGCCGCTTCAGATTGCGCACCTCGCGCACCAGGATTTCGGTGGCCAGCCGGTCGCCCTTCTCGGTCGGGCCGCGGCGCAGCAGGGTGAGCCCGGGCTCCGACAGCGCCGCCACCCGGCGCGCCACCGGATGGTCGGGCGCGATCTCCAGCCGGTCCGGCACCGGCGGCGCGCCGAACAGCCCGTCCGCCGCCTCGGGGTCGGGATGGGCCAGCAGGAAGCGCGCGATGCGCCAGGCCAGCGTCGCCTTGCCGACGCCGCGCGGCCCGGTGATCAGCCAGCCATGGTGCAGCCGGCCCGCGGCGAAGGCGTCCAGGAAGGCCCGCTCGGCCGCCTCCTGTCCCAGCAGCGCGGCGGTGTCGCGGGGATGCGGCGCGCCTTCCAGCCGGTCGGGTTCGGGCAGGGCGGCGGGCTCGCTCACGCGGTCACCCGCAGGGCCGCGGCCGCGCGTTCGGCCAGATCGGCGGCCACCGCGTCGGCGGGGCGGTCGCCGTCGACCACCTGGAAGCGCGGCGCCGAGGCCGCCATGTCGAGAAAGGCGCGGCGCAGCACCTGCTGCATCTCCAGCCCGAAGGATTCGAAGCGCGCCTCGCCCCCGGCGCGCGCCTCGGCGCGGCCCAGCGCCCGGGCCGGATCCATGTCGATGACGAAGGTGAGGTCGGGCTCGAGCCCGATCATCAGCGCGTGGAGCGCATCGACGCGGGCGCGCAGGTCGCCCCGGGTGGCGCCCTGGTAGGCGCGGGTGGAATCGGCGAAGCGGTCGCAAATCACCACCCGGCCGGCCGCGAGCGCCGGGCGGATGGTGCGCTCGACATGGTCGCGCCGCGCCGCGGTGAAGAGCAAGAGCTCGGTCTCGGCCGACCAGCGCTCGGGATCGCCGGTCAGCAGCAGGGCGCGGATCTCCTCGGCTCCGGGGCTGCCGCCGGGCTCGCGCGTGAGCACCACGTCGCGGCCCGCGGCGCGCAGGCTCTCGGCCAAGCGTCGCGCCTGGGTCGACTTGCCGGAGCCGTCGATGCCCTCGAAGCTGATGAAGAGGCCGCGCCCGTCCCGGGTCATCCCATGACGTCCTGCGAGACCGGCACCATCCGCTTCAGCAGGACCCCGGCGGCGGTCATCACCCGCGTCACGAAGCCGGCGCCGGGCACGGCATGTTCGGCCACCAGCGGCACCCGGTGCTCGGGCAGGCCCTCGGGCCGGACCAGCAGGTCGGCCAGCTTCTGGCCCTTGGCGATCGGCGCCTGCAGCGGGCCGGTATAGACCACCTCGGCCTCGAGCGGCGCGCCGGTCAGCACCGGCACCAGCAGGTCGACATCCTTGTCCGAGACCAGCCCGACGCGGTCCTGCGCGCCCATCCAGACCTCGGCCTCGGCGATCCGCGCGCCGCCCTTGGCGATGGTCTTCTCGGCGAATTGCCGGAACGCCCAGTTGACGATGGCCTCGCTCTCCTCGGCCCGGGCGCGTTCGCTGGCCAGCCCGGTGATCGCGAAGATCACCCGCCGGTCACCCTGCTGGGCCGAGCCCACGAGGCCGTAGCCCGCAGCCTGGGTGTGGCCGGTCTTGAGCCCGTCGGCGCCGATCCCGAGCCCCAGCAGCGGGTTGCGGTTGCGCACGTTCTGCGGCGCCCGGCCGTCGAACTCGAAGCGCTGCTCGGCGAACATCGGGTAGAAGTCGGGGAAGTCCTCGATCAGCTTGGAGGCCAGAAGCGCCAGGTCGCGCATCGACATGACGTGGCCCTCGGCCGGCCAGCCGTTGGAATTCTTGAACACCGAATTGGTCATGCCCATCTGCTGGCCGCGCCGCGTCATCAGCTCGGCGAAGCCGCGCTCGGTGCCGTCCGGGCTCAGCGCCTCGGCGATCACCGCGCAGGCATCGTTGCCCGAGAGCACGACGATGCCGCGCAGCAGGTCCTCGACCTTCACCCGGTCGGTGGTGTCGAGAAACATCGTCGAGCCGCCGTAGGACATGGCGTGCTGGCTCACCGGCAGGCGCTCCTCGAGGTCGAGCCGGCCCTCCTTGACCGCCTCGAAGGCCATGTAGAGGGTCATCAGCTTCGACATCGAGGCCGGCGGCAGCGCCTCGTCGGCATTCTTGGCCAGCAGCACCGTGCCGGTCTTCTGGTCGAGCACGAAGGCGGCCCGGGCGCTGGTGTCGAAGGCCAGCGCCGGGCCCGCGGCGAGCGCCATTGCGGCGACGAGGGCGAACAGGGCCGCCAGGGGGGCGCGCAGGACGGGGTTCATCGGCAACTCCTCGGGTCTCGGACGGGGTCGGTCGGGAAGGCTACAGCGCCCGGGTCAGCCTGCCCAGTCACGGTTTCGCGGTCGCGGGCGTCAGCTGCCCACCGCATAGGCATCGGTGAAGCCCTTGGCCTTGATCTTCTCCAGCAGGGTGGCGATCTCGGCGTCGGTCTGGGCCGGGCCCACCACCACGCGCCAGAACGTCTTGCCCGAGGATTCCTGCCTCTTGATCGTCGGCACCATGCCGGCCTGGCGCATCGCCGTGGCGGTGTTCTCGGCGTTCTGCTCGACGCTGAAGATGCCGATCTGGACATAGGGCTTGGCCAGCGGCGAGCCGAGCCCCGAGGCCGCCGGCGCGGCCGCGGCCGGGGCGGGCGCCGGGGCGGCCGCGACGGTCTCGGCGGGCGCCGGTGCCGCGGACGGCGAGGCCGCCGGGCGCCTCCGCCTCGGCGGGCTCGGCCGCGCCCGCCAGGACCGCCGGATCGCCGCTCGGGGCGGCGGGGGCCGGACCCTCCTCGCGGCGCAGCGCGACGACGTTGAGCATCGCCGGCTGGCCCGCCAGCATCTGCAGCGCCGCCGCGGCATCCGAGGAGACCTGCAGCCGCGGCCCGGGATTCTCGATCTCGCGGCGGAACAGCGCGCCGATGACGAACTGGCCGTTGGTCTCGTTGCGGATGATCACCCGCTCGGGCTCCTGGACCGAGGGATGCGCGACCCAGACGCCGCCCAGCGACGGCCGGCCGTCCCAGAGCCCGCTCTCGACGGCCTGGAAGACCTCCGGGGCCTCGACGTCGCGCTCCGCGGTGACCGTGGCGCCGGCCGCGCCGCGGGTCGCCGCCTCGCCCTTGCCGGGACGCGAGGACGGCCCGCCCTCGCAGCCCGCGAGAAGCGCCAGCGCCGCCAGCCCGGTCAGCGCCGCGCCGGCGCGGCCCGGGATGCGGCGGCGGCCCGCCCCGAGATTGCAAATCCTGTGCTCATGGAGTGCCTGTCCCTCGTTCTTGCCCTGCTTCAGCCCCGGGCCGCCGGCTCCGCCGGTTCTTGTCCCGCCACGCCGCGCGCCCGTGCCCCGGATCGGCCCCCGCGCAGGTCCCGCCGGGGCGCGCCTCCCGGCGCTGGTCCCGCGGCTGCCGAACCCCCGCGGCGCTGGCAGGCCGCAGCCTACCGGCTCGCGCGGGACAAGAAAAGTCTCCGCCGCGGAGCCGGCGGTTTTTCTCCGCCGCGGCTTCCAGAATCGTGGCGCGGAAGCTAGGCACGGCGCTGTCGGAGGCTTGGCAGAGCGGTCGAATGCGGCGGTCTTGAAAACCGTTGACCCTTCACGGGGTCCGTGGGTTCGAATCCCACAGCCTCCGCCAATGTTTTTGGTTAAACCCATAAAAAATAATACATTTCTGGACTGAGCTGCCCCTGCGTCCCCCATTTTACCCGCCAACATTCGCGCGCTTCGGCTCTGATAGGGTTGAGCGCCCCGAGTTGCGTGAGAAGGTCACGGTGGCGCTTGTTACCTCTCGCCCGGAAGGTCTGAAATGTGACTGCGCTTTATTGTCGTAGACCACCGGTACCTGTGCGGTTCAGCTTAGGTTTGGCCCCCCCTAGCGTCATGTCCAACCGACGTCGCTTGATCGTAAGCAAAAAGTGAGCCGCCCGAGGGCGGCCCAGTAGGACGATTGAGGATACACGATGCGTCGCGGACAGGAAACCCGCGACATCGCTGAGCAGCGTTCTGTGCGCGAACTGTGCGCTGAATGTGTTAACGCGCAGGTCAATCTGTGACGCCTCACCTCGTGACATCGTCACCTCACGAGCTCGTCGCAACGCGTCGCGCCATTTGTGGCGAATTCGCGGCGAAGCAGAGCGAGCCGTTTCGGAACTGATAACGATACGCCCGGTTCGGCCGGCTATGACTGATGGATGAACAGAGCGCACGGGATTCACCCGATTCCTCGGTGCTGGCAGATCTTGCAAACTGGTTAACATCGAAACGAGGTACTGAGGGTTCTCGGCCATGGCTTTTGACTGCCCGGAGTGGTTTGGCGTCGCCCGTGAGGGGGTTGCTCCTTTTTCTTGTGATGTCTTCTGGCGTGGCGTTGCCACGAGCTCGCCTGGCGAGACGCAACGGGCGCTCGCGCGCTCCCTCCCGTCCCCCGAGCTACAGGACCGCATGTTCCAGATCGCTGCCGATAAGATGGCTGGCAACATTTCATAACATATAGCCCGCGGCTGGGCGGCTTTGCGTAGGCGCGGCGTTCACAGTGTGTCGCAAAAGGGGTGCGTCATGCTTCACGGCTCGCCGGACAGTGCAGGCCGCGGTTCCCCGAAACCCAGAATCGGCATCTGCCGTCGCGTTTCGGTAAGAGCGGATAACAAGAATCAGCGATATGCGGTCAGGTCATTTGGCCGCGGACCTAGTAGCCCGATGCACTGGAGCTAGGGGTTGCGACACCCTGGAGCATTCTACCCAGAAGGCTTTTCACCCTAGGTTTTATGCCATCCCTCGCCTGCCTGGCCGATGCAATACATCCGCCAGGCAGGTTTCACACGCAAACGAACCGTCGACCATTTTGGCGAACTCGTCTAAGTTCTGGCGACCACCCTTGGTCGGCAACGGGCGCGATGCCACGCCCATCTCGGAACTCGGCGGTGGGAGACCGTACACATCAAGGCGCTCGCTCGGTTGGTCGCCCATGCCATGAGGGCGCGATTTGGGGCAGTGCGCACCATTAGACCGTTTGCGCCGTCCCGGCCCGTACCGCTTCTGGGTGATGCCCCGCGACACACGCCATCCGATGCTGCGGCCCATGGCTAGATGTATAGAATGGCACCCGTGTTGTGGCAGGCTCGTCTAGGAGCATGGCACAGTTTTCGTGCTGCCAGGCGGGGCTCGCCGGTGCGGATCGGCCGTTCGTGCACAACCATCGTGACAGGCCTGCACCGATTTCGGGCCGGGATCGCGCTTTGGCGACCAGGTGCTGAAGGACAGGTCTGGTCGCGGACCGTCCGCGCCGGGGAGTTCGGCCAACGCCCAGGTGGTGGCGATGCCGCGGCCTTCGGCGCCGAGATGTCCGCGCCGGGTTTCTTGCACCAAACCGCGGTCGATCAGGTCCGCGAAGTACGACCGCACGGTGTTAAAGTGAACGTTCAGAAGCTCCGCCGCCTCGCGCACCGCCATCCTTATGCGCCCGTTGTTCGTGCCGTTGTACCGTCGCTTCAGCTCGATGTAGAGCGCCCGCGGGTCGGGCTTCAGAGTGGCCCAAGCCTCCATCGCCTGAAACCATTCCCTGGTTTGGACGTGCCGGCCGCCGCTGCCGCGCTTTAAGGTCTTGCGGCTCACGCTTTCACCTCCTGCGCGGCGAGCGCCATCAGAAGCGTTGTTGCAATCCGGGGGCTGCGGCAGGTGCCGAGCATCAAAGGCGGCGTCCCGGGCGCCACGCCCGGGCCAGGGAGGCGGTAGAGGCGGCAATCGCGCGCCTCTACTTCCAGCCGGTAGGTTCTACCGGTCACCGGTTACCCCGAAGGCGAGGGACGCGACCAGGCGGGCCACGGGGCGGCTCAGGCCGGGACGGCGGCGCAGGCGTTCGATCTGCCGGGCCGTCATCGCGCCACCTCGTCTGCGAGGGACCAGACCGAGGGCGGGAAGCGGAGTCGGCGAAGGTCGTAGCCTTGTGCCAGCCGGTAATACGCCGTGTTCTCCGGGCCGCTGTATTCGGTCAGGATCGGCCAGTTGTATTGGCGGCGAAGCCGTTCACAGATCGCGGCGAGCCGCCAGCCGCGAACCTGCGGATCTCCGTCTTGTGGCTGATGGTGCGGCCGTCGATCAGGGAGCGACAAGCCCAGAATGTTTGGGTAGGGCTCGAATAGAACCGTTCGTGGGATGTCATATGGATACTCCGTCCTTGCCGGACGGGATGCAGCGCGATATGCCTCGCGGTGTTCAGCCCGCGAAGTGTTCGAAGCCCGCGCCCCGGAATCCGGGTTGCGGGTTTCTTACAATTGGCGGGATGCGCGCTGGGCGACCCAGGTGTCAATCCGGCTTTCGGGCCAGGCGACGATGCGGGCACTGAGTTTTATCGGGCGCGGATAGTCTCCGCGGTCCATAAGTGAGTAGATCGTCGAGCGACTAAGGCCGGTCAATTCTTCGACGGTGGGACGGCAGTAATGTCGTTCAGGCAAGGCAGCATCTCCTTAGCTTCCGTTGAGCCTTGCCAGAACATCACTCTCATTCATCGTTACAGAAGGGCGTCAATTTCGGCAAAATACGGAGGCTCATTTTGGCGCGTTTAAGACCCGTTTGTGGTGTTTTTGTCCTCCGATAGCGCTCATTTAATTGTTCGTGGCGCCAGCGAAGTGCCCAGAATTTCGGAGAGTTGAGCCGCAACGACTTTCCAAGGTAGGTCTCCGTGGCCAGCCGGGAGAACGCGTCGGTAAGCCTTCCGCGCGGCAAGACGCTTCGACGGACGACCAACATTCTTTTGGTGTGCAGGAGATGGGTGGGTGAATTCATGTAATATGTCTTCATTGAGCTCAAGGTCATCGAGAAAAGAGTGCATTGAGTCCGGGAAATGTTCTTGTGGAAAGCATATTGCCCAGCCGTCAAAGCTCTTGATGGCTTTCACCTCGTGCTCATACCAAGGGGTAAGAGATTTTTCTCGGCGTGCCTTCCTCAGGGCAATTCCTGACACATACTGTGCCGGAAAATACATCTATGTAGATGAATCCATTGAAGAGAATGGTAGTGGGGTCATCCACATCGATTGCTTCCCATACCGAACGTAAGTACTCATTGTCTCGTGTTGGCCAACTGTAGGCGCGGACGGCGATTTGATCTATGTGACGAGTGAGGGGGTCCGAAATTTTAAAAAGTTGGCCCGCCGGCGAACAAATGGTAGGTTTATACAATTCTAAGCCTTTACCAATGCACCAAGAGGCTACAATTCGAATTTCCTTCGCACATAGGTTAAAAAAGGTTTTCATTACCCCGGCGAAGGATTTCCTTCCTGTCTTTCCAAATTTTCGCCCCTGTATAGTCCACTGAGACTGCGTGAGGGTATTCAGCGAGTTGTGAAAACGGGACATAATTTATAGGGTGGAACATCAAGCTTTTCTAAAAGATTTCGCACAGTCGTTGATTTCTTCTGACCAGTTAACCGACAAATCTCTACGCTTTTCAAACAGATCGGACCGGGCATAAGCCGCCTCTGCCTTGTTTGCGATGGTGTGCGCCAGCGCCGCTTCCGTTACCTCGCGTGGCACGTTCGTCCGCTCTTGCGCCCAGACCTTGAACGGCGAGCGGAAGCCGTGAACGTGCACGTCATAGCCCATCGCCTTGACTAGCTTCGTCAACGTCATGTCAGAGATCGGCTTGCCCGCTTTGGTGCCGGGGAACACAAGGCCGCTGGTATCACCCATGCGCGTCCCCAGAGCCCGATAGCGGAAAGCGGTGCGCCTTCTTTGCCTTCATGCGCTCCGCCGGGATGGTCCATTCGGCGCGCTCCAGGTCGATTTCCTCCCACCGGGCCAAACGAACCTCGCCGGATCGGCAGGCCGTGAGGATGACCAGTTCCGGCGCCAGCTTGGTCAGGTCGCCGGCTCTGGCCGTGCCCAGTTCCGCCATAAAGCGCGGCAGGTCGGCATAAGGGCACGGACTTGCGCGGCTCCTGGCTTTTCTGCTGGCGAGGCAGGGCGGAAGCGATGGTGTCGGCCGGGTTGTCTTGCCGCCATATTCACTGGCCATCCCGCGATGGCGGATCACACCCGCCCCAGACATCTACCTTGGCGCCGAGAACCGTCATGCACTAAGACTGAAACCGGACCACCTGGAGTGCCCCCCATTTCACCGGACAGCCTGGCTGGAGTTGAGCGCTGATCTGAACTCGACGGGCGAGCGCATTGCCAGCGCGGAATGTGGATGGACGGTGTTGTAGTCGTTGAGCCAGG
>NZ_JBTLRM010000026.1:0-33386 GCF_054482755.1 Roseivivax sp. CAU 1761
GAGGCCTCGGAGACGCGGCGCCCGGCGCGGGACCCGGACCGGCCCGCCCGGCGTCTCCGCCGCCGGGCTAGGCCGTCAGCCCCTCGGGTTCGGGGAGGCCGTTGGCGCGGCAGGCGGCGGTGAGGGTGTTGGCGAGCAGGCAGGCGATGGTCATCGGGCCGACGCCGCCGGGGACCGGGGTGATGGCGCCGGCGGTCTCGGCGCAGCTGTCGAAGTCGCAATCGCCGACTAGGCGGGTCTTGCCGTCGCCCTTTTCCGGCGCGTCGACGCGGTTGATGCCGACATCGATCACCGTGGCGCCGGGCTTGATCCAGGCGCCGGGCACCATTTCCGGCCGGCCCACCGCGGCCACCACGATGTCGGCGCGGCGCACCACCGCCTCGAGGTCGCGGGTCCGCGAATGCGCGATGGTCACCGTGCAGCTGTCGCCCAGGAGCAGCTGCGCCATCGGCTTGCCGACGATGTTGGAGCGCCCGAGCACCACCGCCTCGAGCCCGGCGAGGCTGCCGTGATGGGCGCGCAGCAGCATCAGGCAGCCGAGCGGCGTGCAGGGCACCATGCTCTTCTGGCCGGTGCCCAGGAGCCCGACATTGGAGATGTGGAAGCCGTCGACATCCTTTTCGGGGGCGATGGCGTCGAGCACCTTGGCGGCGTCGACATGGCCGGGCAGCGGCAGCTGCACCAGGATGCCGTGCACCGCCGGGTCGCGGTTCAGCTCGTCCACCAGCGCCAGCAGCTCGGCCTCGGAGATCGTGGCGTCGCGGCGGTGCTCGAAGCTCGCCATGCCGGCCTCGACGGTCTGCTTGCCCTTGGAGCGGACATAGACCTGGCTCGCCGGGTCCTCGCCCACCAGCACCACGGCGAGGCCCGGGGTCAGCCCGTGCGCCGCCTTCAGCGCGGCGACCTCCCGGGCCACCCGCTGCCGCAATTCGGCCGCGAAGGCCTTTCCGTCGATGATCGTCGCGCTCATGTCTGGTCCATTCTCTGGCAAGGGAGGGGCGGGGACGCGGCCGGGCCCGGGTGAGGGGCGCCCCGGCCGCGCCGGTCCGGACAGCGGGGACGGGCCGGGGCCGGAAGGGATCGCGGCCCCCCGGCCCGCCCCCCGGGGGCTCAGAACAGCCCCTCGATCTGCCCGGCCTCGTTGAGGCGGATATTGACCGCCGAGGGCACCCGGGGCAGGCCCGGCATGGTCATGATCTCGCCGCAGACCACGACGATGAAGCCGGCCCCGGCCGACAGCCGGACCTCGCGCACCGGCACCGAATGCCCGGTCGGCGCGCCGCGCAGGTTCGGGTCGGTGGAGAAGGAATACTGCGTCTTGGCCATGCAGACCGGCAGATGGCCGTAGCCCTGCTCCTCCCAGAGATGCAGCTGGTCGCGGATCTTCTTGTCCATCAGCGCCTCGTCGGCGCGGTAGATGCGCTTGGCGATGGTCTGGATCTTCTCCGCCAGCGGCATCTCGTCGGGATAGAGCGGCGCGAACTCGGCGGCGTCCTTGTCGGCCAGCTCGGCGACCTTGCGGGCCAGATCGGCCGAGCCCGCCGAGCCCTTCTCCCAATGCTGCGACAGCACCGCCTCGGCGCCGTGCGACTTGACATAGGCCTTGATGGCGTCGATCTCGGCCTCGGTGTCGGTGACGAAGTGGTTGATCGCCACCACCACCGGCACGCCGAAGCTCTTGAGGTTCTCGATGTGGCGGCCGAGATTGGGGCAGCCCTTCTTCACCGCCTCGACATTCTCGGCGCCCAGATCGGCCTTGGCGACGCCGCCATTCATCTTCATCGCCCGCACGGTGGCCACGCAGACCACCACCGAGGGCGCCAGCCCGGCCTTGCGGCACTTGATGTTCATGAACTTCTCGGCGCCCAGATCGGCGCCGAAGCCGGCCTCGGTGACCACGTAATCGGCGAGCTTCAGCGCCGTGGTGGTGGCGATCACCGAATTGCAGCCATGGGCGATGTTGGCGAAGGGACCGCCATGCACGAAGGCCGGGTTGTTCTCCAGCGTCTGCACCAGGTTGGGCTGCATGGCGTCCTTCAGCAGCACGGTCATCGCGCCCTCGGCCTGGATGTCGCGGCAATAGACCGGCGAGCGGTCGCGCTTGTAGGCCACGATCATGTCGCCCAGGCGCTGCTCCAGATCCTTGAGGTTCTTCGCGAGGCACAGGATCGCCATGACCTCGGAGGCCACGGTGATGTCGAAGCCGGCCTCGCGCGGGAAGCCGTTGGCGACGCCGCCGAGGCTCGCGGTGATCTGCCGCAGCGCCCGGTCGTTCATGTCGACGACGCGGCGCCAGACCACCCGGCGGATGTCGATGTCGAGCTCGTTGCCCCAGTAGATGTGGTTGTCGATCATCGCCGAGAGCAGGGAATGCGCCGAGGTGATGGCGTGGAAATCGCCGGTGAAGTGGAGGTTCATCTCCTCCATCGGCACGACCTGGGCATAGCCGCCGCCGGCGGCGCCGCCCTTCATGCCGAAATTCGGCCCGAGCGAGGCCTCGCGGATGCAGACCATGGCCTTCTTGCCGATGGCGTTGAGCCCGTCGCCCAGACCCACCGTGGTGGTGGTCTTGCCCTCGCCCGCCGGCGTCGGGTTGATCGCGGTGACCAGGATCAGCCGGCCATCGGCGCGGTCCTGCACCGAATCGATGAAGCCCTGGCTCACCTTCGCCTTGTCGTGCCCGTAGGGCAGCAGATGCTCGAACGCGATCCCCAGCTTCTCCCCGATCTCCCCGATCGGCTTCTTGGTCGCAGCGCGCGCTATTTCGAGATCGCTTTTCGGCGCCATCGCCCGTCCCTCCCGGTTGTCGTCGGGCGTCATCAAGCATGGAACGCGGTCGCCGGGCAATGCGCCTTCCGGATCGCCGCCCGGTCCGGCACCGGCGCCTCGGCCGGCCGGGTGGCGGCGGCCCACCCGTTCGGGCGGAGGGCCGGGCCCCGGACGCCGCCGCGCGCGCCGGCCGATGCTGCGCTGCGGCTAAGGAATACCTAAGAATACCGTGACAGAGCCGCCGGAGCTTGCGACATAAAATTACTCTGAGGCGTGGCGGCCGACGGTCGGAAGGGACTGCGCTTGGCAAACATGCCCCGTTCCGCGGGGAGGGGGAGGACCATGAACGTGTCAGTCAACACCCTGTCGGGCCGGGCCGTCGGCCGCAACACCAGCGCCGTGCGGGTCTACCTGGTGGAGCCCAACCCGCTCGTCACCTCGGCGCTCGGCGTCTGCTTCGACGGCGATGCCCGCTTTGCCCTCACCGCCGCGAGCGCCAGCGCGCGGGCGCTGCTCGACAGCCCGGCCGACAGTTTCGACGTCGCGGTGCTGTCCTGGCAGAGCGCCGATCTCGGCGCCGTGGAGGTGCTGCGGGAATGGCGCGCCCGCGGCCGCCGCGAGCCGGTGACGGTGTTCTCGAACACCCGCGACCTCGGCGCCGTGCGCCAGGCGGTGCGGCTCGGGGCGCAGGGCTACTGCTACCAGTTCGACGATCCCTCGGTGCTCTTCGACACGCTGCACGCGGTGGCCAACGGCCGCATCTGCGTGCCCTATATCGACGTCACCGCGATCAACGACACGCCGCTGGCGACGCTGACGGTGCGCGAGCGCGAGCTGCTCGACGTGCTGGCGCGCGGCTGGACCAACCAGCAGATCGCCAACCGCACCGGCATCTCGGAGAACACGGTGAAGTACCACCTGAAGAATCTCTACGAGAAGCTCGGGGTGCGCAACCGCGCCATGGCGGTGGCGATCTACTCGCGCGAGCTCGACAGCTAGCGCGCCCGCCGCGGCGCATCCGAAGTCGCGCGTTCCGCGGCGCATCCGATACCGCGCGTGCCGCGGCGCATCCGCCGCCGCGCCTGACACGGCGCATCCGCCGCCGCGCCTGACACGGCGCATCCGAAGCCGCGCGTGAGGCGGCGCGCCCGCCGACGCGCCTGACGCGGCGCATCCGATGCCGCGCCTGACGCGGCCCTCGCGCACATCCCCGCCTTGCGACGCGACCTCCGCGTCCCCGTCACGGCAGCCGGGCCACCCGCCCCGGGCGCCGCGACGCGCCGCGCGGGCCCGGATGCGGGCCGCCGCCGGCGCGGCCGCCTTGCCCGCCGGGCCCGAATGCGGCGGGGCCGGGTCCATCCAACGGGTAGGGCGGCCCCACCCCGGGGGCGCGGATTCCTATCCGCGGGAGTGTGGGCGGAAAATGTCGTCCGGCGCATGCTTGACGCAACGATATGACCGGCCGCCCCGCGGCCCCAGATTCAGGAGGATCGTCCCCATGCCCGGCTACAAGCATCTCTACATTCCCGGCCCGACCAACATCCCCGAGGAGGTGCGGATGGCGATGAATGTCGCCATGCAGGACATGCGCGCGCCGGACTTTCCCGAACTGACCCGGCCTATCTTCGAGAAGGTTCAGAAGGTCTTCAAGAACACCACCGGCCGCGTCTTCATCTACCCGTCCTCGGGCACCGGCGCCTGGGAAGCGGCGATCCAGAACACGCTGAGCCCCGGCGACAAGGTGCTGATGAGCCGCTTCGGGCAGTTCTCCAACCTCTGGGTCGACATGGCGCAGCGCTTCGGCCTCGACGTCGACGTGATCGACTGCGAATGGGGCGAGGGCGTGCCGGTCGAGCAATACGCGGCGCGGCTGAAGGCCGACAAGACCCACGAATACAAGGCGGTCTTCGCCACCCACAACGAGACCGCGACGGGGGTCACCTCGGACATCCGCGGCGTGCGCCAGGCGCTCGACGACGCCAACCACCCGGCGCTCCTGATGGTCGACGGCGTCTCCTCGGTGGGCTCGATCGAGTTCGACCAGGACGCCTGGGGGGTGGATTGCGCGGTCTCGGGCAGCCAGAAGGGCTTCATGCTGCCCGCCGGCCTCGGCATCCTGTCGGTGTCGAAATGGGCGCTCGAGGCGCACAAGACCGCGGAATACGGCCGCTGCTTCTTCTCCTTCGAGGACATGATCGCCACCAACGACGCGGGCTACTTCCCCTATACCCCGGCGACCCAGCTGCTGCGCGGGCTCGACACCGCCTGCGACATGCTGCTCGAGGAGGGCATCGAGAATGTCTGGGCGCGCCATCACCGGCTGGCCACGGGCGTGCGCGCCGCGGTCGATGCCTGGGGGCTCAAGCTATGCGCCAAGGCGCCGAAATGGCATTCCGACACCGTCAGCGCCATCGTCGTGCCCGAGGACAAGGATGCCCGCGAGGTCATCGCGCGGGCCTACAAGGCCTACAACACCTCGCTCGGCACCGGGCTCGCCAAGGTCATGGGCCGCGTCTTCCGCATCGGCCATCTGGGCTGGCTGAACGAGCCGATGGTCTGCACCGCGCTGGCCTCGGCCGAGATGGCGATGATCGATTGCGGCTTCGACATCCGGGCTGGATCGGGCGTCGGCGCCGCGGTCAAGCATTTCACCGACAACCAGGCCCAGCCGCAGATTCTGGCCGCCGAATAAGCCATTCCCGGGAGGAGTTTCAGAGATGAGTCACACGGTTCACGGCATGCGCAAGACCCGCCTCCAGCGTTCCACGCTGGCGGTGCCCGCCTCCAACATGGAGATGGTGCGCAAGGCCGCCGACTCCGCCGCCGACATGGTCTTCCTCGATCTCGAGGACGCCGTCGCGCCGGCCGACAAGGAGCAGGCGCGCAAGAACGCCATCCAGGCGCTGAACGAGATCGACTGGCGCGGCAAGAACAAGATCACCAGCGTGCGCATCAACGGCCTCGACACCCATTACATGTACCGCGACGTGGTCGATGTGGTGGAGCAGGCCGGACGCAACCTCGACGTCATCCTGATCCCCAAGGTCGGGCTGCCGCAGGACGTCTACATGGTCGAGGCGATGGTCAACCAGATCGAGATGGCGATGGGCTACGAGCGCCAGATCGGCCTCGAGGCGCTGATCGAGACGCCGCTCGGCATGGCCAATGTGGAGGCCATCGCCGCCGCGCCGTCGCGGCTCGAGGCGATGCATTTCGGGGTCGCCGACTACGCCGCCTTCCACAAGGCGCGCACGGTCAATATCGGCGGGCTGAACCCGAATTATCCGGGCGATCAGTGGCACGCCGCGCTGAGCCGGATGACCACCGCCTGCCGGGCCTACGGGCTGCGCCCGATCGACGGCCCCTTCGGCGACTTCTCCGACCCCGACGGCTTCCGCGATGCCTGCAAGCGCGGCGCGGCGCTGGGGATCGAGGGCAAGTGGGCGATCCACCCGAGCCAGATCGAGCTCGCCAATGACGAGTATTCCCCGACCTCCGCCGAGGTCGAGCGCGCCGAGCGCATCCTCGTGGCGCTGAAGGAAGCCGCCGCGCAGGGCAAGGGCGCGGCCAGCCTCGACGGCAAGATGATCGATGCTGCATCCGAGAAAATGGCGAAGAACGTGCTCGCGGTGCAGGACGTGCTCAGGGCCCGTGCGGCCTGACAGGGAGGAGAGATTATGGACATCCACGAATACCAGGCCAAGGAGTTGCTCGCCACGCACGGCATCCGCATGCCGCGCGGCGGGCTCGCCTACAGCCCCGAACAGGCCGCCTACCGCGCCACCGAGATCGGCGGCGAGGGCTGGGTGGTGAAGGCGCAGATCCATTCCGGCGCCCGCGGCAAGGCCGGCGGCATCATCCTGTGCAAGACCGAGAAGGAGGTCGAGGAGGCCGCCGACAAGCTTCTGGGCGCGCGCCTCGTCACCGCCCAGACCGGCGAGCGCGGCAAGCTGGTCTCCCGGCTCTACATCGAGGAGACGGTGCAGATCGACCGCGAGATTTATCTCGGCTTCGTGCTCGACCGCAAGGAAGAGCGGATCATGATCGTGGCCTCGGGCTCGGGCGGCATGGAGATCGAGGAGATCACCGCCAAGGAGCCCGACAGCCTGGTGCGCTGCTCGGTCGATCCGGGTGCGGGCATGATGGAGTTCCAGGCCCGCGAACTGGCCTTCGGGCTCGGCCTCGACGGCGCGCTGATCGGCAAGGCGGTGCAGACCATCATGGGCTGCTACCGGGTGTTCCGCGACTTCGACGCCTCGATGCTGGAGATCAACCCGCTGGTGGTCTCGAACGACGAGATCTACGCGCTCGACGCCAAGATGAGCTTTGACGAGAACGCGCTGTTCCGCCGCCCGGCGATCTCCGAGCTGCGCGACAAGAGCCAGGAGGATCCGCGCGAGACCTTCGCCTCGGATCGCGGCCTGTCCTATGTCGGCCTGGAGGGCAATATCGGCTGCATCATCAACGGCGCCGGCCTCGCCATGGCGACGCTCGACATGATCAAGCTGGCCGGCGGCGAGCCCGCGAACTTCCTCGACATCGGCGGCGGCGCCAGCCCCGAGCGGGTGGCCAAGTCGTTCCGCGCGGTGCTGCAGGACAAGAACGTGGAGGTCATCCTCGTCAACATCTTCGCCGGCATCAACCGCTGCGACTGGGTCGCCGAGGGTGTCGCCAAGGCGATCGAGGAGGTCGGCGTGCCGGTGCCGCTGATCGTCCGGCTGTCGGGCACCAAGGTCGAGGAAGGACGCAAGATCCTCGCCGAGAAGGCGCCCTCGGTGATCGTCGCCGACACGCTCGAGGAGGCGGCGGAAACCGCCGTCGCCACCTGGAAATCCGGCCGCAAGGCCGCCTGAGGAGGGAGGATCCCATGTCCATTCTGCTAGACGAGAAGACCAAGGTCCTGATCCAGGGCTTCACCGGACGGATCGGCAATTTCCACGCCGGCGAGATGATCGAATACGGCACCAACGTGGTCGGCGGCGTCACCCCCGGCAAGGGCGGGCAGGAGCATCTCGGCCGGCCGGTCTTCAACACCGTGCGCGGCGCGGTGGAGGAGACCGGCGCCGAGGCCTCGATCGTCTTCGTGCCGCCGCCCTTCGCCGCCGACGCGATCATGGAAGCCGCCGATGCCGGCATCAAGTACTGCGTCTGCATCACCGACGGCATCCCGGCGCAGGACATGATGCGGGTGAAGCGCTACATGCGGCGCTACCGGCTCGACCAGAAGATGTGCCTGACCGGGCCGAACTGCGCCGGCACGATTTCCCCGGGCAAGGCCATGCTGGGCATCATGCCGGGCCACATCTACACGCCGGGTCGGATCGGCGTGGTCGGCCGCTCGGGCACGCTGGGCTACGAGGCGGCGAGCCAGATGCAGGCCCGCGGCATCGGCATCTCGACCTCGGTGGGGATCGGCGGCGACCCGATCAACGGCTCGTCCTTCCGGGACATCCTGCAGCTCTTCGAGGAGGATCCGGAGACCGACGCGGTGGTGATGATCGGCGAGATCGGCGGCCCGCAGGAGGCCGAGGCGGCGCTCTGGGCGCGCGAGCACATGAAGAAGCCGCTGATGGCCTATGTCGCCGGCCTCTCGGCGCCGAAGGGCAAGAAGATGGGTCATGCCGGCGCCATCGTGCAGGCCTTCGGCGAAAGCGCCCAGGAGAAGGTGGAAATCATCCGCGAGGCGGGCCATACCATCATCCCGAACCCGGCCTCCTTCGGGCATACCGTCGAGGCCGTTCTGACCGGAAAGAAGGTGGCGGCCTGACATGGCGAAAGCGAAGATACTTGTCACGCGCAAGTGGCCGGAAGCCGTCGAGAGACGGCTTTCGCGCGATTACGAGGCGACGCTGAACGAGGACGACCGGCCGATGAGCGCCGAGGAGATCGGCGCCGCGCTGAACGCCTATGACGCGGTCTGCCCGACGGTGTCGGACAAGCTGCCGGCGGAGATCTTCAGCGGCGATCACCGCACGCGGATCCTTGGGAACTTCGGCGTCGGCTTTAACCACATCGCCGTCGATGCGGCGAAGGCCGCGGGGCTGACCATCACCAACACGCCGGGCTGCCTGACCGATTGCACCGCCGATCTCGCCATCACGCTGATGCTGATGGCGGCGCGCCGCGCCGGCGAGGGCGAGCGCGAGGTCCGGGCCGGCAACTGGACCGGCTGGCGGCCGACCCACATGATGGGCACCCGGCTGCGCGGCAAGGTGCTGGGCATCGTCGGCATGGGTCGGATCGGCATCGCCACGGCGCAGCGGGCGCAGGCGGCCTTCGGCATGCAGGTGGTCTATTACAACCGCAGCGCGGTGCCGGCGGAGCGCCTGGCCGGGCTCGAGGCGGAGCGGCTCGACAGCGTCGAGGCGGTGCTGGAGCGCGCCGACGTGGTGTCGCTGCACCTGCCCGGCGGCGGCGCCAACAGCGGCATGATGAACGCCGAGCGCCTGGCCCTGATCGGACCCCGCGGCATCCTGGTCAACACCGCCCGCGGCGACGTGGTCGACCAGCAGGCGCTGATCGCGGCGCTGCGGGACGGCCGGCTCGGTGCTGCCGGGCTCGACGTGTTCGAGAAGGAGCCCGAGGTCCCCGCGGCGCTCTGCGACATGCAGAACGTGGTGCTGCTGCCGCATCTGGGCTCGGCCACGGTGGAGACGCGCGAGGATATGGGCCACATGGTGGCCGACAACCTCGACGCCTTCTTTGCCGGGAAACCGGTGCCGCACCCGGTCGGCTGAGGGCCCGCGGGGCGCGGCGGGAATCGGATGACAGGCCGCGCCGTTCCCTGCTAGGTCTGGTGGCATGACCGGTCACGCCCCCTATATCCGCCCCGAGATTCGCCAGCTCGACGATGCCGCGATCAACCGCATCGCCGCCGGCGAGGTCGTGGAGCGCCCCGCATCCGCGGTCAAGGAGCTGGTCGAGAACGCGCTCGACGCCCGCGCCCGGCGGATCGGCATCGACATCGCCGATGGCGGCAAGACGCTGATCCGGGTCACCGATGACGGCCACGGCATCGCGGCCTCGGAACTGGAACTGGCGCTGGCGCGGCACGCCACCTCGAAGATCGACGGCTCCGACCTGCTGGCGATCCGCTCCTTCGGCTTCCGCGGCGAGGCGCTGCCCTCGCTCGGCGCCGTGGGGCGGCTCACCATCCAGAGCCGGGTCGCCGGGCAGGAGGCGGCCGAGATCGCCTGTTCCGGCGG
The DNA here is from genome assembly GCF_054482755.1 of Roseivivax sp. CAU 1761. Lineage (NCBI taxonomy): Bacteria > Pseudomonadati > Pseudomonadota > Alphaproteobacteria > Rhodobacterales > Roseobacteraceae > Roseivivax > Roseivivax sp. CAU 1761. The sequence continues at coordinate 9,975 of NZ_JBTLRM010000026.1, forward strand.
CGTGCTCTCGCCGGTGCGGCCCACCGCGCTGAACGGCGGCACCGTGGTCAGCCTGCGCGACCTGTTCCACGCCACCCCGGCGCGGCTCAAGTTCCTGCGCTCCGACCGCGCCGAGATGCAGGCCATCGGCGAGGTGGTGCGCCGCCTCGCCATGGCCGAGCCCGGCGTCGCCTTCACCCTGCGCGACGTCTCGGGCGGCGGCGCCGGCCGCGTGACCTTCCGCGCCGACCCGTCCTCCGGCACGCTTTTCGAGACCCTGTCGGCGCGGCTGGCGCAGGTCCTGGGCCGCGACTTCGCCGAGAACGCGCTGCCGATCGATGCCGAGCGCGACGGGCTGCGGCTCACCGGCTTTGCCGCGCTGCCGACCTATTCGCGCGGCTCGGCGACGCAGCAGCATCTCTTCGTCAACGGCCGCCCGGTCCGGGACAGGCTGCTGATCGGCGCCCTGCGCGCCGCCTATCAGGACCTGCTGTCGCGCGATCGCCACCCGGCGGCGGCGCTCTTCGTGACCTGCGACCCGCAGCGCGTCGACGTCAACGTGCACCCGGCCAAGACCGAGGTCCGCTTCCGCGAGGCCGGGCTGGTGCGCGGGCTGATCGTGTCGGGCCTGCGCCACGCCCTGGCCGAGGCCGGGCACCGCGCCTCGACCACCGTGGCGGGCGCCGCGCTGGGCGCCTTCCGCCCGGAGCCCCGCGCCGATGCGGCGCCCCGCATCTACCAGATGGACCGGCCCACTGCCGCCGCCCGGCAGGCCGCGCATGCCGCCCAGGCGCCCGGCTTCGCCGAGATCGCCGGGGCCTGGTCGGGCCGGGTCGAGCCAATGGAGGAGGCGCCGCCCGTCGCCGATGCCGTCCCCGAGGAGGCGCCGGAGCGCCGGCCGCTCGGCGCCGCCCGGGGCCAGGTGCACGAGAACTACATCATCGCCCAGACCGAGACCGGCATGGTCATCGTCGACCAGCACGCCGCGCATGAGCGCCTGGTCTACGAGAAGCTCAAGCGCCAGATGGCGGAGCGCGGCGTGGCCGCCCAGGCCCTGCTGATCCCCGAGGTGGTGGCGCTGTCGGCCGACGACCGCGCCCGCCTGCTCGACGCCGCCGCCGACCTGGCGCGGCTGGGCCTGGTGATCGAGCCCTTCGGCGGCGACGCCGTGGCGGTGCGCGAGACCCCGGCGATCCTCGGCGAGGTCGATGCCGCGGCGCTGCTCCGCGACGTGGTGGACGAGCTCTGCGACAGCGGCGAGAGCGCGCTGGTGCAGGAGCGCATCGAAGCCATCCTGAGCCGGGTGGCCTGCCACGGCTCGGTGCGCTCCGGCCGGCGCATGCGCGCCGAGGAGATGAACGCGCTCCTGCGCGAGATGGAGGCGACGCCGCATTCCGGCCAGTGCAACCATGGCCGGCCCACCTATGTGGAGCTGCGGCTCGCCGACATCGAGCGGCTGTTCGGGCGCAGCTGAGCCGCCGCGCCCCGCACCGCGCCGACGCCGCCGCCCTGCGGGGGAGCGGGGCACAACATTTTCTCTTTCGCGACGCGCCCTACGTCGTCCAACCTGTGGATCCGGCGACGCGCGGCGGGAGGCCGCGCGCGCCGCGACCGGGCAGGGACGGGACGGGCCGTGACCGGCCCGCATGCCGGACGGGGAGGGACAGAGATGGCGGCGCGGCCCGAAAATTCGTTCAGCGCTAAACTATCTTCATGCGCCGGGCGCATGACTGCTATTCGCCCAGTCACCTATGGAAATCCGGCCTTGCGTGATAGCGCTGCCGCCGAGGAAACTACGGCGATCGTCGCGCGCGGCCTTCGCAAGAATGTTTAGGATTAAACTATATCGGCGCCAGGCGCCGTGCAAGGGAGAGGACCGATGAAGGACAATCCGCAAGACGTCGATCCGGTCGAATCGCAGGAATGGCAGGAAGCGATCGAGGACGTCATCCTGCGCGACGGCCCGGACCGGGCGCATTTCCTGCTCGACAAGGCGGTGCAGCAGGCCCGGGCCGCCGGCGCCATGCTGCCCTTCTCGGCCACCACGCCCTACCAGAACACCATCTCGCCCGATGACGAGATCGACGTGCCCGGCGACACCGAGATGGAATGGCGCATCCGCACCATCAACCGCTGGAACGCCATGGCGACCGTGGTCCGCGCCAACAAGGCCTCGGACGGGATCGGCGGGCACATCGCCTCCTTCGCCTCCTCGGCGGCGCTCTACGATGTCGGCCTGAACCATTTCTGGCGCGCCAAGTCGACGATGCATGGCGGCGACCTGGTGTTCTTCCAGGGCCATGTCATCCCCGGCATCTACGCCCGCTCCTTCATGGAGGGCCGGCTGTCCGAGGAGGACCTGACGAGCTTCCGCCAGGAGGTCGACGGCAAGGGCCTGTCCTCCTACCCGCATCCCTGGCTGATGCCCGAGTACTGGCAGTTCCCGACCGTCTCCATGGGCCTCGGCCCGATGATGGCGATCTACCAGGCTAGGTTCATGAAGTACCTTCACAATCGCGGGCTCATCGATGCCGGCGACCGCAAGGTCTGGGCCTTCCTCGGCGACGGCGAGATGGACGAGCCCGAAAGCCTCGGCGCCATCCACCTCGCGGCGCGCGAGGGGCTCGACAACCTGATCTTCGTGGTGAACTGCAACCTGCAGCGCCTCGACGGCCCGGTGCGCGGCAACTCCAAGATCGTCCAGGAACTCGAGGGCGCCTTCCGCGGCTCCGGCTGGGACGTGATCAAGCTGCTCTGGGGCCGCGGCTGGGACGAGCTTTTGGAACGCGACACGTCCGGCAAGCTGCGCCAGCTCATGGACGAGACCATCGACGGCGATTACCAGACCTTCAAGTCGAAGGACGGCGCTTATATCCGCGAGCATTTCTTCGGCAAGTATCCCGAGACCGCGGCTTTGGTCGAGGACTGGACCGATGACGAGATCTGGGCCCTGCGCCGCGGCGGCCACGACATCAAGAAGGTCTACAACGCCTATCTCCGCGCCACCCGCACCGAGGGCAAGCCGACCTGCCTGCTGGTCAAGACGGTGAAGGGCTATGGCATGGGCACGGCCGGCGAGGGCCAGAACATCGCCCACCAGTCGAAGAAGATGCAGGTCGACCAGCTCAAGGCGATGCGCGACCGCTTCCGCATCCCGATCGAGGACAACGACCTCGAGAAGGTGCCCTTCGTCACGCTCAACAACGCGCAGAAATCCTACCTGACCGAGCGCCGCAAGGAGCTGGGCGGCGAGTTCCCGAAGCGCCATTCCGACGCGCCGAAGCTCGAGATCCCGGCGCTCGACAAGTTCAAGAAGGAGCTCGACGCCACCGGCGACCGGCAGATCAGCTCCACCATGGCCTTCGTGCGCATCCTGACCACGCTGCTGCGCGACAAGCAGATCGGCAAATACGTGGTGCCGATCGTGCCGGACGAAAGCCGCACCTTCGGCATGGAGGGGCTGTTCCGCTCGGTCGGCATCTACAACCCGCTGGGGCAGAACTACACGCCCCAGGACGCCGACCAGATGATGTTCTACAAGGAATCGAAGGACGGCCAGGTCCTGCAGGAGGGCATCAACGAGGCCGGATCCATGGCCGACTGGATCGCCGCCGCGACGAGCTACTCGACGCACGGCGTGCCGATGATCCCGTTCTACATCTTCTACTCGATGTTCGGCTTCCAGCGCATCGGCGACTTCGCCTGGGCCGCCGGCGACAGCCGGGCGCGCGGCTTCCTGCTGGGCGGCACCGCCGGCCGCACGACGCTGAACGGCGAGGGCCTGCAGCACGAGGACGGCCACAGCCACATCATGGCCGGCACCATCCCGAACTGCATCAGCTACGATCCGACCTTCTCCTATGAAGTGGCGGTGATCGTGCAGAACGGCCTGCAGCGGATGTTCGTCGATCAGGAGGATGTCTACTTCTACATCACCCTGATGAACGAGAACTACTCGCACCCGGCGATGCCGGTGGGTGCCGAGGAGGGCATCATCAAGGGCCTCTACCGGATGCAGAAGACCGCGCGTCCGGGCAAGAAGCACGTCAACCTGATGGGCTCGGGCACCATCCTGATGCAGGTCATCAAGGCGGCCGAAATGCTGAAGGAGGATTTCGGCGTCACCTCCGACATCTGGTCGGCGACCAGCATGAACGAGCTGGCCCGCGACGGCCAGGACGCGCTGCGCCACAACCGGCTGAACCCGACGGCGGAGGAGAAGGTGCCCTATGTCACCGAGCTCCTGCAGAACGCCAAGGGCCCGGTGATCGCCGCCACCGACTACATGAAGAACTACGCCGAGCAGATCCGCGCCTTCGTGCCGCAGCGCTTCACCGTGCTTGGCACCGACGGCTACGGCCGCTCCGACAGCCGCGAGAACCTGCGGCGCTTCTTCGAGGTCGACGCCAACCACATCGCCGCGGCGGCGATGGTCGATCTGTGGCGCGAGGGCGCGGTGTCCCAGAAGGACGTCGAGGCCGCGATCAAGAAATACGACATCGACGGCGGCAAGCCGAACCCGCGGCTCAGCTGACGCGGATCGAGGGAGAGAGAAAGACCATGACCACTGACGTGAAAGTTCCCGACATCGGCGATTTCAAGGACGTGCCCGTCGTCTCCGTGCTGGTGAGCGTCGGCGACACCGTCGCCGAGGAAGACCCGCTGATCGAGCTCGAATCCGACAAGGCGACGATGGAGGTCCCGTCCTCCCATGCCGGCAAGATCACCGAGATCAAGGTCTCCGAGGGCGACAAGGTCTCCGAGGGCGACGTGATCCTGGTGATCGAGGCCGAGGGCGGCGCTGCCGGCGCGGAGGACAAGGGCGGCAAGGACGAGGCCAAGCCCGAGCCCAAGACCGAGGAAAAGGCGGCGAGCCAGCCGCAATCTTCCGGCGGGCAGGGCGGCGGCCAGACCCAGGAGGCGCGCGCCGTCACCGATGCGGGCTTCTCGCGCGTCCATGCCTCGCCCTCGGTGCGCGCCTTCGCGCGCCGGGTGGAGATCGACCTCGCCACGGTGAACGGCACCGGGCGCAAGGGCCGCATCCTGCGCGAGGACGTGGAAAAGGCGCTGAAGGCGCGTTCGGGCGCCGCGCCCGCCGCCGGCGCCCCGGCGCAGGGCGGCATGGGCATCCCGCCGATCCCGGCCGTCGACTTCTCCAAGTTCGGCCCGGTCGAGGATGTGGAGATGAGCCGGATCAAGAAGATCTCCGGCCCCGCGCTGCACCGCTCCTGGCTCAACATCCCGCATGTCACGCACAACGAAGAGGCGGACATCACCGAGCTCGACAAGTACCGCAAGGAACTCGACACCGCGGCCAAGGAAGAGGGCTACCGCGTCACGCTCTTGTCCTTCGTGGTCAAGGCCTGCGTCTCGGCGCTGAAGAAGCACTGGGAGGTCAATTCCTCGATCCACCCGGACGGCGACAAGCTGATCCGCAAGGATTACTACCATATCGGCTTTGCCGCCGACACGCCGAACGGCCTCGTCGTGCCGGTGATCAAGGATGCCGACCGCAAGGGCATCGTGGAGATCTCCAAGGATCTGGGCGAGCTCAGCAAGAAGGCCCGCGAGGGCGCGCTGAAATCGGCCGACATGCAGGGCGCGTCCTTCACCATCTCGTCGCTCGGCGGCATCGGCGGCACCTCGTTCACGCCGATCGTCAACGCGCCCGAAGTGGCGATCCTCGGCCTCACCCGGTCGAAGATGGCGCCGGTCTGGACCGGCACCGAGTTCGAGCCGCGCAACATGCTGCCGATGTCGCTCAGCTACGACCACCGGGCGATCGACGGGGCGCTCGCGGCGCGGTTCTGCGCGCATCTGAAATACCTGATGGCCGACGCCCGTCGGCTGATGCTGTGAGGTGGCCGACATGAATGTGAAGGTTCCCGATATCGGCGATTTCAAGGACGTGCCCGTGGTCACCGTGCTGGTGAGCGTCGGCGACACGGTCGAGAAGGAAGACCCGCTGATCGAGCTCGAGTCCGACAAGGCGACGATGGAAGTGCCCTCGTCCCATGCCGGCAAGATCACCGAGATCAAGGTCAAGGAGGGCGACAAGGTCTCCGAGGGCGACGTCATCCTGGTGCTCGAGGGCGCCGAGGAGGGGGACGGCGGCAGCGACAAGGCCGCCGAGCCCAAGGGCCAGGGCGGCCAGCAGGGCGGCGGCTACGGCGACCGCGGCTCGGACACCCGCGGGACGCCCGAGAAGGTCGCGGCGACCGGATCGGAGTCGGGCCAGGGCGACGTGCATGGCGAGGTGGTGGTGCTGGGCTCCGGCCCGGGCGGCTATTCCGCCGCCTTCCGGGCTGCCGATCTCGGCAAGAAGGTGGTGCTGATCGAGCGCTATCCCTCGCTCGGCGGCGTCTGCCTGAATGTCGGCTGCATCCCGTCCAAGGCGCTGCTGCACGTCGCCAAGGTCATCACCGAGGCCGACGAGATGGGCGGCCACGGGGTGAGCTTCGGCAAGCCCGAGATCGATCTCGACGAGTTGCGCGGCTTCAAGGACGGCGTGGTGAAGAAGCTCACCGGCGGGCTCGACGGGCTTGCCAAGGGCCGCAAGGTCAAGGTGGTGCGCGGCTTCGGCAAGTTCACCGGCCCCAACATGATCGCGGTCGAGGACGCGGACGGCAAGACCACCAAGGTCAGCTTCGACCAGTGCATCATCGCCGCCGGGTCGGAATCGGTGAAGCTGCCCTTTATCCCGCATGACGACCCGCGGGTGGTGGATTCGACCGGCGCGCTGGAGCTGCCGGAGATCCCCAAGCGCATGCTGGTCCTCGGCGGCGGCATCATCGGGCTCGAGATGGCCTGCGTCTACGACGCGCTGGGCACCAAGGTGACGGTGGTGGAACTGATGGACCAGATCATCCCCGGCGCCGACAAGGACCTCGTGAAGCCGCTGATGGACCGCATCAAGGGCCGCTACGAGAACATCTTCCTGAAGACCAAGGTCACCGGCATGAAGGCCGAGAAGAAGGGCCTCAAGGTCAACTTCGAGGACGACAAGGGCGAGACCTTCGAGGACACGTTCGACCGGGTGCTGGTCTCGGTCGGCCGCAAGCCCAACGGCAAGATGCTCGACGCCGAGAAGGCCGGCGTGGCGGTGGACGAGCGCGGCTTCATCGCCGTGGACGAGTTCCAGCGCACCGGCCAGGGCCATATCTTCGCCATCGGCGACGTGGTGGGCCAGCCGATGCTGGCGCACAAGGCGGTGCACGAGGGCAAGGTCGCGGCCGAGGTCGCCTCGGGCGAGAAGCGTGCCTTCGATGCCCGGGTGATCCCGTCGGTGGCCTATACCGACCCGGAGGTCGCCTGGTGCGGCCTGACCGAGCGCGAGGCCAAGGAGCGCGGCATCAAGGTCGAGAAGGGCGTTTTCCCCTGGGCCGCCTCGGGCCGGTCGCTGTCGAACGGCCGCTCGGAGGGCATGACCAAGCTCTTGTTCGATCCCGAGGACGACCGGGTCGTGGGCGCCGCCATCGTCGGCACCAATGCGGGCGACCTGATCGCCGAGGTGGCGCTGGCCATCGAGATGGGGGCCGATGCGGTCGATCTCGGCCACACCATCCACCCGCACCCGACGCTGTCGGAGACGGTGAACTTCGCCGCCGAGATGTTCGAGGGCACGATCACCGACCTGATGCCGCCGAAGAAGAAAAAGCCGCATTGAGCGCGCCCCGGCGCCGCCACCGCGCGGCGCCGGGCCGGGGCCCGCCAGGGTAGGGGCGGGCTCAGATCTTCAGGAACGGCTGGGCCAGCCGCGGCAGCCAGCCGCGGAAGCGCAACGGCGCATCGGTCACCGCCAGGCAGATGCAGGTCTCGGCGGTTTCGGCCACCGGAATGTGGTCCATGGCGGCGTCGGCGATCTCCATGTCGCCGCGGGCAAAGCGGCCGTGATCGTCGCGGAAGGCGCCCTGCAGGACCAGCGTGAGCTCGATGCCGCGATGGCCGTGGTCGGGCATCGCCACGCCCGGCGGGATCGAGAGCAGCCGCGCCACCGCGTCGCCATGGGTCCGCAGGATGGCCTGCTTCACCCCCATGCCCGCGCCGCGCCAGCGCACCGCGTCGAGCCCGCCGCCGACCTGCGCCGCGAGCGGCGGCGGCAGCACCCCCTCGGGATCGCGGGGCGGCACCTCCTCGGCCGGCGGGGCGGCGCGGATGCAGGCCATCGTGGCGCTCAGGCAGGCGTCGGAGACCTCGGCCAGCTCGGTCGCCTCGAGCAGGGTGCCGCCGATGGCGTCGAAGGTCTCGGCGGTGGCGCGGCAGGCGTCGCAGAGCGACAGATGCGTCGCCACGACGAGGTCCATGGCCTCGGGAAGGTCGCCGCGGCTGTAGGCCATGAGAATATCTTCGGTCGGGTGGTGACGGATCATCGCACTCTCGCTCACTTCATGGCATGGCGCAGCCGGTCCAGCCCGAGCCGGATGCGCGACTTGATCGTGCCGAGCGGCAGCCCGGTCAGTTCGGCGATCTCGCCGTGGCTCAACTCGCCGAAATAGGCGCGCTCGAGAATCTCGCGCTGCCCGGCCGGCAGCGTCTCGAGCGCCGGGGCGAGGCGCGCGCAATCCTGCTGAAAGGCGAGTGCGTCCTCGGTGGGCGGCGCCGCGTCCGGCCCCCAGGCCAGATCCTCGGGCACCGGGCGGCGGCTCTGGCGCAGCACGTCGATGCGCCGGTTGCGGGCCAGGGTGAAGACCCAGGCAGCGAGCGGGGCGCGCGCCGGGTCGAACAGGTGCGCCTTGTGCCAGAGCGCCGCCATCACGTCCTGGGTGATCTCCTCGGCCTGGGCGGAATCGCTGCCGCGGCGCATCAGATAGGCCTTCACCCGCGGCGCGAAATGCCCGAAGAGCGCGGCGAAGGCCGCCTCGCTGCGGTCGTGGCGCACCGCCCGCATCTTCGCCAGCGCCCAGTCCGGGCCGCCGGGGCGTGCGCCCGGCGCGGCCGCGGCGCCGGGCCGGGCTGGCGCGTCGGCGGCCGCGTCGCGGCAGGCCGGGTCGGCGGCGGCCTGGAACTGGAAGGTCTGCATCATGTCGGGCATACGGGCGCGTCCCCGGCGCGGATCACTCTTTGCGTGAACGTGGTCCGGATTGATCCAAAGTCACGTGTCTGCCGTATCGCCTGCAAACCCGGATCGGAGCCCCCTGTTCATGCCGTTTGACACTTCCCCTTCCGCGCCGCGCCGCATCGCCGTGATCGGCGGCGGCATTTCCGGCCTCGGCGCGGCGCGCTACCTGGCCGCCGAGCACCACGTGACCCTCTTCGAGGCACGCAGCCGGCTCGGCGGCCATGCCCGCACCAAGATCGCGGGCCGGCACGGGGACCAGCCGGTCGATACCGGCTTCATCGTCTTCAACCACGCCAACTACCCCCGCCTGTCGCGGCTGTTCCGCGAACTCGACGTGCCGGTCGTGCCGTCACGCATGTCCTTCGGCGCCAGCCTGCGCGGCGGCGCGCTGGAATACGGGCTGGCGAGCCTCGGCGCGCTCTTCGCGCAGAAGCGCAACGCCTTCGATCCGCGCTTTCTTGGCATGGTGCGCGACATCTTCCGCTTCAACGCCCGTGCCGCCGCCGCCGCCCGCGATCCCGGCCAGAGCCTCGGCGACTTCCTCGCCGCGCTGGGCACCGGGGAGAGGTTCCGCGACCATTACCTGGTGCCGCTCTCGGGGGCGATCTGGTCGACGCCGGCGGAAAAGATCCTCGACTTCCCCGCCCAGGCGCTGGTGCGGTTCTTCGAGAACCACGCCCTGCTCACCTATGCCGGGCAGCACCAATGGTACACGGTGGCCGGCGGCTCGCTGCAATATGTCGAGCGGCTGACCGCCGACCTGGAGCGCCGCGGCGTGACCCTGCGCCGCGGCGCGCCGGTGGCGGCGGTGCGCCGCGGCGATGCCGGGGTCGAGATCCGCGCCGCCGGAGACGAATGGCAGGGCTTCGACGAGGTGGTCTTTGCCACCCATTCCGACGACACGCTGCGCCTGCTCGCCGATGCCGACGGGGCGGAGCGCCGGGCGCTCGGCGCGGTGGCCTACCAGCCCAACCGGGTGGTGCTGCATTCCGATGCCGGGCTGATGCCGCGGCGCCGCGCCTGCTGGTCGTCCTGGAACTACACCGAGGCCGCCGGCGGGCCCGGCGACAGCGTCGATCTGACCTACTGGATGAACTCGCTGCAGCCGATCCCGCTCGACGATCCGCTCTTCGTGACGCTGAACGCCACGCGGCCGATCCGCGAGGAGCTGATCCATGACGAGACGGTGCTGCGCCATCCGGTCTATGACCGCGCCGCGCTGGCCGCCCAGGAGACGCTGCGGGATCTGAACGGGGCGCGGCGCACCTGGTTCTGCGGCGCCTGGATGGGCAACGGCTTTCACGAGGACGGGCTGGCCAGCGCCGAGGCGGTGACCGAGGGGCTGCGGCAGCGCCGGGCCGCCCGCAGCGCGGCATGAGCGCCGGCGTCGACCACGTCGCGGGCCACACCTTCCATGCCCGCCGCGGAGACGTCCGCAACGCCTTCCGCTACGCCGTGGATTACGTGCTGCTCGACGCCGAGGCAGAGATCGCCGGGCCGCGGCTCTTCGGGCGCAACCGCGCCGGCCTGGCCAGCCTGCACGACCGCGATCACGGCGGCCCGCCCAGGGCCGGACGCGGCGCCCGCTGGGCGCGCGAGGTGCTCTGCACCGCCGGCATCGCGGCGCCCGGGCCGCTCCTGCTGCTGGCGCAGCCGCGGGTGCTGGGCCACGTCTTCAACCCGGTCAGCTTCTGGCTCGCCCATGACGGCGAGGGCCGGCTGGTGGCGGTGATCGCCGAGGTTACCAACACCTATGGCGACCGCCACAGCTATCTCTGCGCCCGCCCGGGCGGCGATCCGATCGGCCCCGAGGACCGCCTCTGCGCCCGCAAGCTGCTGCATGTCTCGCCGTTCCAGCCGGTGGCGGGGGAGTATGTCTTCTGCTTCGACATCGCCCCGGACCGGGTCGGCATCCGCATCGATTACAGCCGCGACTCCGGCGGGCTGGTCGCCACGCTCGCCGGAACGCGCCGGCCGCTGACCTCCCGCGGCCTGCTGCGGGCGCTGCTGCTGCGGCCGCTCGGCGCGCGCCGCGTCCTGGCGCTGATCCACTGGCAGGCGCTGAAGCTCTGGTGGAAGGGCGCGCGTTTCCGCGCCCGGCCCGCGGCCCCCCGCCGCGACGTCTCGTGACCGGCGCCGCGCAGCGGCAGGCGCCGGGCGGGCAGGGACTGGGCGGTTGGGCGGTCTTCGCGGCGGTGCTCGCCGCCGCCGGGCTGCCGGTCTACCTTCACGCCCCCAAGGTCTATGCCGAGGCGCATGGCGTGGGCCTGGCCGAGCTCGGCGCCGCGCTGGTGGGGCTGCGGCTTCTCGATCTGGTGCAGGACCCGCTGCTCGGACGTCTCTCCGACCGGCTCGGCGCCCGGCGCGGCCACGCCGCGGCGCTGGCCGCGCTGGTGATGGCGGCGGGCATGCTGGGGCTCTTCGCGGTGCCGCCGCCGGTGGCGCCGCTGGCCTGGTTCGCGCTGACCCTGACGCTGGTCTTCTCGGCCTACAGCTTCCTGACCATCGCCTTCTACGCCCGCGGCGTGGCGCGGGCCGGCGGGCTCGGCCCGCTGGGCCACCTGCGGCTGGCGCGCTGGCGCGAAACCGGCAGTCTGACCGGGGTCTGCCTCGCCGCCCTGGCGCCGCCCGCGCTCGCGGCGCTGGGGCTCGGCGGCTATGCCGGCTTCGCGGTCCTCTTTGCCGCGGCGACGCTGCTGGCGGCGGCGCTGATGCGGCGGCACTGGGCCGGACCGGCGGCGGCGGCACGGGCGGGGTTCGCCCCGGTGCTCCGCGACCGGCGGGCGCGCCACCTGCTCATGGTGGCGCTGGCCAATGCCGCGCCGCTCGCCGTGACCTCGACGCTGTTTCTGTTCTTCGTGGAATCGCGGCTTGCCGCGCCCGCCGCCGCCGGGCCGCTCCTGCTGGTCTTCTTCGTCTCGGCGGCCGCGGCGGCGCCGGCCTGGGGCCGCGCGGCCGAGAGGGTGGGGGCGCGCGCCGCGCTGATGGCGGCGATGCTGCTGGCCATCCTGGCCTTCGCGGTGACCCTCATGCTGGGCCCCGGCGACGTGCTGCCCTTCGCCCTGGTCTGCGCCGCCACCGGCGCCGCGCTGGGCGCCGATCTCACGCTGCTGCCGGCGCTTTTCGCGCGCCGGCTCGAAACGGTCGCGCCGGAGGGCGGGGCGGGCTTCGCGCTCTGGTCCTTCGTACAGAAGTTCACGCTGGCCTTGGCCGCTGGCGCGCTACTTCCCGGGCTGGAGGCGGCGGGCTTCCGACCCGGCGCCGAGGTCAGCGACCCCGGCGCCCTGCGGGTGCTCGCGCTGTTCTACGCGGCGGTGCCCTGCGCGCTGAAAGTGGCGGCGGTGGCATTGCTGGCGACCTATCCGGCGGGAGAGGACTGACATGGACATGCTGCTCGTTCTGGCGCTGGCCGCGGCGCTGGTCTTGGCGTTCCACATCGCGAACCATTACTGGGCCTCCTTCGCGGCGCAGCGCCCCGAGGATTACGGCGACGGCCAGCCGGCCTTCGACCTGCGCGAACACCTCGCCGGGCCGATCCTCTGCGAGGGCGTGATCTACGGGCCGCGCGGCCGCGTCGTGTCGCGTTTCGTCGGCCGCTTCCACGTCGACTGGGACGGCGATGACGGCGTGATGACGGAGCAGTTTCTCTACGATACCGGCGAGACCCAGGACCGCGAATGGCGCCTCAGCCTGCGCGGGGACGGCTTCTTCGATGCCTATGCCGACGACGTGCCGGATCGCGGCCGGGGGCGGCAGCTCGGCTCGGCCGTGCAGCTGCGCTACAAGCTGCGCCTCGCCCCCAGCGCCGGCGGCCATCTCCTCGACGCGGTGGACTGGATGTATCTCGCGCCGAACGGGACGATCATCAACCGCAGCCAGTTCCGCAAGTTCGGCATCAAAGTGGCCGAGCTGGTGGCGACGATGCGCAAGGTGCCGGGCTGATGGAAGGGTGGCAGGGCAAGCGCTACTGGCTGGTCGGCGCCTCCGAGGGGCTGGGCGCCGCGCTGGCGCAGAAGCTGAGCGCCGAGGGCATGACGCTGATCCTGTCGGCGCGCACCGAGGAGAAGCTGCGCGACCTGGCCGCCACCCTGCCCGGTCCCGCGGAGGTGCTGCCGCTCGATGTCAGCGACGGGGACGCGGTGCGCCGCGCCGCCCGGGACGCGGGAGAGATCGACGGCGTGGTGTTCCTCGCCGGCGTCTACTGGCCGTTCGGGGCGGAGGCCTGGGACGCCGAGAAGGCCGAGATCATGGCCGACGTGAACTTCACCGGGGCGATGCGGGTCATGGGCGCGGTGGTGCCGGGCTTCGTCGCCCGCGGCGCCGGCCACGTGGTGCTGACGGGCTCGCTGACCGGCTATCGGGGCCTGCCGGGATCGGTGGCCTATTCCTCCTCCAAGGCCGGGGTGATGGCGTTGGCGGAATGCATGCGCTGCGACCTGCAGGGCAGCGGCGTGCTGGTGCAACTCGCGGCGCCCGGCTTCATCCGCACCCGGCTCACCGACAAGAACGATTTCCGCATGCCGCAGATCATGGCGCCCGAGCGCGCCGCGGCCGAGATCGTCGCGCTGATGCGCACAAGGCGGTTCCAGCGGGCCTTTCCGGTGCCGTTCGCCTGGCTTCTGCGGGCCGGTCAGTTCCTGCCGGAACGGCTCTATTACTGGTTGTTCTCATAAGGATAGCGCGCCTTCCACTTGTGCAAATACGGGGTTGCGGCGCCGTGCTGCGGCAATAGGATGGCAGCATGTGACGCATCAGGGAGAGTTCGGGTGCGGGTAATCGGTTTGGCCATGTTGGCCGTGATCTGCGGCGCGCCGGCTTCGGCCGATGCAGTCAGCGACGCGCTGCGGGCGGCGCGCGCCGCCTACGAGGCGGGCGATGTCGAGCTCGCACTGGACGAGCTCGACATCGCGCGGGCGCGGCTTCTCGACCAGCGCTCCAACGCGCTGGGCCGCTTCCTGCCGCCCGCCCCCGAGGGCTGGTCCCGCCAGGTCGCCACCGAGCGCCATGCCGGGCTTGCGCTGATGGGCGGCGGCGTCGCCGCCGAAGCGACCTATGCCTCGCCCGACGGCGTCTCGGGCTACACGCTGAGCCTGCTCGCCGACAATCCGATGGTGGCCAGCATGGCGGCGATGATCGCCCATGCGCCGGCGATGGGGCTAGAGGTGGACCGGATCGGGCGGGAACGCTTCGTGACGCAGGACGGGCAGGTGATGGGGCTCGTCGGCAGCCGCGTGCTGGTGCAGATCGACGGCGCCTCGCCCGATCTCATGCGCGCCGCGCTCGAGCGCATCGACTATGCCAGCCTGGCGGCTTTCGGCAGCTGAGGGGGCGCGGGCCCGGAACCGGCGCGGCCGCCGGTCCCGGGACGGCAGGGCTAGCCGACGATGTTGAAGTCGGGCCCGTAGGGATAGCCGGTGATGTTCTCCGGCCCGGTCTCGCCGATGATCAGGATGTCGTGTTCGCGGTAGCCGCCGGCGCCGGGCCGGCCCTCGGGGAGGGTCAGCATCGGCTCCATCGACACCACCATGCCGGGCTCCAGCACCGTTTCCACGTCCTCGCGCAATTCCAGCCCGGCCTCGCGGCCGTAATAATGCGACAGCACGCCGAAGGAATGGCCGTAGCCGAAGGAGCGGTATTGCAGCAGGTCGCGTTCGGCGAAGAAGGCGTTGAGCCGCTGCGCCACGTCGCAGCAGCGCGCCCCGGGCACCAAGAGCGAGATGCCCAGCTCGTGCGCCTCGACATTGGCCTGCCAGATCGCCAGCGCCGCCGGATCGGCCTCGCCCAGGAACATCGTGCGCTCCAGCGCGGTGTAATAGCCCGAGATCATCGGGAAGGTGTTGAGGCTGAGGATGTCGCCGCGCTGCAGCCGGCGCGCGGTGACCGGGTTGTGGGCGCCGTCGGTGTTCAGCCCGGACTGGAACCAGACCCAGGTATCGCGGTACTCGGCCTCGGGAAAACGCCGGGCGATCTCGGTCTCCATGGCATCGCGGCCGGCCATCGCCACGTCGATCTCGCGGATGCCCTCGCGGAGCGCGTCGCGGATGGCGTAGCCGCCGTGATCGGCCACCGCCGCGCCGGCGCGGATCAGCTCGCGCTCGGCCGCGCTCTTGTGCATGCGCTGGCGCATCGTCTCGAGGTGGATCGGCCGGGCCTCGCGGGGGGCCAGATGGGTCCGCAGCCGCTCCATGCCGTCGAGCGTCAGGTGGTCGCCCTCGTAGCCCAGGGCGCGCCCGGTCCCCGCCACCTGCGCCACCGCGCGCCAGTAATTGTCGCGGGTCCAGTCGGTATAGGTGAGCGCGTCGCCGTAAGACCGCCGCCAGGGCTGGCCGCCGTCGATCCCGGCGCTGATCGTGACGCAATCCTCGGCCGTCACCACCAGCCCGTAGGGCCGCCCGAAGGCGCAGTAGAGAAAGCCGGAATAATAGGCGATGTTGTGCATCGAGGTGAGCAGGCAAGTCTCCAGCCCGGCCTCGGCGAGGATGCGGCGCAGCCCGGCGAGCCGGGCCTCGTATTCCCCGGCGGCGAAGGGCAGGGGCGCCTTGGCGCCGTTCTCGAAGCGGTAGGTTTGCGGACGTTGCACGGGTTCAGACCCTCCAGGCGGCGCCGCGCGGCGGAGGCGGCCCGACCCGCCCTTCCCGCAGACGCGGCAAAGAAAGGTCCCGGCGTTCAGGACGGAGATGCGGGAAAGGCGGGACGACGCCATCGTCCCGCGGCGCCAGCATAGGCGCGGGCGCCGCGCCCCGGCAAGCCCGAACGCGCCCCTTCAGTCCAGCAGGGCGGCCACCATGCGGCTCTCGGGATCGGCCAGCGCGTCGATGACGTCGAAATGGTGCCGCCCGGGCTCCACCACGAGCTCGGCGCCCCAGGCCTCGGCCAGCCAGCGCGCCTGGTCGACGAAGGCCGGCAGCTCGTTCTCGCCGACCCAGACGGTGACCGGCACGCCCGGCGCGGGCAGCAGCGCCGGGCTCTCGGCGGCGGCTTCCTCGGGGTCGAGGTGCAGCGTGTGGTTGATGCTGGTCTCGAGCAGCGGCCGCAGATCGGAGACCGGGGAGATCGCCATCACCCGGCGGATGCGCGTGCGAATGTCCTCGGGCAGCGCGCCGGGCACGGCGAGCCGCGCCACCAGGTGGCCGCCGGCGGAATGGCCGACCAGCCGGATCGGCAGATCCTCGTATTCATGCGCCACGGTGACGATCGCCTCGGTGACCTCGCGGCCGATGGCGGCGACCCGGACATCGGGGCAGAGCTCGTAGGACGGCATCGCGACGACCCGGTGCCGGGCCACCGCGCCTTCGGCGAAATGCGAGAAATATTCCCGCCCGAACCGGCGCCAGTAGCCGCCATGCACGAAGATCACCAGCTCCTCGCGGCCCGAGACCGGCACGAAGATGTCCATCGCGGCCCGCGGCCCGGGGCCGTAGACCAGCCCCAGCCGGGCCCGGTTGGCGGCCCCCAGCCGGCGCCGGTAGGCCTCGGCCGCGCGGGTCCATCTGGGCGGATATTCCGCCGAGTCGCTGACGTGGGCCTGGTTGTCGTAGGCGGCGTCCTGATCCATGCGCTTTCCCCGGTCCTGACTTCGCCCTACACCTTAGCCCGAAGGCCGCGCCGCGGCACGCAAAAGCGAAAGGGTTTCCCATGCTCGACCGCACCACCAACCTCGCGGACCTGTTGAAGGATCCGAGCCTGATCGAACGCCGCGCCTATGTCGACGGCGCCTTCGTTGACGGCGATGACGGCACCTTCGAGGTCCTGAACCCGGCCCGCGGCGACGTCATCGCGGCCATGGCCGACCTGTCGCGCGCCCAGGTGGCAAAGGCCATCGACGCCGCCCATGCCGCACAGAAGGACTGGGCCGCCTGGACCGGCAAGGAGCGCGCCCAGGTGCTGCGCCGCTGGTTCGAGCTGATGATGGAGAACCAGGAGGACCTGGCGAAGATCATGACCGCCGAGCAGGGCAAGCCCCTGCGCGAGAGCCGCGGCGAGGTCGCCTACGGCGCCTCCTTCGTGGAATTCTTCGCCGAGGAGGCCAAGCGGGTCTACGGCGAGACCATCCCCGGCCATGCCCGCGACAAGCGCATCATGGTGCTGAAGCAGCCGGTCGGCGTCGCCGCCTCGATCACGCCGTGGAACTTCCCCAACGCGATGATCACCCGCAAGGCCGGCCCGGCGCTGGCGGTGGGCTGCACCTTCGTCGCCCGGCCCGCCAAGGAGACGCCGCTCTCGGCCACCGCGCTGGCGGTCCTGGCCGAGCGCGCCGGCCTGCCCAAGGGCGTGTTCAACGTCGTCACCTCGTCCTCGTCCTCGGAGATCGGCAAGGAATTCTGCGAGAACCCGAAGGTGCGCAAGCTGACCTTCACCGGCTCCACCGAGGTCGGGCGCATCCTGCTCAAGCAGGCCGCCGACCAGGTCAAGAAATGCTCCATGGAGCTGGGCGGCAACGCGCCCTTCATCGTCTTCGACGATGCCGACATCGACGAGGCGGTCGAGGGTGCCATCGTCTGCAAGTTCCGCAACAACGGCCAGACCTGCGTCTGCGCCAACCGCATCTACGTGCAGGCGGGGGTCTACGACGCCTTTGCCGAGAAGCTTGCGGCGCGGGTCAGGCAGCTCAAGGTGGCCGACGGGCTCGAGGACGAGGACGCCGATCTCGGCCCGATGATCACCGCCGACGCCATCGACAAGGTGCAGGAGCATATCCGCGACGCCGAGTCCAAGGGCGCGGAGATCATCCTCGGCACCGAGACGGACGACCGCGAGGGCAACTTCTTCTCGCCGGTGATCGTCAAGGGCGCGACCCAGGAGATGGCCTTCGCCACCGAGGAGACCTTCGGGCCGCTGGCGCCGCTGTTCCGGTTCGAGGACGAGGACGAGGTCATCGCCATGGCCAACGACACCATCTTCGGGCTGGCCTCGTATTTCTACGCCAAGGACCTGAGCCGGGTCTGGAAGGTCGCGGAGGCGCTGGAATACGGCATCGTCGGCGTCAATACCGGCCTGATCTCGACCGAGGTGGCGCCGTTCGGCGGCGTCAAGCAGTCCGGGCTCGGCCGCGAGGGCAGCCATCACGGCGTCGAGGACTACCTCGAGATGAAGTATGTCTGCCTGACGGTCTGAGGCGCCGGCGCGCCGCGCCCCCGGCCCCGCCGGGGGTGGTCAGAGACAAAAAAACGCCCCGGCTTGGCCGGGGCGTCGCTGGGTCACGCGGGGTCCGATCAGTTCACGGATTTCGCGTCGACCACGTCCTTCGAGGTCTCGCCGTCGGCCTTGGCGATCTCGATCCGGCGCGGTTTCAGCGCCTCGGGGATCTCGCGCTCGAGGTCGATGTGCAGCATGCCGTTGGCATGGCTGGCGCCCACCACCTTCACGTGGTCGGCCAGGTGGAAGCGGCGCTCGAAGGCACGGGTGGCGATGCCGCGGTGCAGGTAGGTGCGGCCGCCCTCCTCCTCGGCCTTGCGGGCGGAGACGACCAGCGCGCGGTCCTTCACCTCGACCGACAGGTCGGCATCGGAGAATCCGGCCACGGCGATGGAGATGCGGTAGGCATCCTGCGCGGTCTTCTCGATGTTGTAGGGCGGATAGCTGGGCTGGCTGACGTCCTGCGCCAGGACCCGGTCGAACAGGTCGGCGACCTGGTCGAAGCCGACGGTTGCACGGTAGAGCGGAGCAAGATCGAAGCTACGCATGTGGAATCCTCCAGTGAGCGATACCTGATGTGCGGCGCCTTCCCGGGGCGGGACAGGCGTCTGGTTGCTGCCGGACCCTGAAGCGGCGTCCGACAGCGCCGATGTGGGAATCGTCCCGGGCCCTGTCAAGACCCTCCATGGCGGCGATTTTTTCGCCCGCAGGAGCGGCGCGGCGGGGGGCCGGTCAGGCGGGAGGTCCGGGGCCGATCCGGGAATTGTGTCAGCGCCGTTACGGCATCGTGACCTTACTTGTTTCGGCAAAATCCGGGGCTTGCGCCACGCTGGTGCCATAGCAACGAGGAGGATTTGAGATGATGCGCAGTTTGACCGCCGCGATCGCGGCCCTGACCCTCGGCGGCGCGGTCAGCGCCCTGGCCCAGGACGCGGCCTTCGGCACCGATGAGGATGCGGATTACGCCGCCACGCTCTGGGACATGATGGTCGAGATGAAGCTGGTGGGCGACGGCGCGATCATGGCGCTGCCCTACGAGGGCACCGAGCCGCACGGCATGATGCTCGAGACCTTCTACACCACGGCCTCGGTGGACGGCCACGAGGGCGCGCTGGTGGTGAAGCGCAATTACGGCCCCGAAGGCGTCAGCGCCGACGAGGTGCTGGCCAATCCGGCCGGCCATCTCGGCGCGGTGACGATCATGTTCCAGCGCGAGGAGGGCTACGACCCCGACAATGCCAACTGGTTCTGGGCGAAGTACCTGCCCGACGGCGCGCTCGACAAGAACCCCAACGACATGCGGCTGGCCGGCCGCGTGGCCAAGGGCGCCGACCAGGGCTGCATCGCCTGCCATTCCGGCGAGGCCGATTACCTCTTCACCTCGGACCACATGGCACAGTGATGCCGGGCAGCGCGCCGGCGATGCGGGGCGCCCCCCGAGCCCCGCGCCGGTGCGCTGCCTCCCGGGAGGTCAGGGCCGGATGAACTTGGCGCCGGTCTCGGCGCGGGCGCCGGCGCTGACCACCCGCGTGCCGGGCATCGCGGTCAGACCCTCGCGCCCGGCGATCAGCGCCCGCACGGTCTCGAGCGGGCCTTCGAGCGCCACCCCGAGCGACACCGGCGCGCCCTCGGCCTCGGCCTTGGCCGAGACCACCGAGACGATGCGCGGGGCGCCGGAGTCGAAGGAGAAGACCGGCGCGCCGGAGGAGCCGAAATCGACCCGGCAGGACATCACGATCACCCCGTCCTGGCGGTCCAGCACCGCGCACATCTCCTGCAGGCTCGGCGCCTCGGCGCGGTCATGGGCGTAGGAGACGACGCCGATCTCGTCGCGCCGCGAGGGCCGGCGGTCGGTGGCGAAGGGCTCGATCGTGGTGTTGCGGATCGGGTGCTGGAGCTGCAGCAGCGCCACGTCGTTGCGCACCCGCCCGGCATCAGCGGGGCTCGCGAAATCGTAGTCCGGATGGTGTTCGGCGTGCCGGACATGGCGGTAGGCCGCGGCCCGGCCGTTGCGCCACCCGGCGAGGAACTGGATGTCGCGGCCCGGCACCCGCGCACCGGTCTCGGCATCGTAGAGGCAATGCGCCGCGGTCAGCACCAGGTCGGGCGCGATCAGCGCCCCGGTGCAGAAGGCCCGCCCGGCGATCTCGAGCCGGCCGACGGCGTCCCAGTGCCGCCCGGATTCGGTGGTCGGCATGCTGAACAGGCCCCCCGCCGCCGCCGGCAGGGGCAGCAGCGCGGTCATGAGCAGAACGGCGGCGATCCGGCGCATCGTCACGGGCAAGGCATCCTCCACGGCGGACAGGTGCGCCGGGTCTAGCGGTCGGCTGGGGCGAAATTTGGGCGCCGGGCCGGGGCCGGGCGGATTGCCGTCAGGCGCGGGACAGCGCCGGCGGTTTCGGCCCGCCGGAGGCCCAGTCCAGAAGCTCCACCGTATGCACCACCGGGATCCCGGTGCCCGATCCGATCTGCATCATGCAGCCGATATTGCCGGCGGCGATGATGTCGGGCTTGCGGGCCTCCAGCGTGCGCACCTTGCGGGCCTTCAGCTGTCCCGAGATCTCGGGCTGCATCAGGTTGTAGGTGCCGGCCGAGCCGCAGCACAGATGGCTGTCGGCGGGCTCGACCACCTCGAAGCCGGCGCGCTTCAGCAGGTCCTTGGGATGGCTCTTGATCTTCTGGCCGTGCTGCAGCGAGCAGGCGGCGTGGTAGGCCACGCGGAGCGGCCCCGCGCCCTCGGCGGCGGGCGGCGCCAGGACGCCCTTGCCGGGCGCGGCATCGGTGCCGGCGACGCCGTGCCGGGCCGGGTCGGCCGCGCGGCTGTCATCCTCGGCGGCCAATTCGGCCAGCACCTCGCTGACATCGCGCGCCAGGGCCGAGATCCGGGCGGCGTCCTGGGCCAGGTCCCCGGTGCGGAACATGTGGCCGTAATCCTTGACCGTGGTGCCGCAGCCGCTGGTGTTGATGACGATCGCGTCGAGCCCCGCGCCGTCGATCTCGCGCGTCCAGGCGCGGATGTTGCGCGCGGCGCTGGCATGGCTCTCCTCCGCCTTGCCCATGTGGTGGGTGAGGGCGCCGCAGCAGCCCTGGCCGCGGGCCACCACCACCTCGCAGCCGAGCCGGGTGAGGAGCCGGATGGTGGCGTCGTTGATGTCGGTGTTGAGCGCGCGCTGGGCGCAGCCGGTCATCAGCGCCACCCGGCGGCGCCGCTTGCCCTGCGCCGGGAAGGTCTGGGGGTCGTCGTTGCGGCTGACCGGCGGGATGTGGCGCGGCGCCATGTCGAGCATCGCGCGGAGCCGCGGATCGGGCAGCAGGCGGCGGAACGGCCGGCCGATCTTGGCGCCGAGCAGCGCCAGGCGGAAGCGCCCGGGATGCGGCAGGATGCGCGCCAGCAGCCAGCGCAGCGCCCGCTCGCCGCGCGGCCGGCGGTAATTCTGCTCGATATAGGTGCGGGCATGGTCGACGAGGTGCATGTAATGCACGCCCGAGGGACAGGTCGTCATGCAGGCCAGGCAGGACAGGCAGCGGTCGATATGCTTGACGGTCTTGGCGTCCGGCACGCGCTCGTTCTCGAGCATGTCCTTGATCAGGTAGATGCGGCCGCGCGGGCTGTCGAGCTCGTCGCCCAGCACCTGGTAGGTCGGGCAGGTCGCGGTGCAGAAGCCGCAATGCACGCAGCTGCGCAGGATCTCGTTCGAGCGCGCGATGTCGGGGTCGCGCATCTGCTCGGGGGTGAAGGTGGTCTGCATGGCGTCAGGACCCTTTCGTCATCTCGGCCAGCGTCAGGCCGAACCAGGGAAGCGTGGTGGCGATCATCGCGCCGATGCCGAGCCAGCGCGCGGCGCCGGCCGGGGCGCGGCGGCGCAGAGCCAGCGCCGCGAAGACGACCGCCAGGACCCAGGCCAGCCACAGCGCGGCCAGCTGCAGCCAGCCCGCCGGGCCGAACCGAGCCAGCGCCAGGGCGGCCAGCGTGGCGCCGGCCAGCGCCGTCAGCACGCCGCCCGCGGCCGGCAGCCGCCAGAGCGCCGCGGCCAGGGCCGGGCCGAGCAGGAAGCTCGCCGCGAAGGCCGTGAGGATGGCCGGGCTCATGCCGGCAGCAGATCCGGGTTGAGCACGCCGCGGGGATCGAAGCGGGCGCGCAGTCCGCGCGCCAGCGCCGCCACCGCGGGGGTCTGCGGCTGGAAGGCCGAGGCCGGGCCGGCGCCGCGCACCCGCGTGGCGTGGCCGGCAAAGACGCCGAGCCGGGCCCGGGCGTCGCAGCCCTCGGGCAGCAGCGCCCAGACCAGCCCGCCGCCCCAATCATAGATCAGGTCCAGGGCCTCGAGCCGCGCCGCCAGGGCCGGCGCGTCGCCGGGCCGGGTGGAGAGGCGCCAGACATCGCCGGGCCGGTCGTGGAACGGCGCCACGTCGCGCACCGCGCGCCAGGCGGTGGCGCTGGCCGCGGCGTCGAGCACGGAATGCTC
Source organism: Roseivivax sp. CAU 1761 (assembly GCF_054482755.1). Lineage (NCBI taxonomy): Bacteria > Pseudomonadati > Pseudomonadota > Alphaproteobacteria > Rhodobacterales > Roseobacteraceae > Roseivivax > Roseivivax sp. CAU 1761. The sequence goes on from NZ_JBTLRM010000026.1 coordinate 32,610, forward strand.
GGCATCGCCGAACAGCCCGGCCAGCCGGCCGCAGCGGTAGCGCACCGAATCCTCGAACCCCTCGAGCCGCAGCAGCGTCCGGCCCTCGCCGGGCAGGTGCGCCGCGCCGCTCACCTCGTAGGGCGCGCCGAGGCCGCGCGACAGCGCCGCCACCGCGTCGGCCTCGGACAGGCCGTGCAGCACCAGCGTGGCCTCGGTCTCGGGCCGCGGCAGGACCTTGATCGCCACCTCGCTCAGCACGCCCAAGGTGCCGTGGCTGCCTGCCAGCGCCTTCACGAGGTCGTAGCCGGTGACGTTCTTCATCACCCGGCCGCCGTTCTTCACCACCCGCCCGGCGCCGTCGACGAAGCGGATGCCCAGCATGTGGTCGCGCGCCGCGCCGGTCTGGATGCGCCGCGGCCCGGAGGCGTTCGTGGCGGCCACGCCGCCCAGCGTCGAGGCCCCCGCGAGCCCCAGCAGCCCGCGCAGATCCGGCGGCTCGAAGGCCAGCCGCTGGTGCTCCGCGGCGAGCGCCGTCTCGATCTCCTCGAGCGGCGTGCCGGTGCCGGCCACCAGGGTCAGCGCGCCGGGCTCGTAGAGCCGGATGCCCGCGAGCCCGCCGGTCTCGAGGATCTCCGCCCCGTCTTCGGGGACGGCCAGCCGGGTGCCGCCGCCGCGGATGCGCAACGGCCCCGCCGCCTGCGCCACGATCTCGCTCAGTTCGGTCTCGTCTGCCGGTCTCACGTCCTGTCCGTCCTTGCCGAAGGTCGCCGGCGCCCGGCCGGGCGCCCTGCCATC
>NZ_JBTLRM010000026.1:33396-50522 GCF_054482755.1 Roseivivax sp. CAU 1761
CCCCCCCCCCCCCCCCCCCCCCCCCCCCCCCCCCCCCCCCCCTCCCCCCCCCCCCCCCCCCCCCCCCCCCCCCCCCCGCGCCGCCGAGGCGGCGAGCGGGAAGACCTTGCCCGGGTTCAGCAGCCAGCCCGGGTCGAAGACGTCCTTGACCGCCATCTGCGCCTCCAGATCCGCGGGCGCGTACTGGTCGACCATCAGGTCGCGCTTCTCGATGCCGACGCCGTGCTCGCCGGTCAGGCAGCCGCCGACCTCGACGCAGAGCCGCAGGATGTCGGCGCCCATCGCCTCGCATTTCTCCAAGTCGCCGGGCTTGTTGGCGTCGAACAGGATCAGGGGGTGCATGTTGCCGTCGCCGGCATGGAACACGTTGGCGACGCCCAGCCCGTAGTCCTGCGACAGCTCGCCGATCCGGCGCAGCACCTCGGGCAGGGCGGAGACCGGGATGGTGCCGTCGAGGCACATGTAATCGTTGATCTGGCCCATCGCCCCGAAGGCCGATTTGCGGCCCAGCCAGATGCGCCCGGCCTCGTCGGCGTCCTGCGCCTCGCGCAACTCGACCGGGTCGTGGCCGCGGGCGATCTGCTTGATCAGGCCGAGCTGGTGGTCGATCTCGGCCTCCGAGCCCTCGACCTCGACGATCAGCAGCGCCTCGCAATCGGGGTAGCCGGCCTTGGCGAAAGCCTCGCAGGCGCGGATGCAGGGCCGGTCCATGAACTCGATCGCCACCGGCAGCACGCCCGCCTTGATGATGTCGGACACGCAGGCCCCGGCAACCTCGTTGGAGGCAAAGCCCATCAGCACCGGCCGCGCGCCCTCGGGCTTGGGAAGGATGCGCAGCGTCGCCTCGGTGACCACGCCGAGCTGGCCCTCCGAGCCGCAGACCAGCCCCAGCAGGTCGAGCCCGCCGGCATCGAGATAGGGGCCGCCGAGCTCGACCACCGTGCCGTCCATCAGCACCATGGTGACGCCGAGCAGGTTGTTGGTGGTGACGCCGTATTTCAGGCAATGCGCGCCGCCCGAATTCATCGCGATGTTGCCGGCGATGGCGCAGGCCAGCTGGCTCGACGGGTCGGGGGCGTAGAAGAAGCCGTCCTCCTCGACCGCGCCGGTGACGCTCAGATTGGTGCGGCCGCTCTCGACCCGGATGTAGCGGTTGTCGTAATCGACCTCGAGCACCGCGTTCATCCGCGCCACGCCGAGGATCACGCTGTCGGCCGAGGGCAGGGCGCCGCCGGCCAGCGAGGTGCCCGAGCCGCGCGGCACCACCGGCACGCCCTCCTCGTGGCAGACCCTCAGCGCCGCCGCCACCTCCTCGGTCGAGGCCGGCAGCACGACCGCCAGCGGCGGGCAGCGATAGGCGGTGAGCGCGTCGCATTCGTAGGCGCGGGTCTCGGCCGGGTCGGAGATCACCGCGTCGTCCGGCAGCACGGCGCGCAGCCGGGCGACGATCTCCTCCTTGCGGGCCAGGACGCGCGCATCGGGTTGCGGCATCTCCATGTCCGGATCCTCCTCGCTCTCCGCGCCGGCCCTCCCCCGGGGGCGCGCGGGTGATGGCGCAGATCTATAGCCGATCCGTCACGTTGACCACCGCATATCCGCGTGAGCCCGGGGCGGGCCTTGCGCCGCGCAGCGTTTCGGCGCAGGCCTTGCCGCCATGGATTGGGTGAAGATCGTGCATCTGCTCTGCGTGATGGGATGGATGACCTCCATCTTCGCGGTGCCGCGCGCGCTGATCTACTGGAAGCGCGAACACGACCGGCTGGGCGGCTTCGGGCCGCTGGGCGACCTGACGGTGCGGCTCTACCGCTTTTCCGCCGGGCTCGGGGTGATCGCGCTCGCCACCGGATTGTGGCTGGCCCATGGCTGGGGCTTCGCCGGCTGGGTCTGGCTCAAGCTGGCGCTGGTGGCGGTGCTGGCCGGGCATTACGGCTGGACCGGGCGGCTGGTGCTGCTGGCCCGCCGCGGCCGTTTCCCGCATTCCGACCGCTTCCTGCGCATCTTCAACGAGGTCAGCGTGGTTCTGGTGATCGCGGTGCTCTGGGCGGTGGTGGTCAAGCCGGCATGAGCGGCGGCACGATCAGCCCCGCGGAGATGCTGGCGCTGTTCTCGGCCCTCGACGTGGCGGCGGTGGCGACGCTCTTCGCGGCGTGGTTCGGCACCACGCTGCTGGTCGAGCATTCCCCGGCGCGCCGGCCCTCGGTGTCGCACCTGATGGCCGGGTTCCGGCGCGAATGGATGCGCCAGTTCGTCACCCGCGACCCGCGCATCTTCGATTCGCAGATCGTCGCCAACCTGCGGCAGGGCACCGCCTTCTTCGCCTCGGCCTCGATGATCGCGATCGGCGGCGGCTTCGCGCTGGTGGGCAATGCCGACCTGCTGCGCGGCGTGGCGAGCGACCTCGCCGTGGCGCGCGACCCGGTGGTGGTCTGGGAGGTGAAGATCATCCTGATGCTGCTCTTCGCCGCCAATGCCTTCCTGAAATTCGTCTGGTCGCACCGGCTGTTCGGCTATTGCGCGGTGCTGATGGCGGCGGTGCCCAACGATCCCGCCGACCCCGCCGCCTTCCCCCGCGCCGCGCAGGCGGGCGAGATCAACGTGGCCGGCGCGCGGGCCTACAATCGCGGCCTGCGCTCGGTCTATTTCGGCATCGCCTCGGCGGCCTGGCTGCTGGGCGCGGTGGCGCTGCTCCTGGCCGTGGCGGTCACCCTCACGACCATCCTGCGCCGGGAATTCGCCTCCCAGTCGCGGCGGGTGCTGATCGCGGGCGCGCCTCACCCGCGCGACACGCAAAGGTGACGGGCCATGCGGCGGCGCGCCTGCTAGGGAGAACGTCATGTCCAAGTCCCTGACCGCCCTTGCCCTGAGCCTGATCGCCGCCTCTTCCGGCCATGCCGACCCGGCGCATATCCTCGCGCTCGAGGCCGAGCGCACGGGCATGGGATGGCGCATCTCTGTGACGCTGGAACATCCCGATACCGGCTGGGGGCATTACGCCGATGCCTGGCGGATCGAGACCCCGGACGGGCGCATCCTCGGGCTGCGCGAACTGCTCCACCCGCATGTCGAGGAGCAGCCCTTCACGCGCTCGCTGACCTCGGTGATCGTGCCCGACGGCACCGGCGAGCTGCACGTGCGGGCGCATTGCAAGATCGACGGCTGGAGCGCCGAGACCCGGGCCTTCCCGATGCCGCGCGGCGGCTGACCGGGCCGGGACCGGGCGCCACGCGGACGCTGCCCCGGCGCCCCGATCCGTGCTAGGCTCGGCCGGAAACGGGCGCGCGGAGGCGGGGCCATGGCGGAACAGATCACCCTGCTGATCGGCACCACCAAGGGGGCGTTCCTGCTGCGCGCGGGGCCCGGGCGGGACAGCTGGCAGATGTCGGGGCCGTTCTGCGACGGCTGGCCGATCAACCACGTCATCGGCGATCCCGAGAGCGGCACGATCTGGGCCGCCGGCGGCAGCGGCTGGTCCGGCGCCGGGGTCTGGCGCAGCGCCGATGGCGGCGCGAGCTGGGACCTCGTGAAGCTGGCCGGCGGCGAGCTCGACGCCTGGTGCGCCGCCGATCCCGAGGCGGCGGCCCGGCTCGGCCTCGCGCCCGGCCCCGAGGCGCCCTTCACCGGCGAGGTCGAGGCGCTGTGGTCGCTGGGCCTCGGCGCCGGCGGCGTGCTCTATGCCGGGGCCAAGCCGGGGCGGCTCTATGCCAGCCGCGACGGCGGCCTGTCCTGGGCGCTGGTGCCCGGCCTGACCGAGCATCCCTCGTCCGGCGAATGGGAGCCCGGCGGCGCCGGGCTGGTCCTGCACAGCATCGTCACCGTGCCCCATGCGCCGGAGCGGCTCTGGGTCGGGATCTCGGCCGCCGGGGTCTTCGCGAGCGAGGACGGCGGCGCCAGCTGGGAGCGGCGCAACCGGCGTTCCAACCGCGTGTCCCCGCCCGACCATCCCGCGGGCGGCGACGGCACCGAACTCGGGCTCTGCGTGCACAACGTGGTGCGCGCCTCAGGGGGCGGCGACCTGCTCTACCAGCAGAACCATCACGGCGTCTTCCGCAGCCGCGACGGCGGGCGCAGCTGGGACGACGTGACCGACGGGCTGCCCTCCACCTTCGGCTTTCCCGTCGCGGTGCACCCGCAGGATCCGCGCACGATCTGGACGCTGCCGCTGAACGGCGACATGCAGGGGCGCTTTCCCTGCGACGCCCGCGCCGCGGTCTGGATGTCGCGCGACGGCGGCGAGAGCTGGACGGCGCAGCGCTGCGGCCTGCCGCAGGAGAACTGCTTCTTCACGGTGCTGCGCCAGGCCATGGCCACCGACCGCGCAGCCTCGGCCGGGGTCTATTTCGGCACCAATTCGGGATCGGTCTTCGCCAGCGCCGACGAGGGCGGCAGCTGGCGCGAGATCGCCCGTCACCTGCCCACCGTGCTGTCGGTCGAGACGCTGACCCGCCCGGCCTAGTCGGCGCGGGCGCGGTGCAGGTTGTGCGCCGCCTCGAGGTTGCCGGCGGCGCCGCGCAGCCCGGCGATCCGCGCCCCGGTCAGGTCGGCGGCGTCGAGCCGCGCCCCGGCGATGCTGGCGCCGCGCAGATCGGCGCCGGCGAGATCGGCGGTGGCGAGGTCGGCGCCGTCGAACACCGCCTCGCGCAAGTCGGCGAAGCGGAAGGTGACGCGCAGCAGCCCGGCCCCGGTGAAGTCGGCACCGCGCGCCGTGGCGCCGTCGAGCACGCCGCGCATCAGCCCCATCGACTGGTTGGTGGTGTCGGCCCCGAGATCGGCGCCGGTGAAGCGCGCCCCGGTGAGGTCGGCCTTGGTGAAATCCGCCGGCGCCCGCGCCCCGGTCAGGTCGGCGCCCGAGAGGTCGGCGCGGCCCAGCTGGGTCTGGAACAGGTTGGCGCCGCGCAGCGAGGCGCCGGAGAGATCGGCGCCGACCATCCAGGCCTGGGCCAGCACCGCGCCGTCGAGCCGCGCGCCCGACAGGTTGGCGCCGTTGAGCCGCGCCGCGCGCAGGCTGGCGCCGGCGAAGTCGAGCCCCGAGAGATCGAGCCCGTTGAGCCGCGCCCGGGTGAAATCCGCCGGCGCCTCGGGACCGGCCGCGGCGAGCCGTTCCGCGACCGCGTCGCGGGTCATCTCGGCCTCGGTCATCGCCGGGCCGGTGAGATCGACGCCCGCCATCGGCGATTGCGCCGGCGCCGGCAGGGCCGGCAGAACAAGCGCCGCGGCCAGGGCGGCCAGGGCGGCAAGGCGGGCACGGATCATCTTCGGCCTCCTTCCATCGCCAAGGCTAGCAGGGCCGGGCTGTAACCGCGGCCACCTTTGCGTGACCCCGCTCAGAAGAACGGGATCGCCAGCCCCACCGCGATCAGCGCGCCGCCCGAGGCGATGTTGATGCGGCGCAGCGCCCGCGGCGAGGAGAGCAGCCGCCGCGCCCGGTCGATCAACAGCGCCAGCGTCAGGTTGCCGACGAGCGGCACCGCCGCCGATAGCAGGGTGATCGCCGCGATGTCGGCCCAGCCCAGACGGGACAGGTCGAAGAAGCCGGGCAGCATGCCCATGTAGAACAGGATCGCCTTGGGATTGCCGAGGATCGCCGCCAGCCCGGCGACGAAGCCGGCCCAGCGGCCCGGCCGGGTCAGCCGGCTGTCGCGATCCGGCGGCGCGTCGGCATGGCGCAGGATCGCCGCCCCCATGCCGATGAAGGTCAGGCAGGCGACCCAGCGCAGCGCGGTCATCGCGCCGTCATGCGCCATCACCACCCAGGAGACGCCGAGAATGGCCAGGAACGGCCAGACGATGTCGCCCACCACCACGCCGAGCGCCAGCGGCCAGGCCGCGGCGAGCCCGCCCGAGACGGCGCGCGCGGTGATCGCCACCCAGACCGGGCCGGGGGTCAGGAACAGGATGAACAGCGCGCCGGCATAGAGCGCGAGGTCGGCGGGGCTGATCGTCATGTCGCCTCCCGGGGCTGGACGCGGCTTTCGCCGGCATCCTCGGTGATCTCGAAACGCTGGGCCCGGCGCCCCAGCTCGGCAAAGAGCTCGGCGCCGGTGCCGGTCATCCAGGCCTGGGCGCCGAGCGCCAGGATCTCGTCATAGAGCGCGGCGCGCCGCCCGGCATCGAGATGCGCCGCGACCTCGTCGAGCAGGAGGATCGGCGCCGTTCCGGTCTCGGCCGAAAGCGCCCGGGCATTGGCGAGGATCAGCGAGATCAGCAGCGCCTTCTGCTCGCCGGTGGAGCAGTCCGCCGCCGGCATCTCCTTGGCGGCGTAGACCGCCTCGAGATCGGCGCGGTGCGGGCCCACCAGCGACCGCCCGGCGGCGAGGTCGCGGGGCCGGCTCTCGGCCAGCGCCGCGGCCAGCGCCTCGGCGCCGTCGGGCTGCGGCCCCTCGCGGCTGACCAGCGCCAGCCGGGCCGCCGGGAAGGCGCTGCCGGCATCGTCCTGCGCCGCCTCGAGCCGGGACAGGGCGCGGCGCCGGTTGGCCTCGAGCCGGGCCCCGGCGCGGCCCATCTGGGCCTCCAGGGCGCGGTACCAGCCGGCATCGCGCACCTGGTCCTTGAGCAGCCGGTTGCGGTCGCGCATGGCGCGCTCGTAGCCCAGGGCCGCCTCGGCATGGTCGGGGGCGAAGCTCATCGCCACGCGGTCGAGAAAGCGCCGCCGTCCCTCGGCGCCCTCGATCCAGAGCCGGTCCATCGCCGGCACCAGCCAGAGCATCCGCACCAGCCCGGCCAGCGCCGTCTGCGGCACCGCCTTGTCGTCGATCCGCACGCTGCGCGGCTGCCCGCCCTCGGAGCGGGTGACGATCTCGCGCGGGCCCTGCGGGGTGGCGAGCGTCGCCGCCACCTGCCAGCCCGGGGCGTCCGGCCGCCGGGCGATCTCGGCCGCCGCGGCGCGGCGCATGCCGCGCCCCGGCGACAAGAGCGACACCGCCTCGAGCAGGTTGGTCTTGCCGGCGCCGTTGGCCCCGAACAGCGCCACCGGCCGGCCGTCGAGGGCCAGTTCGGCGCGCCGGTGCGAGCGCAGATGCGCCAGGGCGAGGTGGCTGATATGGAGGCCGGTCACGCGGACGCGTCCGGGATCGGGCAATGGCGGGCGCGGGTCACACCCGCATCGGCATCACGACATAGACCGCCGAGCTGTCCGAGCCCTCGCGCATCAGGGTGGGATCGCCCGAGGAGTTGAACAGGAACACCGCGTTCTCGCGGTCGACCTGGTTGGCGATCTCCAGCAGGTACTTGGCGTTGAAGCCGATCTCCAGCCGCTCGTCGCCATAGGCCACGGCGAGCTCCTCCTCGGCGGCGCCGCTGTCGGGGGCGTTCACCGACAGGATCAGGCGGTCCTCGTCGAGCTGCATCTTCACCGCGCGCGACCGCTCCGAGCTGACCGTGGCGACCCGGTCGACGGCGCGGGCGAACTCCGCGGCATCGACCTCCAGCCGGCGGGTGTTGTTCTGCGGGATGACGCGGGAATAGTCCGGGAAGGTGCCGTCGATGACCTTCGAGGTCAGGGTGATGTCCGGCGTGGCGAAGCGCACCTTGGTCTCGGAGACCGAGACCGCGATGTCGGCATCGTCGTCGTCGAGCAGCTTGCGCAGCTCGCCCACGGTCTTGCGCGGCACGATCACCCCGGGCATCGCCTCGGCGCCGTCGGGCACGGCGGCGTCGATGCGCGCCAGGCGGTGGCCGTCGGTGGCGACGCAGCGCAGCACCCGGCCGTCCTCGCCCTCGGCGATGTGCATGTAGACGCCGTTCAGGTAGTAGCGCGTCTCCTCGGTGGAGATGGCGAATTTCGACTTGTCGAAGAGCCGCCGCAGCACCCCGGCCTTGGCCGAGAAGTTGGCGGCGTATTCCGACGAGGCCATGACCGGGAAATCCTCCCGCGGCAGCGTCGCGAGCGAGAAGTTCGAGCGGCCCGCCTCCACCGTCAGGCGGCCGGCGGCGCTGTCCTCGGAGAGCGTCACGAGGGCGCCGTCGGGCAGCTTGCGAACGATCTCGTGCAGCACCACGGCCGACACCGTGGTGGCCCCGGCGCGCCCGACCTGGGCGGGCGCGCGGTCGACCACCTCGATGTCGAGATCGGTGGCGCGGAAGCGCACCGCGTCGCCCTCGGCCTCGACCAGCACGTTGGCGAGGATCGGGATGGTGTTGCGGCGTTCGACGACCGACTGGGCCTGGTTGACGGCCTTGAGCAGCGTCGCGCGTTCCATGCTGAATTTCATCGACGTCTTCCCTTCGCCCCCGGTCGTTTGCGCGCGCCGGCCTCGCCGGAGCGGGGCGCGCGTCCTTCGTTGCCGTTTTGTCCGACGCTTTTCCGGGGGCGTCAAGGCCGGGGGCCGCCCGCGGGCGGCCCTGACACGGAGTGTGACGGGCGGGGCTCAGGCGCGCCGCGGCGCGCCCGGCCTCATTCCTCGAGGGCGCGGCGCAGCAGCTCCAGATCCTCGGCCATCTGCGCGTCCTGACGCGACAGCTCCTCGATCCGGCGCACGCCGTGCATCACCGTGGTGTGGTCGCGCCCGCCGAAGCGGCGGCCGATCTCGGGCAGCGACCGCGAGGTCAGCTGCTTGCACAGATACATCGCCACCTGCCGCGGGCGGGCGAAGCTGCGCACCCGCTTCGGGCCGATCATGTCCGACAGCCGGATGTTGTAATGCTCCGCCACCTTGCGCTGGATCTCGTCGATCGAGACCTTGCGCTCGGAGGCGCGCAGCACGTCCGACAGGCATTCCTGCGTCAGGTCGAGATCGACCGGCCGTCCGACCAGCGAGGCGAAGGCGTAGAGCCGGGTCAGGGCGCCTTCGAGCACGCGGACATTGGTGGAGATGCGGTGGGCGAGGAATTCCAGCACGCCGTGGCGCAGCTCGACCTCGGGGTAATGGTCGCGCTGGGCCTCGCACTTGGCCTGCAGCACGCCGAGGCGCAGCTCGTAATCGGTGGGGTGCAGGTCGACCACCAGGCCCGATTGCAGGCGCGAGCGGATGCGGTTCTCCATTTCCTTGATCTCGTCCGGCGCGCGGTCGGCGGAGATGATGATCTGCTTGTTCTGGTCAACCAGCGCGTTGAAGGTGTGGAAGAACTCCTCCTGGGTCGAGTCCTTGCCGGCGATGAACTGCACGTCGTCCACCATCAGCACGTCGACCGAGCGGAACATCTCCTTGAAGTCCATCATCTTGCGGTCGCGCAGCGCCTGCACGAAGCGGTACATGAACTGCTCGGCCGAGAGGTAGAGCACGTTGAGGCCGGGATTGCGGCTGCGCAGCTCCCAGGCGATCGCGTGCATCAGGTGGGTCTTGCCGAGGCCGACGCCGCCATAGAGGAACAGCGGGTTGAAGCTGACCGAGCCGCCATCGGCGACGCGGCGCGCGGCGGCATGGGCAAGCTCGTTGGGCTTGCCCACCACGAAGGTGTCGAAGGTGAAGCGGCGGTCGAGCGGCGCGCCGGGCAGGATCTCCCCGGCGCCCGCGGCGCGGGCCGACAGGGGCGCGGCTTCGGCGCCCCCGTCCTCAGCGGCCGGACCGGCCGCCTGCGGCGCCTCGGCCGCGGCGCGGGGGGCTGAAGGCCCGCCCGCCGTGGCGACGGCAGCGGCGCGCGCCGGGGCCCGCGTCGCCGTGTCGGCGACGCGGAATTGCAGCCTGCGGACCTGCGAGGAGACGGCGCTGAGCTGCGCCAGAAGCATGTCGCCGTAATTCTGCGACACGTAGGTCCGCATGAAGTTCGTGGGCGCCCGCAGGATCGCCACCGAGCCGTCCATCCCGTCGAAAGCGAGCGGTTCGATCCAGGTGCGGTAATTGTTCTCGCCGATCGTCTCGCACAAGCGGCTCTGCAGTGCGCCCCACTGTTCCTGTGTCATGATACCCCAGTTCCGTACCCAAGCTCTGCTCGATCCGCCGATGGCGGACCCCCAACATACGCGGCCACACCGACCCTTGGGCACAACTGAGCCGTCCGCTGCCCAACGGCGCGGCTGACCTGTTGCGGTGGCGCCGTGGCGCAACCGGAGGTCCCGCCGGGGCCCGATCCCCTGCGCGTTCCGGTTGCGCTGAGCGCTCGTGTAAAGTGCTGGACAGAGCCGGTTGCCCGGCATCGACGACGAAGGTGGCAGCCTTCGCCGCAGCGCGAAACGATTGGACCCTCGCCGGTCAGACGTTCCGCGGTCTGTCCCCCCAAAGCGGTTGTGTGACTCGCACCCGGATAATTGCCGGTCCGGCGTAAGGCTTCAACGGATCTTGTCGCTTGACTCACGCAAAGGGGGGAAAGAATCTCGGAAGCCTCTCAAAAATGTCACAAAAAAGAAAAAGCCCCACATGTAGTGGGGCTTCTTCCGAAAAAACTATATGTCGTGGGCGTTTTCAGGCCTGCTGGCCGAGAGCCTTCACCCGCGAGGCCAGGCGCGACATCTTCCGGGCCGCGGTGTTCTTGTGGAAAACGCCCTTGGTGACGCCGCGCATCAGCTCCGGCTGGGCCGCGCGCAGGGCCGACTGGGCCGCGTCCTGGTCGCCCGAGGCGATGGCTTCCTCGACCTTGCGGAGGTAGGTGCGGATGCGCGAGCGGCGCGCCTTGTTGACGGCGTAGCGCTTCTCGTTCTGGCGGGCGCGCTTCTTGGACTGCGGAGTGTTGGCCATGGATCGATCCTCTGGGTCGAAATTTCACAATGTCGGCGCACGTGGCTCCGCCGGGATCGACCGGATCGAATCTTGCCAAAGCGGGCATCACGCGCATGTCACGGGCGCCTATAGAGCAGGCGCCCGCGCCGGGCAAGCCGATTCCGGCCCTATTCGTCGCGGAACTGCGCCGCGCGCTTCTCGAGGAAGGCCGACATTCCTTCCTTCTGGTCGCCGGTGGCAAACAGCGCGTGGAACATCCGCCGCTCGAAGAGCAGCCCCTCGGAGAGCGGCAGTTCGAAGGAGCGGTTCACCGCCTCCTTCACCGCCATCGCGGTGAGCATGGACTTCTCGGCGATCTTCTGCGCCGCCGCGGTGGCCTCCTCCATCAGGTTCTTGGCCGGCACGACGCGGCTCACGAGGCCGGAGCGCTCGGCCTCCTGGGCGTCCATGAAGCGCCCGGTGAGGTGCATGTCCATGCTCTTGGCCTTGCCCACGGCATGGGTCAGGCGCTGGGTGCCGCCGATCCCGGCGACCACGCCGAGATTGATCTCGGGCTGGCCGAACTTGGCGTTGTCGGCGGCGATGATGAAGTCGCACATCATCGCCAGCTCGCAGCCGCCGCCCAGCGCGTAGCCCGCCACCGCCGCGATCACCGGCTTGCGGACCTGGGTGACGGCCATCGCCTCCTTGCCGAAGAGATCGCCGAGGAAGACCTCGACGAAGGTCTTTTCCGACATCTCCTTGATGTCGGCGCCGGCGGCGAAGGCCTTGGAGGAGCCGGTCAGGATGATGCAGCGCACCCGGTCGTTGGCCTGCGCGTCGCCGAGGGCCTGCGAAAGCTCGGTGAGAAGCTGCGCGTTCAGGGCGTTCAAGGCATCCGGGCGATTCAGTTTGATGGTCGCGACGTCGTCCTCGACCTCGACGATGATCGTCTCATACGCCATGCGGGCTGGCTCCGATTGTTCCCGTCAGTCCGGAACGCTTATCACTTCGTCGCGACCGTTCAAGCTATCTTTGGCAGCGCGGACAGTAGAAGCTGGAGCGCCCCGATTGCACGATCCGCCGCACCGTGCCGCCGCAGCCCGGGCGCCGGCAGGGCGCGCCCTCGCGGCCGTAGACATCGAAAGAGTGTTGGAAATACCCCAGCTCGCCATCCGCCCGGCGGTAGTCGCGCAGCGACGAGCCGCCGGCGGCGATGGCGTCCTCGAGCACCTGCCGGATCACCGGCACCAGCGCCGCCGCGCGCGCCCGCGACAGCCGCCGGGCCCTGCGGGCGGGGTGGATTCCGGCCCGGAACAGCGCCTCGCAGACATAGATGTTGCCGAGCCCCGCGACGATCTTCTGGTCGAGCAGCGCCGCCTTCAGCGGCGTGTTGCGCCCCGCCAGCGCGTCGGCCAGATGCGCCTCGTGAAAGCCGTTGCCCAGCGGCTCGGGCCCCAGCGCGGCGAGCAGCGGATGCGCCTCGGCCCGGGCTGTTGCCATCAGATCCATCGCCCCGAAGCGGCGCGGATCGTTGAAAGTAATGCGCGCGCCGCCCGCCATGTGGAACACCACGTGGTCGTGTTTCTCCGGCGCCGGGTGGTCGTGCACGAAGCGGCCCAGCGCATCGCCCGAGACCAGCATCCGCCCGGTCATGCCGAGATGCACCAGCAGCGTCTCGCCGGTGTCGAGATCGGCCAGCAGGTATTTCGAGCGGCGCCGGAGCCGGTCGACCCGTGCGCCGGTCAGCCGCTCGGCCATGCGCTCCGGGAACGGCCAGCGCAGATCCGGGCGGTTGACCTCGGCGCGGGCGATGCGGCCGCCCTCCAGCACCGGGGCCAGGCCGCGGCGCACCGTCTCGACTTCGGGCAGTTCGGGCATACCTGACGGGCCTCTCGTTGTAGTCGGTGCGGCGCGCCCTATAAGGAGGGGGAACCCGGAGCAACGGCAAGTGACATGACGGAAGACCGCGGAAAGACCACGCATTTCGGGTTCGAGGACGTCCCCGAAACGGAAAAGGCCGGGCGCGTGCAGGGGGTCTTCTCCTCCGTGGCCAGCCGCTACGACCTGATGAACGACGCCATGAGCCTCGGCATCCACCGGCTCTGGAAGGACGCCATGATGGACTGGCTGGCGCCGCGCCGCGGCCAGCGCCTGCTCGACGTGGCCGGCGGCACCGGCGACATCTCCTTCCGCTTTCTCAAGCGCGCCGGATCCGGCCATGCCACGGTCTGCGACCTGACCGAGCCGATGCTGGTCGCCGGCCGCGCCCGCGCCGAGGCCGAGGAAATGGCGCACCAGCTCGACTGGGTCACCGGCGACGCCATGAAGCTGCCGTTTCCCGATGCCAGCTTCGACGTCTACACGATCAGCTTCGGCATCCGGAACGTCACCCGCCCCGAGGTTGCGCTGGCCGAGGCCTACCGCGTGCTCCGTCCCGGCGGCCGGCTCATGGTGCTCGAGTTCAGCCAGGTGCCGGTGCCGGCGCTGGCATGGGCCTACGACCTCTATTCCTTCAACCTGATCCCGGCGATGGGGCAGGTGCTGGCCGGCGACCGGGCGAGCTACCAGTACCTCGTCGAATCGATCCGCCGCTTCCCGGACCAGGAGACCTTCCTTGGCATGGTGCGCCACGCCGGCTTCGAGATGGCCAAGTACCGCAACCTGTCGATGGGCATCGCCTGCCTGCATTCCGGCTGGAAGATCTGATGCGCGGACCGCACAATTTCTGGCGCCTGATCCGCACCGGCGCGACCTTCGAGCGCACCGGCGCGATGGGCGTGGTGCTCGACGCATTCGACGCCCCGCGGCCGCTCCGGGTGGCCTGCCGGGTGCTCGGCTGGCCGTTCAAGTGGCTGGGCCACGAGGGCGATCCGGTGGCGCCCCCGGCGACCCGGGCGCTGGTGGCGCTCGGCCCGGCCTACATCAAGTTCGGCCAGATCCTGTCGACCCGGCCCGACGTGGTGGGCGAGGACATGGCGTCGCAGCTCCGGGTGCTGCAGGACAAGCTGCCGCCCTTCACCATCGCCGAGGCCAAGGCCGCCATCGCCCAGGATCTGGGCGTCTCGCCGGATGCGGTGTTCTCGCAGTTCAGCGCCCCGGTCGCCGCGGCCTCGATTGCCCAGGTGCACAAGGCGCGGCTCGCCGAGACCGGAGAGACGGTGGCGGTCAAGGTGCTGCGCCCGAGCATCGAGCGCGCCTTCCGCAAGGACATCGATGCCTTCTACTTCGCCGCCAAGGCCGTCGAGCGGCTGGCGCCGTCCTCGCGCCGGCTCAAGCCGATGGACGTGATCCGGCATTTCGAGGGCGTGGTGATGGGCGAGCTCGACCTCCGGCTCGAGGCCGCCTCGGCGTCGCAATTCGCCTCCAACACCGCGACCGATCCGGGTTTCCGGGTGCCCGAGGTCAAGTGGGGCCTGTCGGGCAAGCGGGTGATGACGCTGGACTGGGTCGAGGGCCTGCCGCTCGGCGACAATGCCGCGCTCGACGCCGCCGGGCACGACCGCCGCGAACTGGCGGCGCGGGTGCTGCAGCTGTTTCTCAACCACGCCCTGCGCGACGGTCTGTTCCATGCCGACATGCACCAGGGCAACCTCAAGGTGGCCTCGGACGGCGCCATCGTGGCGATCGATTTCGGCATCATGGGCCATATCGACGAATATACCCGCCGGGTCTATGCCGAGATCCTCTACGGCTTCATCCGCCGCGACTACCGCCGCGTCGCCGAGGTGCATTTCGAGGCCGGCTACGTGCCCGCCGACCGCGACATCGACGAATTCGCCCGGGCCTTGCGCGCGGTGGGCGAGCCGATCTTCGGCATGGATGCCACGCGGATCTCGATGGCGCGGCTGCTGGCCTATCTTTTCGAGGTCACCGAGCGCTTCGGCATGGAGACCCGGACCGAGCTGATCCTGCTGCAGCGCACCATGGTGGTGGTCGAGGGGGTGGCGCGCTCGCTCGATCCGCACATGAACATCTGGAACGCCGCGCGGCCGGTGGTCGAGGCCTACATCACCAATGCCATCGGCCCCAAGGCGGTGGCGCGCGATCTTGGCGCCACGCTCAAAGTGCTGGCGCGCTTCGGCCCGCGGCTGCCGGGCATGGTCGAGGAACTGCTGATCATGCAGGGCCAAAGCCGCCAGCGCGAGGAACGCGCGAGCTGGCGCGGCGCGGTGATCTGGATGGGCCTCGGCGGCGCGCTGGCCCTGTCCTTCGCGGCCAGCGTGGCAGCCTTCGGCTGAGACCCCGGGGGGCCGCGCGACCGCGCAGCTCCCGGCGCCGGCCGCGCCGCGCGGCAGCTCGGCGCGACGGCTCGATTGCCGGCGACCCTCCCGCGCCGCCGCGGCGCCGGGGGCGGTCCGGAACCGCCGGGCAGGGCCTCGCCGCCGGACCGGCCTTCGGACCCGGGGCTGCCTTCCGGCCCCGGTTTCTTGCAGAGACCGGCCATCCGGTCCTGCACGGGGTTTCGTCAGAACCCGGATCTGCCGGCAGACAGGGGCCTCTCGGCAAACACCGGCCCTGAAGCCTGGCGTAGGGATGTCGCCCGGCGCGAACACGGCGCGTCCGCCCAGTTCCGCCAGCCAGTTCCGCCAGCCGCCGGCCCCGATGCCAGGCGCCCGCCGGGCCAAGAAGCAGCGGTTCAGTGTCCAACGCCGCCCGCCGGACCTTCGGCCTGCTGCAAGCCGCCGACCCTGCCGCCGGGCGCGGTCGCGCCGCGGGCCACTGTTCCGCCGCCCAGCGCCGTCGCTGGGATACCGGCCCTGCGGCGCGGCGGCGGTTCTGCCCCAATCTCCCGCCCGGGGTGCCGCCCGGCCGCCGGCCATCGGCGCCCGGTGGCAGGCTGTGCCGGGTGGCGCCGACCCGTCGCCGGATGCGGCCCCCGGGATCCACCACCGTTCCTGCCCTCCGGCAGGCCATCCGCCCTCCTTCCCGCGCGGCCCGAAGGCGGGCCGAATCGTGCGCCGGGGAGAACCGACTCGCCTTGACCCGCCGCCGGGCTGCCAAGTCGCGCACGCGTTGCTGGGCTCGCCTCGCGCCCGCTCGAAAGGCCACCGGCGCCCGCGCCGGGCCGGTGCGGATCCGTCTATCCTCCGACGCGCAGCCCCGCGACCGCGGTTTCGGCGATCTCCTCGCCGCCGGCGGTGCGCAGGATGGCGATGCCGTCCGGGCCCCGCCGCGCCTCGGTGACCGGCACGTAGACCTGGGCCGGGGCCTCGCCGATCAGGGTCTCGCCTTGCCAGCTTTCCACCACGAACCGGTACGGCCCGGGCGCGCCCTCCGGCCCGGGCGGGCCGTCCCAGACCGCCGCGCCGCCCGCCGGGTCGATCGCCACCCGGTCGAGCACGGCGCCGTCCGCGGTCTCGACGCGGAGCAGCGCCGTCTCGGCGCCGGCTTCCGGCACGGTGTGGAGCCGCAGCGGGGTTCCGTCATAGGCCGCGGCGACCGGCGCCAGCACCTCGGCGCCGATCCAGTTGCGCAAGTCCTGCAGCTGGCGGGCCGGGCCGCCCGACAGGGCGGCGCCGATCTCGCGCAGCAGGTCGTTGGTTTGAACCTGCTGTTCCACGGTGGAGAAGGCCGCCAGCTGCGCCGCGTATTCGCTGGAATCGAGCGGGTTCAGCGGGTCCTGGTTGCGCGCCTGCACGGTGAGCATCTTCAGGAAGGTCTCGAAATCGCCGGCCAGGCTGGTGCCGCGCGCCGCGGGGTCCGCCGCGGCCGCGACCGCCGGCGGCGCGCCCGGCGTCGCGGGCGTCCGGGTCGGGGAGGAGGCGGGGGCCAGGGGGGTCGGGTCCATGCAATGTCCTTACAGCAACAGGTCCAGCCCCTCGGCCGCAGCGGCGGCGGGGCGCGGATCGGGGGCGGGCGGCGCCGCGGCGGCGCCCGGGGGATGCGGCGCGCAGCCAGCCTGCCGTGGCGGCGGATCCGGGTCGCCGCCAGAAAAGGCGAAGCTGAGACCGCCGAAGCCGGCCTCCGTCAGGTCGCGCGCGAGCTCGCCGATATGGCGCCGCAGCATGTCCAGCGTTTCCGGGCGCTCGGCGCTGATCGTCACCGCCAGCCCGGCCTCGCCCGGGGTCAGGCGGAGCTGCAGGCGGCCCAGTTCCTCGGGCGCCAGGCGCAGCTCGGTCGTGCCTTCGCGGCGCCGGGCAATGACCTCCGTGACCTGGCGCCAGGCCGGCGGTAGCGGCGCGGCGGGGCCGGGCGCGGTGGCCGCAGCGGGCGCGCCCGGGCCGATGGGCTCGGCGCCGCGGATCGGGGCGGCCTCGGGCACCGGCGGCGCCTCCTCCGGGAGCACAGGGCCGGGCGGATGTGCCAGGCCGGGCGCGGTCGGACCCGGGGCTGCGCCGCGGGTGGGCCCGGCGGCCGGGGCGGGGAGGGGCGGGGCAGGGAGGCCCGTCGCCGGCGCGTCCTGGACCGGTGCGGCTGGCCCGGGCAAAGCATGCGCGGCCCGGGGCTCCGCGCCTGTCGGTGCCGCGGGCGGCGCCTCGGGCGGGCCGCTCTGGGGCGTGGCGGGCCGGGCGCCGGCGGCCCTCTCCGGCGAAGCGTTCGGGGCACCGGCAGGCG
>NZ_JBTLRM010000027.1:0-48754 GCF_054482755.1 Roseivivax sp. CAU 1761
CCCCCCCCCCCCCCCTCCCCCCCCCCCCCCCCCCCCCCCCCCCCCCCCCCCCCCCCCCCCCCCCCCCCCCCCCCCCCCCCCCCCCCCCCCCCCCCCCCCCCCCCCCCCCCCCCCCCCCCCCCCGGCGGCCTGCGGCCTTGATTCCGCGCCGGGGGACTTGTCCGGACCGTTGGGTGACGGTGCGGGCCAAGTCGCGCGGAGGAATGCTGGGGCGTTGGACGGCAGGTGCTATCCCGGCCCGGCTGTCGGCGTTGCGTAGCACCCTGTCCGGCAGAGCGCCGCCCGTCGCTCCCGCAGACCGCCGGACGCGCCCCGGCGCTCACACCCCGTAATACTCCCGGTACCAGTCGACGAAGCGCGGGATGCCCTCGCTCACCGGGGTCTGCGGCACGTAGCCGGTGAGCCGCTGCAGCAGCCCGGCATCGGCCCAGGTGGCCGGCACGTCGCCGGGCTGCATCGGCATCAGGTTGCGCCGGGCCGGGCGCCCGGTGGCGCGCTCGATCTCGTCGATGAAGTCGGTCAGCCGCACCGAGCTGTTGTTGCCGATATTGACCACCCGCCAGGGCGCCACCGGCGACAGCGTGTCGCCCTCGGGGATCGCGGCGCCGGGCCCGGGCCGCACCGGCGCGGCGTCGAGCAGCAGCCGGATCGCCCGCACCAGATCGCCGACATAGGTGAAGTCGCGGAACATCTCGCCGTGATTGTAGACGTCGATCGGGCTGTCCTCGAGGATCGCCCGGGTGAACTTGAACAGCGCCATGTCGGGCCGCCCCCACGGCCCGTAGACGGTGAAGAAGCGGAACAGCGTCGTCGGGATGTCGTGCAGGTGGGCATAGGCATGGCCCATCGCCTCGCCGGCCTTCTTGGTGGCGGCGTAGAGGCTCATCGGGTGGTCGGCCTTGTGCACCTCGCGATAGGGCATCTCGGTATTGGCGCCGTAGACCGAGGAGGTCGAGGCCATCATCAGGTGCCGGACCTCGGCCGCGCGCGCCGCCTCCATGACGTTGAAGGTGCCGATGACGTTGGCGTCGAGATAGGCGCGTGGGTTCTCGAGGCTGTAGCGCACCCCGGCCTGCGCCGCGAGGTGGACGATGGCGTCGGGGGCAAAGTCCCGGGCCAGCGCCGCCACCGTGCCCTCCTCCTCGACCAGCGCCTCGGTGGCGGCGAAGCCCGGGCTCTCGCGCAGCAGCGCGTGCCGGCGCTCCTTGAGGCGGACATCGTAATAATCGGTCATGCCGTCGAGGCCGTGCACCTCGAAGCCTTCGTCGAGCAGCAGGCGGCAGAGATGGAAGCCGATGAAGCCGGCGCTGCCGGTGACGAGGATGCGGCGCATGACGGCCTCCCTGCGGATGTGGTTGCCGCCTTGTCGCGCAAGCGGGGCGGCGGCGCAACGCCGCGGGCGGGACGGTTTGCCGCTTTTCTCTTCACCGGGCGGCGGGTAAAGACGCCGGCGAAGGAGACGGGGCCATGACCAAGATCGCGCCGCAGCCCGGCATTCTCGACATCGCCCTCTACGAGGGCGGCAAGGCCCATGTCGAGGGCGTCGCCAACGTCGTCAAGCTGAGTTCCAACGAGAACCCCTACGGGCCGAGCCCGGCGGCGCAGGAGGCGGTGCGCCGCAGCCTGCACGAGATGCACCGCTATCCCTCGACCGATCACGCCGGCCTGCGCGCCGCCATCGCCGAGGTGCACGGGCTCGACATGGGCCGGATCATCTGCGGCGTGGGCTCGGACGAGATCATCCACTTCCTGTGCCAGGCCTATGCCGGGCCGGGCGACGAGGTGATCCATACCGAGCACGGCTTCGGCATGTACAAGATCAGCGCCCGCGCCGCCGGGGCGACCCCGGTCGAGGTGCGCGAACGCGAGCGCGTCACCGATGTCGACGCCATCCTCGCCGCCTGCACGCCGCGGACCCGGCTGGTCTTCATCGCCAACCCCAACAACCCGACCGGCACGATGATCGGCGCCGCCGAGGTCGAGCGGCTGGCCGAGGGCCTGCCGGAGCAGGCGATCCTGGTGCTCGACGGCGCCTATGCCGAATATGTCGAGGGCTATGACGGCGGCGCCGGGCTGGTCGAGGCGCGCGCCAACGTGGTGATGACGCGGACCTTCTCCAAGCTCTACGGGCTCGGCGGCATGCGCGTCGGCTGGGGCTACGGCCCGCAGGCGATCATCGACGTGCTGAACCGCATCCGCGGCCCCTTCAACCTGTCCAACGTGGCGCTGGCCGCGGCCGAGGCGGCGATCCGCGACACCGCCTACCTGCAGCGCTCGCGGGCCGAGAATACCCGGCTCAGGACCTGGCTTGCCGAGGCGCTGATGGAGCACGGCGTGCCCTCGGACATCTCGACGGCGAATTTCGTCCTCGCCCGGTTCGGCGACCGGGCCGAGGCCGAGGCCTGCGACCTCTACCTGCAGAGCCAGGGGCTGATCGTGCGCCGGGTGGCGGGCTACAACCTGCCGCAGGCGCTCCGGATCACCGTCGGCGACGAGGCGTCGTGCCGCCGCGTGGCGCATTGCATCGGGCTGTTCAAGGCCGGCGCGCGATGAGCGAAGGTCAGGTCTACGACAAGGTCGCGCTGATCGGCCTCGGGCTGATCGCCTCGTCGATGTTCTGGGCGGCGCGGCGGCGCGGGCTCGCCGGCCATGTCGCGGGCTATGCCCGGACGCGTGAGACGCGCGAGACGGCGCGCCGCATCGGGCTCTGCGACGCGGTCTGCGACAGCGCCGCCGAGGCGGTGGCCGACGCCGATCTGGTGGTGCTGGCGGTGCCGGTCGGCGCCATGGGCGCGGTCGCCGCCGAGATCGCGCCGCATCTCAAGCCCGGCGCCACGGTCACCGATGTCGGCTCGGTCAAGCGCACGGTGATCGAGGCGGTGGCGCCGCACCTGCCCGAGGGGGTCGATTTCGTCCCCGGCCATCCGCTCGCCGGGACCGAGCATTCGGGCCCGGAATCGGGCTTTGCCACGCTCTTCGACAACCGCTGGTGCCTGCTCATCGACCTGCCCGAGGCGCGCGCCGCGGCGCAGGATCGTCTGGCGCGGTTCTGGCAGGGGCTGGGCGCCCATGTCGAGACCATGGATGCCGACCACCACGACCTGGTGCTGGCGGTAACCTCGCATTGCCCGCACCTGATCGCCTACACCATGGTCGGCGTCGCCGACGACCTGCGGCGGGTCACCGACAGCGAGGTGATCAAGTATTCCGCCGCCGGCTTCCGCGACTTCACCCGCATCGCCGCCTCCGACCCGACGATGTGGCGCGACGTGTTCCTCAACAACAAGGACGCGACGCTGGAGATCCTCGGCCGCTTCACCGAGGAGCTCTTCGCCCTGCAGCGGGCGATCCGCACCGGCGACGGCGAGCAGCTGCACGCCTATTTCACCCGCACCCGGGCGATCCGGCGCGGCATCATCGAAGCGGGACAGGATACGGACGCGCCGGATTTCGGCCGCGCCAAGGTGGAACGATGACACGATCTCTGCTGGCCCTCACCCTCGCCGCGCTGAGCCTCGCGCCGGCGCTTCATGCCGCCGCCCCGGACAGCGCCCTGCGGCCGGTGGCGCGGCCCGAGGCGGCGCCGGTGGCGCGCTTCGCCAGCGACGGGCTGGAGGCCGGCCGCCGGCCCGAGGCCCGGCCCGAGGCGTTCCGCAGCGCGCTGGCGGCCAAACTTGCGCAAAGCATGGCGGCGCCGGCCGCGGCTGCCGGTGCCTCTGCCCCCGGGGAGCTTTCGGCCCGCGGCTTCGCCGCCGCCGCCAGCAGCCTTGCCGTGGCCGCGGCACCGCGGCCGCAGCGGCGCGAGGGCGGCCAGCTGCACCAGGCCATGGCGCGCCAGGTCGAGCGCGCCGGCAACGGGCTCTGCGGCGATCCCTCCATCGAGGGCGAGCCGGTGGGCTTCGTGCCGGGCAAGCTGCCGGCCTGCGGCGTCGACGACGCGGTCCGGGTGCGCGCCGTCGGCGGCGTGCGCCTCAGCCAGGCCGCGCTGATGGACTGCACCACCGCGCGGGCGCTGAAATCCTGGGTCCAGGGCGGGGTGAAGCCGGCGGTGGGCCGGGCCGGCGGCGGCGTCGCCGAGCTGCGGGTGGCGGCGCATTACGCCTGCCGGACCCGCAACAACCAGCCCGGCGCCAAGGTCTCCGAGCACGGCAAGGGCCGGGCCATCGACATTTCGGCGATCCGGCTCCGCGACGGCACCGACCTGACGGTGCTGGGCGGCTACCGGGCGGCCGGGCAGGGGCCGATCCTGCAGCGCATGTACCGCGCTGCCTGCGGCCCGTTCGGGACCACGCTGGGCCCCGATTCCGACCGCTACCACCAGGATCATTTCCACTTCGACACGGCGCGCCACCGCGGCGGCAGCTTCTGCCAGTGACCCGGCCGGGCGGGGCCGCCGCGGGGCGCTCCGCTCAGCCGCCGACCAGCTCCCGCAGCACCGCCTTGGCCGATGCCGAGGACCAGTCGGCATCGCCCTGCAGCCGCGCCACCTCGCGGCCCTCGGGGTCGAGGATCAGCGTCACCGGCAGGCCCAGCACCGCCATGTCGCGGGCCAGCGCCGATTTCGGATCGCGGTGCAGCGGCAGGTTCGACACCCCGATCTCCGAGAAGAATTTCTTCATCGCCGGCTGCGGGTTGCGCCCGGTGGCGATGGTGACGACCTCGAAGCCGGCGCCGCCCATCTCGCGCTGCAGCTCCGAGAGCATCGGCATCTCCTTGCGGCAGGGCGCGCACCAGGTCGCCCAGAAGTTCACCAGCACCCATTTGCCGCGGAAATCGGCGAGGTCGAGCGGCTTGCCCTCGAAGGTTTCGAAGCCGGTCCCGGGCGCCGGCTTGGCGGCGGAATGGAAGACCAGCTTCTTCATGTCGCCCGAGCGCAGCGCCGCGGCGGCCTCGGTGCCGGCCTGGGCCGGAATTGCAAGCAGCGAGGCGGCGGTATAGAGCGCCAGGAGAACCCGTTTCATCTTTCCTCCGAAGGGTCTGAGCACATGACGGACACGACCTCGAACCAGATGTGGGGCGGCCGCTTCGCCGCGGGACCCGATGCCATCATGGAGGCGATCAACGCCTCGATCGGCTTCGACAAGCGGCTCGCGGCGCAGGACATCGCCGGATCGAGGGCCCATGCCGCCATGCTGGCAGCCACGGGCATCGTCGAGGCTAAAGAGGCCGAGGCGATGCGGGAAGGCCTTCTCACGGTGTTGTCAGAGATCGAGGGCGGCCGCTTCGCGTTGTCCACCGCGCTCGAGGACATCCACATGAACGTGGAGGCCCGCCTGAAGGAGATCGTCGGCCCGGCGGCCGGACGGCTGCACACCGCGCGGTCGCGCAACGACCAGGTGGCGACCGATTTCCGGCTCTGGGTGCGCGACCAGCTCGACGCCGCGGCCGCGGGGCTCGAGGCGCTGATGCGGGCGCTCTTGGCGCAGGCCGAACAGGGCGCCGACTGGGTGATGCCCGGCTTCACGCATCTGCAGACCGCGCAGCCGGTGACCTGGGGCCACCACATGATGGCCTATGTCGAGATGTGCGGCCGCGATCTGGGCCGGGTGCGCGACGCCCGGGCGCGGATGAACGAATGCCCGCTCGGCGCCGCGGCGCTGGCCGGCACCTCGTTCCCGATCGACCGCCACATGACCGCCGAGGCGCTGGGCTTCGACCGGCCCTGCGCCAATTCGCTCGACGCCGTGTCGGACCGCGACTTCGCGCTGGAATTCCTCTCCGTGGCCTCGATCTCGGCGATGCACCTGTCGCGGCTGGCCGAGGAGCTGGTGATCTGGTCCTCGGCGCAGTTCCGCTTCGTGACGCTGTCGGACCGCTTCTCCACCGGCTCCTCGATCATGCCGCAGAAGAAGAACCCCGACGCGGCCGAGCTGATCCGCGCCAAGATCGGCCGCATCTTCGGCGCCAACGTGGCGCTGATGACGGTGATGAAGGGCCTGCCCTTGGCCTATTCCAAGGACATGCAGGAGGACAAGGAACAGGTCTTCGACGCCGCCGATCACTGGCTGCTGGCGCTGGCCGCGATGGAGGGCATGGTGCGCGACATGGCGGCCAACCGCGACGCGCTCGCCGCCGCGGCGTCGAGCGGCTTCTCCACCGCCACCGACCTCGCCGACTGGCTGGTGCGCGAGGCCGGCCTGCCGTTCCGCGACGCCCATCACGTCACCGGGGCGCTGGTGGCGCTGGCCGAGCGCAAGGGCTGCGACCTGCCGGAACTGACGCTGGACGACATGCGGGGCGTGCATCAGGATATCACCGAGTCGGTCTTCGAAGTGCTCGGGGTCGACAATTCGGTGGCCAGCCGCACCAGCTTCGGCGGCACCGCCCCGGTCCGGGTGCGCGAGCAGGTCGCGGCATGGAAGGAGAAACTGGGATGACGGCGCGTCTCGCCCTCGTGCTGCTGACGCTGGGCCTCGCCGGCTGCGGCGCCGATGGCGACCCGGTGCCGCCCGAACCCGCCGCGGCGCGGCCGGGCGTCGGGCTGGAGGTCAGCGGCAGCGCCGCCATCGGGGTGGCGCGGCGATGAGACGGGCCGGGCTCCTCGCGGCGGCGGGCCTTCTGGCGCTGGCCGGCTGCGCGGCGCCGAAGTCCGGCGAGAAAGCTGCGACCGAGCCCGAGCGGCCCGCCGTCGAGACCACCGGCTATACCGAGATCGGCATCAGCAACCGCGGCGTCGTCGGCGGCGCCGGGGTGCGGATGCGGCGCGGCAACTTCACCTTCGGCCTGGATTTCTGATGACCGGATTGCGGCCGCTCTGGCTGGCGCTGGCGCTTTGGGGCGCGGTGCATCCGATGTACTGGTTCGTGACCTTCCTGGCCGCCAATGGCTGGTCGCCGGCGGCGCTGCTGGACGCCTGGCACGCCAATGCCGCGACCACCGGGCTGACCTGGGACCTGACCATCGCGGCCGTCACCCTGACGCTCTGGATCCTCGCCGAGGTGGCGATGCGGCGCAACTGGGCGGCGCTGCTGGCGGTGCCCGCGACCTTTCTCATCGGGGTGAGCTGCGGGCTGCCGCTCTATCTCTGGTTCCGCTCCCGTCCGGTCGTCTGACCGGGCGCCGCGCCCGCTTGCCTCCGCCGCCGCCGCTCAGAGCGGCAGCCAGGGCGTGGTGCCGCTGTCCTCGAGCTCCCAGCGCGCCTGCCAGACGCCGTCGCGGCGCTCCACCTGCAGCCAGTTGCGCTCCGCGGCGTAGAGCCGGCGCTGCCCGGGCAGGGGGCGGATGCGGATCGGGTGCTGCGGGATCGGCGCCTCGCCGAACCGCGCCAGGAGGCCCAGCACCCTTGCATAGGCGCCGGGCGGGGCGCGGTGCGAGATGCCCGAGGCCACCAGCTGGTGCACCGGCGCCGCCCCGGTGGTCAGCTCGGCCCGGGTGGCGAGGTGGATTTCGCCGGAGATCGCCGTGACGCGGTGCCCGGCGCGTTCCAGCCCCAGCACCTTCTGCAGCATCTGGACCCATTCGCCGCGGTGGGCGCGGCTCTGCCACTGGTCGCGCAGGTCGTCCTCGTAGCGTTCCATGCGCCGGGTCAGGCCCATCAGCCATTCCAGCACCGAGAGCCGCGGCCCGAGCAGCGGCACCGAGGAGATCAGCAGCACGCGCTCGCGCAGATCCTCGCAGGCGCGCTCGAATCCGGCCCAGCCGGCCGGCCCGATGACCCGCCGCCGCTGCCGTTCGGAGCGCAGGTCGGGGGCGACGATGCTGAGGCCCGGCAGGTCGCGGCGCCAGCCCAGCGAGGTGCCGGTGGGATCGAGGAACAGGTCGTCGCGCTCGTCCTCGGTGGCGGCGTGCTGGTAGAGCAGGAAGGCCTCGCGCGCCGCGGCGAAGAGCGTACGGCCGACGCCCGAGCCCTCGGCCCGCTCGCCGAGCGAGCCCCAGCCGTCGCAGATGTCGTGGTCATCCCAGATCATCAGCGACGGCACGCGCGCCGCCACGCGGGCGAAGCCGGGCGCGGAATAGGTCGCGGCATAGCGCTCCAGCAGGCGTTCGCGCAGATGCGCCCGCAGCCCGTCGAGCGCCGCGGCATCGGGCTCGGCCGCGGGCACCTCGGGCCAGTCGCGCGACAGCGGGTGATCGTCGGTGACCTCGTCGGCATAGACCTGGTCGCCGCCATGCAGCATCAGGTGGAAGGGCGCGCGGTCCTGCGCCGCCTCGAGCCGGCGCCACATCCGGTTGCGCTCCTCCTCGTCGCGCTCGAGATCGCCCGCTTCCTCGCCGTTGCAGGACACGAAGGCGAGGTTGAGGTCGCCGTCGAAATCGGTCGCCACCGTGTGGCTCTCGCCGCCATGCGAATAGTGCCCGGCGCCGCCGCGCGGCAGCGCGAAGTCGATGCGCCAGATGCCGTGGCCGGCGATCTCGGCCAGGCGCTTGGGCGCGTGTTCGGCGCCGTCCACGATCACCGGCGGCGGCGGCTCCGGGCCCTCGCGCACCAGCAGGGCCGCCAGCTGCAGCTCGGTCTCGGTCAGGCGGCGGAAGATCAGGACGGGTCCGAACTGCACGTCGAGGGCTCCTTTGTCGTGCCGTTTGACGGGCGCAGCGCCCCGGTGCGCGGCGCGGCCCCGGAACGTGCGACCAAAACATACCCTTGCAGGGCCGGGCGGCTCACGTAGATGTAAGTTATGACGAGAATTCCGAAAGTCCCCATCGCCCATGCCCGCTATCGCGCCGCCGGGCGGGCGGTTCCGCACATCGGCCGCCGCAATGGATGACGGCGCCGGATCGCAGACCGAGGCGCCGCCGCGCCGCGGCCGCCCGCCGGCGCTCGATGCCGAGGATCGCCGCGACCTGATCCTCGACGCGCTGCAGCGCGTCTTCGACGTCTCCGGCATGGCCGGGGTGTCGATGGCCGCGGTGGCGCGCGAGGCCGGCATGTCGAAGCGCACGCTCTACGCGGTGTTCGACGACCGCGCGGCCCTGCTCGAGGCCTACACGGCGCGGCGGCTGCGGCGGATGATCCGGCCGCTGGGCCCGGCCGAGGAGGACCTGCCGCTGGCCGAGCGGCTGCGCCTGCTCCTGGCGCCCAACATCGCCACGCGGTCCCTGGCGCTGCCCTTCGCCATCCTGCGCACGGTGATCGCCGAGGCGCCGGAGCGTCCCGACATGGCGGCGCGGATCTTCCGCCGCGGCCTGCCGCAGATCCGCGCCATGATCCAGGCCGAGCTCGACCGCGCGGTGCGCCGCGGCGAGGTCGAGATCGCCGATACCGGCGCCGCGGCGGCGCTTCTGGCCGACATGGCGCGGCCCTCGCCGCTCGACCGGCTGGTGGATCCGGCGCGGCCCGTCGATCTCGCCGCCGTGGAGGCGCGCTTCGAGCTTGGCCTCGCGGTCTTCCTGCGCGGCATCGGCGCCGATCAGAGCGCCGCGCTGCGGTAGAGCCGGACCTTGAGGCCGCCATGCGCGACCTGCGGGCCGGGCTCGGCCCAGGGCAGGGCGGTGGCCTTGGCGAGGCCGGGATCGGAGGTCACCAGCCCGACCCGCCAGCCGCCGAACCGCTCCTTCAGCACCGCGCCGAGCGCGCCGTAGAGCGCAAACAGCAGCTTGCGGTCGCCGATCCGCGCGCCGTAGGGCGGGTTGACCATGACCAGTCCGGGCGGGCCGTCGGGCCGCGCCAGGTCGCTGACCGCGTGGCGGCGGAAGGCGGTGAGCGCGGCCAGCCCGGCGCGCTCGGCATTGGCCGCGGCGTTCTGCACCGCGCCCTGGTCGCGGTCGGAGCCGAAGAAGCGCGGCGGCCCGGCGATGTCGGGGCAGGGGCCGCGCAGCGAAGCCACCGCCGCGGCGTCGAGGCTCGCCAGATCCTCGAAGGCGAAGCGCCGCGCTCGGCCCGGGACCAGCCCGGCGGCGATCTCGGCGGCCTCGATCACGAAGGTGCCGGAGCCGCACATCGGGTCGACGACGCTCTGGCTGCCGTCGAAACCCATGGCGCGCAGGAAGGGCGCGGCCAGGGTCTCGCGCAGCGGCGCCTTGCCCACCGCCTGCTTGATCCCGCGCTGGTGCAGCGGCGCCCCGGTGGTGTCGAGGCTGATCGCCGCGATGTTGTCGTCGATGCGCAGCTTGAGGGTCAGCGGCGCCTCCGCCGAGACCGCGATGCCCGCCGCCTCGAGCGCGGTGGTCAGGCGCTCCGTCGCCGCCCGGTCGTGGTAGATCTTCGAGCGCCGGCAGGTCGCCTCGACCCGGACCGGACGGTCGGGCCGCAGGATCTCGGACCAGGCGACGCGCCGGCAGCGTTTGTCGAGCTGCGCCAGGTGGTGCACCGGAAAGCCCGCGATCCGGGCCAGCACGCGGGTGGCGCCGCGCAGCCTCAGGTTGGCGCGCCAGACCTCAGGCCAGCCGCCGCTGACCGTCACGCCGCCCGGTTCGACCGCCGGATCGGCGAAGCCCAGGCCGACGGCCTCCTCGGCCAGCAGGGATTCGAGCCCCGGGGGGCAGACCAGAAACAGTTCCATCAGACTCTCCCGCGGGCCGACAGCATCACCGCGATCGGCCGCGTCGCCGGCACCTCGGCCAGCACGATCACCAGGCTAGCGGTCAGCGGCACGGCGAGGATCGCCCCGGCAATGCCCCAGAGACCGCCCCAGAAGGCCAGCGCCAGCAGCACCACCGCCGGCGACAGGTTGAAGGTGCGGCCCATCAGCCGCGGCTCCAGCACCGCGCCGACATAGACCTGCGCGATGGTCAGGGTGACCAGCGACAGCACCGCGAACTGGTAGGAGCCCGATTGCACGAGGCTCAGCAGCACCGGGAACAGCACCCCCACCAGCGAGCCGAAATAGGGCACGTAGTTCAGGAAGGCGATGAGCACCGCCCAGAACAGCGCGAACTCGATGCCGATGGCCCACATGATGGCGTAGGAGATGGCGCCCAGCACGACGTTCACGAAGGTCTTCACCAGCAGGTACTGGCTGATCCGCGTGTTGATGCGGTCGATGAGCTGCACCGCGCGCACGCCCTTGCCGGGCCCGCCGAGCGCGATCGCCACCTTGTCGGCGAACTGCACCCGTTCGGCGAAGAAGAAGGCGGCGTAGAGCACGATCAGGAACAGCGTGGTGCCGATGCCGCGGATCTGGTTGGCGAAGGGCGCGATCAGCCCCGCCGTGTCGATCCGCCCCAGCGTGCTGTCGCGGACGATCTCCCAGTTCGGCTCGTCCTCGATGCCGAGGAAGGTGGCGCCGCGGGCCACCAGCGCGTCGAGGTTCTGCTCGTAGCCCGGGATCGCATCGACCACGCGGGCGAAGTTCACCACGATCAGGAAGAAGAGCAGCACGATGCCGGCGGTGAAGGCCAAGAGCACCAGCACCCGCAGCGCCCAGAGCGGGGCGTGGCGGAGCAGCGGCAGCCGCTTCAGCGCCGAGGCCCCAGCGGTCAGGACGTAGAGCGCGATCACCGCGGCGATCACCGGCAGCAGGATCGGTTTGCCGATCCAGAACAGCCAGCCCAGC
This sequence comes from Roseivivax sp. CAU 1761, assembly GCF_054482755.1. Taxonomy (NCBI): domain Bacteria; kingdom Pseudomonadati; phylum Pseudomonadota; class Alphaproteobacteria; order Rhodobacterales; family Roseobacteraceae; genus Roseivivax; species Roseivivax sp. CAU 1761. The sequence goes on from NZ_JBTLRM010000027.1 coordinate 11,433, forward strand.
ATGATGGCCAGCGCGGTGCCGAAGGTGATGGGACCGAGTCGCATGGCGGCCAGATTAATCAGAGCCATAGCGGCGGGGCGAGAGTGCGCGCGGCCCTCGCGGGCGGATTGGCCGCGAAAAAACCGCCGCCGCCGCCGCCGCGGCCCGGATCCCGCCGTTCACGGCTGGAAGGGGAAGAAGATCGGCAGGATCAGCACCGCCAGCACCGCGAAGATGACGTTGAGCGGCAGGCCCACGCGCAGAAAGTCGGCGAAACGGTAGCCGCCGGCGGAATAGACGAAGGTGTTGGTCTGGTAGCCGATCGGTGTGGCGAAGCTCGCCGAGGCCGCGAACATCACCGCCATCACGAAGGGCCGCGGGTCGTAGCCCAGCGTCTCAGCCAGGGCGATGGCGATGGGGCCGATCAGCACCGCCACGGCGTTGTTGGAGATCAGCTCGGTCAGCGTGCTGGTGAGCACGTAGACGAAGGCCAGCATGACCACCGGGGGGACGTCGCCGATCGCCGCCGCGGCGGAGGAGACGATGAGCTCGGCGGTGCCGGTCTTCTCCATGCCGAGCCCGAAGCCCAGCATGCCGAAGATCAGGAACAGGATGCGCCAGTCGATGGCGGCGAAGGCCTCGTCGGGGTCGATGCAGCCCGCGGCCATGACGATCACCGCGCCGATCACCGCGAGCCCGGCAATGTCCATGACGCCGAGCGCCGAGAGCGTCACCACGGCGAGGATGGTGAGGATGGCCAGCGGCGCCTTGGGCCGGCGCATCGGGCGTTCGCCGGGATCGGACAGGTTGATCACGCCGCCATCCTCGAGCAGCCGCGCCATGCCCTCGGCCGAGCCCTCCAGCAGCAGCGTGTCGGCGAATTGCAGGCGCAGATCCTCGAGGTTCTCCGACATGTTGCGGTCCTGCCGGTGCAACGCCGCGATGTAGACGCCGTATTTGCGCCGCAGCCGCAGGTTGCCGACCTTGCGGCCGCGGAGCGGCGAGTTCGGCCCGATCGAGGCCTCCATGACGCGGACCTTCTCGGCCTCGACCGGGGCGAGGTCGGGCCCGGCGGCGCGGAACACCACCTGGCCGCCCTCGGTGAGGCCGAGGATCTCGCCGGTGCCGGCGCGCAGCACGATGCGGTCGTCGGCCTCGAGCTGCACGGCGCGCAGGTCGGTGCGCAGCGACACGCCGCGGCGGATGACGTCGATGACCCGCGCCTCGTCGGGGTCGAAGGGCAGGTCGGCAAGACGGCGGCCGATATGGACCGAGCCCGGGGGAATGCGCAGCGAGGCGGTGAAGTGGCGCTTCGAGGCCTGTCCCAGCGCCGCGGTGAGGGTGGTGCGGTCGGGCAGCAGCCGGTGCCCGGCCCAGATCATGTAGAGCGCGCCGGCGGCGGCGAAGACCAGCCCCGGCAGGGTCATCTCGAACATCGAGATCGGCCGCAGCCCGGCCTGTTCGGCGACCCCGGACATCAGGATGTTGGTGGAGGTGCCGACCAGCGTCAGCGTGCCGCCGAAGATCGCCGCGAAGGACAGCGGCATCAGCAGTTTGGAGGCCGAGACCCGGACGCTGGCGGCGACCCCGATCATGATCGGGGTGAGCAGGATCACCACCGGGGTGTTGTTCATCAGGGCGGAGGCGCCGATGGTCACCACCATCATCATGCCGATGGCCCGCAGGTAGGAGCCGCGGGCGGCCTTCTGCAGGCGCCGTCCGATCGATTGCAGCACCCCGGTCCGCTCCAGCGCCGCCGACAGGATGAACATCATCGCGATGGTGATCGGGGCCGGGTTCGCGAACACCGACAGGAAGTCCTTGGAGGTCAGGATGCCGGTGGCCAAAAGCACCGCCGAGGCGCCGAGCGCGGTCAGTTCGGGCGGGAAGACCTCGCGGAAGAACAGCGCGAAGATCAGTGCCAGCAAAACCAGCATCACTACATGTTCGAGGGTCATGGCTCAGCGCCCCGTAGCGCCGGCCCGGTGCCGGTGCGACGCCGAACTAGGGGCCGAGTCGGGGCCGCGCGCAAGAGCCGTTTTGCAGGACGCGCGCCGAAGCGTGCCGTCCGGCGCGCGGTCAGGCGGCGATCGGCACCAGGTGGTGGTCCCAGCGCAGCCCGGCATGGCGGGCCAGCGGCGCCATGCCGGCGGCCAGCGACAGCACGCCGCCGGCCCCGTCGGTGGCGGTGCAGCCCGAGAAGCGGCACCAGCGCCGCGTCCGGCCCGCGCCATTCCATCGCGAAGGCGACCTCGCCGGTGGCGCTCTGCGCCAGGTGGCGGATGGCGTTCGCGGCAAGCTCGGGCGGCAGCACCGCTTCCTCGAGGATCTCGCCGAGCAGCGACAGATAGGTCAGCGCCGGGCGGCCGGCCCCGGCCGCCGCGCCGCCGCCGCGGCCGTCATCGCGCCGGCCCTCATGGGCCACCGCCAGCACGTCGCCGAGCCGCAGGATGTCGTGCGGCCCGATGCCCCCGGTGGCGATCTCGCCGACCCGGCGGTAGCCCTCGGGGCGCGACCACAGCCCGATCCGGCCCTCGCCGGTGGCGATGTCGCTCTCGGCGGTGCAGAGCAGGTCACCCGCCGCGGCGAAGACGCCGTGGCCGCTGAAATGCCGCCCCGCCGGTGCCGAGAGCCGGTGCGCCACGCAGCGCCGGGCGCAGTCGATGACCAGCGCGAAGGTGCCCGGACGGCGCGCGAAGGCGACCGCTTCGGGGGCCTCGGGATGGGCCGCGGCGGCATGGCCGCGGTCGGGGATGCGGATGCGGAACAGCTCTGCCCCGGCGGCGCTCAGGCCGATCAGCCGGTGGCTGCCATCGGCCAGCTGCGCGGCGCTCAGATAGGCCGGCGCCCCGGCATCGGCCCAGCTGCTGGGCGGCGGGGCAGGGGTGAGGCGCAGGCGGGCGAGGAGGCCGCATCGTCTGGTCATGGGCGAAATCCCGAGGCAGGGGCGGCAAGCATCCGGCCCCTTGGAAACCGAGCTTGTGCTTCTCAATCCTTGAAGGTCGCCCCGGGGTTCCAAGTATTCACAAAAATCTCCGGCGGGCGGGTTTGCGTTTTCGGAGCCCGCACGCCCCGGCATGAAGCGGCGCGCGCCCCGGGCATGAAAACGGCCGCCGCGCTGCCGCGGCGGCCGTTTCGGCCGGGTGGCCGGCGGCGGTGCTCAGCCGTCCTGCTCGGCGTCGTTGGACGGCGTCGCGTTGAGCAGGCCGTAACCCTGCTCGCCGAGCTTGGCATAAAGGTCGAGCTGGGTCTCGAGATAGTCGATATGGCCTTCCTCGTCGGCGATCAGCTCCTCGAACAGGTTCTTCGAGACGTAGTCGCTGACGCGCTCGCAATGGTCGCGGGCCTCGACATAGAGATTGCGGGCATCGTGTTCGGCGGCGAGGTCGGCCTCGAGCGTTTCCTTCAGGGTCTCGCCGATGCGGAGCGAATCGAGCTTCTGCAGGTTCGGGTGTCCCTCGAGGAAGATGATTCGCTCGATCAGCCGGTCGGCATGGTGCATCTCCTCGATGCTCTCCTCGCGGCTCTTGGCCGCGATCTTGCCGAACCCCCAGTCCTCCTGCAGCCGGTAATGCAGCCAATACTGGTTGACCGCGGTAAGCTCGCTGCGCAGAGCCTGGTTGAGATAGTCGATGACCTTATCGTCGCCCTTCATGTCCGGATTCCTTGCGCATCGTTTCTGGCTGAGCCGCGCGGCGCAGGCCGCGCAGGTTGGCTGGCACCTGAAAACTATCGCAGGATTGCAGCGTGTCCATGAAGATGGGCAGGCAGCCGCCGCAATCGGCCTTCTTGCCGAGCGCGCGGTAGACCTTGCCGGGGGTGATGATGGTGTCGGGATCGGCCGCCCGCATCCAGTCCACCGCCTGGCGGATGTCGCGGTCGCTGATCGACATGCAGTGGCAGACCATCATCACGAGTGGCTCCTGTTCGGCCCGCGGCGGCGCGGGTCTTTCGCCGCCCGTGATACATAAGAACTTTGCTAAGGAATAGAACCGAACCGGGCGGCCGCAATCACGTTTTGCGTCAGCGGCCGCCGGCGGCGCGGTCGGTTCGCGTCATTTGGTCAGGATGAGCTTGCCGGCGCGGGTGATGCGCAGGGTGTAGATCTGGCCGTGCAGGTCGATCCGGGCCAGGCTGCCGCCGCCGGTCAGCGCCTCGGCGTCATGGCAGGGGATGGCCGGGGCGGCGGGCTCGGGGCGGTCGACCTGCCGGGCCGAGGCGGTCTCGATGCGGCGGGTCAGCATGGCCGCTCCGATCCCGCCCGCCGGGCGGCGAAGAGGGCGGCGAGCAGGGACAGCGCGCTGCCGGCATAGGCCTCGCGGTCGGTGACGAAACCGCCGCGCATCGGCGGGAACGGTCGGGGAAGGGCGGGTTTGGGCATGGCGGATCTCCTCGCTGGGAAACGGGACCGGGCGGCTCCCCTGTCTGGCAAGGTGGCTGGAATAATTCCTGACGGTTGTTGTTGGTTTTGTCAAACGCCGCGTGGCCGCCCCGTCGCCGCACCGCGGCGCATGGGGGCAAACCCGGGATTGCCCATGTATTGGCATCAATGCACCACCAGAGTGGACAATATTCGCGCACGCGAAACGGTATCGTTGCCAAATCCGCAATTGATCGCGCAATCTTCCAGACGGGAGGCACGGCATGCGAATTCATGGCACAGGTCGACGCGGCGATCCCGGCGGTCGCCAGCACGGCGGCGGTCCGCCGCGGACGCGCTGCCGCCTCTCGGCGATCGGGGTGATCATATTGTCGGTTCCGCCCGCTCTGCTGGCGACGCTGGTGGCGGTAATCGGTTTGAACCTTTCGATTTTCTGGGCCCTGCCGGTCTATTCCGGAGCCGGGATCGCCAGCAGCCTTTTGATCGCGATTCTGTGCTGCGCGTTTCGCGGCGACGCCTGACCGGGACCGCATCCCGGGCGGGTGGCGAATCGTCCGCCACCGGAGGCGACTCGGCCGCAGCCGGCAACTGATTGATACACGAACAATTCTATCTGTGATTGAATCGTATCTTGAATGGCCCCGGAATGCGCAGCCCGTTCCGCGACAACGCCCAGAAAACGGGCAGGAATGTGGCGAATTCCGGGCCGGCGCGTGAATTACTTTTGACCGATGCCGGGATTCTGCCTTAAACCGAATGTTGCGTCGCAGCACGGGCGACGCGGCAGGGCATCGGGCCGGTGGAAGGTCGGTCCCGGAACCCGCGCAGAAATTTGAATAATGGGAACGCCACGGGGCATCCGTCGGCGGTTCGGGGGTGCAGGAATTTATTGCACCGCAGGGGAATGATCGGGGGCCGGCCTTGTCGGTGCCCGCTCGATAGCGGCTCAATTTATGGCTTGACGCGATTTCCGCGACGCTGGCCGGCTTGCCTATAGGACGTGATTATGACCGACACATTTGTGAATCGTCGCCCGGAACTTGGCGCGGAGGCTCCCGCCCAGAGCTTTATCCTTCGCGATGTCTACCGCAGCTTCGTGAAGCGGAGCTTCGACATCGTTCTCGCCATCTTCCTGCTGCCGATCCTGCTGCCGGTGATCGCCATGCTCTGGGCCGCGGTGCGGCTCGAGGGCGGTCCGGGCTTCTTCGGCCACAGCCGCGTCGGCCGCCACGGCGCCACGTTCCGCTGCTGGCAGATCCGCACCATGGTGCCCGACGCCCAGGCGCGTCTCGAGGAGCTGCTGGAGCGCTGCCCGCAGGCCCGGGCCGAATGGGCCAGCGACCGCAAGCTGCGCAACGATCCCCGCATCACCCGCCTCGGCGCCTTCCTGCGCCGCACCTCGCTCGACGAGCTGCCGCAGATCTTCAACGTCCTGAAGGGCGACATGAGCTTTGCCGGCCCGCGCCCGGTCACCGCGCCGGAGCTCGAGCGCTACGGCGCCAGCCAATGGGCCTATCTCGAGATGCGCCCCGGGATCACCGGGCTCTGACAGGTCTCGGGCCGCAACGAGGTGAGCTACGACGAGCGGGTGCGGCTCGACCGGGAATACCATGACACGGTGGGCCTGCTGGCCGATCTGAAGATCATCTGCCGCACCGCCGGCGTGGTGGTGAACCGCACCGGCTACTGATCGCCGCGCAGGGGGACCGGCCGACTGTCGTCAAAATTGTGATGACAGTGCCGGATTCTCCCCTTCATATCCGACCGCTTTCCCTGATATCCCGCGTCTTGTCCATTCAGACGCGGGATTTCGTGCGACCATGACCAGCCTCTCCGTCCTCGCCGGAAAACTCTCCCGTCGCCGGCGCGGCCGCGACCGCGCGGCAGAGGGCGAGGCCGGGCCCGGCGGCGGCTTCGGCGCGGCCTTTCTCGCGGTGCCGGTGGCGCTGGTGGCGGCGCCGGCGCTGGTGGTCTGGCTCGACCTGTCCTGGCTCTGGCTGCTGCCGCTCTACTCGGCGGTGGGCGTGCTCGCCTTCGCGGTGGTCGCCCTGCTGGCGGGCCGGCGCCGCTGAGGCGCCGCCGGCCCGAGCCGCGTCAGCTTTGCGCGGCGGTGCGGCGCACGATGTCCATGCGCTGGGCGTTCGGCGGGTGGGTGCCGAGGAAGCGGTTGCCGGGATCGGGAATGCGGGTGAAGAACTCCGCGCCGTTCACCGGGTCGTAGCCCGCCCGCTTGGTGATCACCGTGCCCAGCTGGTCGGCCTCGAGCTCGAAGTTCTTGGAGTAGGAGCGCGCGCCCACCGTGGCGCCGAACCGCTCGGCCGAGCGGACCGCGTCGGCCCCGGCCCCTGTCATCGCGGCCAGCCCCGAGAAGATCACCGCGCCGGCAGCGGCGTTCTGTCGGGTGCGGTCGAGATGGCCGAGGATGTGATGCGCCGCCTCGTGGCCCATCACGAAGGCCAGTTCGTCGGAATTCTCCACCGAGGCGATCAGGGCCAGGTTGAAGGCCAGGACCGGGCGGCCGGCGGCGTCCACGGTCTGGTAGGCGTTGGGCAGCTGGTTGGGGCGGTCGTCCACCACGATGATGAAGTTGCAATTGGCGTTCGAGGTCACCCGCCGGCATTCCTGCTCGGCCACCGGCTCGACGGTCCGCACGACCTGGACAAAGGTGCGCGCGGCCCGGTCGGCGCGGGTCTTGAGCTCCCCGCCTTCGGTGATCAGGGGGCCGCCGGGCCGCGTCGTCGGCACGTCGGGCGTGGCGGGATCGACCCGCTGGACCGTCACCGGCTCGCAGGCGGCGAGGGCGACGAAGAGGAGCGGCAAGAGGCGGCGCATGATGTCTCCCGGTGGTTGCGGTGCCCGACAGGGATAAGCGCGGAATCGCCGGCGCGCCAACCCTTTTCGCGGCGCCGGCGCCGACCTGCCCATGGCCTCGCGCGGCCGGCGCGGCGGGGGCTGGGCAAGCCCCGCGGCGGCGGTTAGGCTCGGCGCCATGTTCAGCATCGAGCACGAATTTGACTGCACCGTGGTGACCCTCGTCGACGAGGGCGAGGCACCGCTCCAGGAAGACGTGGTGATCACCGGCTTCGAGGAATGCATCACCATCGAGCAATACGATGCGCGCATCGATTCGATGATGAAGATCACCCTGTCGATCAGCCAGATGCACGATTTCGCCGCGGCGCTGGAATTGCCCGAGGGCGTGTATCGCCGCAAGACCGACGGCGCCGACTGACGCCGCAGCGCGCGCCCGGCTCAATGCGGCGGGATGCGCCGCAGCACCGTCGCCAGCATCAGCCGCAGATCGAAGCAGAGGGTGCGCTTTCGGGCATAGATCAGGTCGAGCCGGGCCTTGCGCGGCACGCAGCGGCGGACATAGACCGCCTCGGTTTCCTCGGCGGTGGCGCAGCGCGCCAGCATGCGTTCCTCGGCGCGGTGATAGACCAGCGTGGCGAGCCCGGTCAGCCCGGGCCGCGCCCGCAGCACCCTTGCATAGAGGTCGGGGAACATCTCCACGTAGCGGCGCAGCGGCGGCCGCGGGCCGACGAAGCTGATATCGCCGCGCAGGATGTTGACGAGCTGCGGCATCTCGTCGAGCCGGTAGCGCCGCAGCACCCGGCCGGTGGCGGTGATCCGCGCCGCCTTGTCGCCGCCCGAGACCCCGGCATCGCGGTCGGCCAGCGTCATGGTGCGGAACTTCCACAGCAGGAAGCCCTGATCCGGGGTCTTCATGCGCTCGGCGCGGTAGAGCACCGGGGCGCCGTCGCGCAACCGGATCCAGAGCGCGATGGCGAGGATCGGCAGCGCCAGCACCGCGCCCAGACCCAGCGCCGCGGCGATGTCGAAGAGCCGCTTGCCGGGGGTCACGGCGTGCCGCCCGGGGCCGGGCACCAGCCCGCCAGCAGATGCTCCGGCGCCGCCGCATCGGCGGGCAGGGGGCAGAGGGCGGCGAGCCGCGCGGTGTCGAGCTGGACGCGCTCCGCGGCCCCGGGCGGCGCCGGGCGCCAGCGGATCTCGCGCCCCGCCGCCGCCGCGAGCGCGGCCATGGCGGTGGGCCGCGGCGCGGCGACGTTGAGCAGGGCGGGGACGCGCTCCGGCTCGGCGGCGTCGAGCGCCAGCAGCACGCGGGCGAGATCGGCCGGCGCGATGTAGCTGCGCACCGGCCCCGCGCCCGAGGCGAAGCGGTCAAGGGTGACGGGGCCGCCTTCGTAGAGCGTCGCGGCCAGGCTCTCGGCCCCGGCGACATTGCCGATCCTGAGCGCCACCGCGCGCGGGCCGGCGGGGCGGCGCGCCCGCTCCTCCGCGATCGCCCGCTCCATGTCGAGCTTCGCCGCGCCGTAGGCCGAGGGCGGGTCGGCGGCATCGGTCTCCCGCAGCGCGGCGGGGCCGGGGCGGTACACCGCGGCGCTCGAGCAGTGGATCACCAGCCGCGCCCCGAGTTCGGCGCCGAGCGCCATCGCCGCCCGCGCCAGGCGCGCATTGTCGGCGAGATCGGCGCCGGGCACCGGCACCGCGCCCCAGAGCGCGGCGACGGTCCGCACCCGCGGCAGCGCCGAGACCGGATCGCCGGGCTGCCAGCGCAGCGCCCCGGGCGCGGTGCGCGAGACCCAGACCGGCGCCGCGGGTCCCGGCCAGGCGGCGCGCAGCAGCCGGCCGACCCGGCCGCCGGCACCGAGCAGCAGGATCGTGCCGGTTCCGGCGGTTTGCGGCATCTGGGATCCATTCGCTGCTGAAATCGGGCGCGGCCCTGTTTATCACCGGGAGGGCGGTCTACAACAACCGCAAGACGTCTATGCAAATCCAGGGGGACTTGCAGGTGCCACACCGTTCCGCCGCGATCCTTGCCGCTCTCGCGCTGTTGCTCGCCGCCTGCTCCGTGCCGCGCGGCGCGGCGCTCGAATCCGAGATCGTCGGCGCGGCGCGCGCCGAGGAGCCGGATTTCCAGGTCGTGCCGGTGACCCGCAACACCATGAAGGCGATCGCGCATTGGCCGGCCACCGGCGGCTTCCGGTCGTTCTCCTGGATCGGCGCCGGCGCGGTCCCCGACAGCAAGGTGATCGCCGCCGGCGACGTCATCGACCTGACCATCTACGACAGCCAGGAAAACTCGCTGATCGCCGACCAGGCGCAGCGGTCGTCCTCGATGAAGGGGCTCGAGGTTGATGCCGGCGGCATGATCTTCGTGCCCTATGTCGACCGCGTGCGGGTCGCCGGGATGACGCCCGCGGCGGCGCGCTCGGTGATCCAGCGGCGGCTGGAACCGATCGCCCCCTCGGCCCAGGTGCTGCTCTCGGTGGTGCCGGGACAGAACAATTCCGTCGACCTGGCCGGCGGGGTGGCGCGGCCCGGCACCTACCCGATGCCCAGCCGCGACTACCCGATCATGAGCCTGCTCTCGGCCGGTGGCGGCGTGCTGACCGCCTACGAGAACCCGGTGGTGAAGCTGCTGCGCGGCGGCGCGACCTACGAGATCTTCGCCGCCGACCTGTTCCGCTCCGGCGCCGGCAACACCCCGCTCCGGCCGCGCGACATCGTGGTGGTCGAAGAGGACGACCGCACCTTCACCGCCATCGGCGCCTCGGGGCGCGAGGACCTCGTGACCTTCCCGAAGCCGCGGGTCACCGCGCTGGAGGCGCTGGCGCTGATCGGCGGCCTGCAGGAGACCCGCGCCGACCCGCAGGGCGTGCTGGTGCTGCGGCAGTACCAGCCGACCGCCCTGCGCGCCGATTTCAGCGGTCCGAACCGGCAGGACGTGGTCTTTGCCTTCGACCTGACCTCGGCCGACGGGCTGTTTGCCGCGCGGCAGTTCAACATCCATCCCGACGACACCGTTCTGGCCACCGAATCGCCGGTGACGCGGGCGGAATCGATCCTGTCGCTGTTCGGCTCGGCGCTGGGCTTCACCCGGCAGGTCTCGAGCACCGCGCAGGGGCTCTGACGCCGCCGCGGCGGCGGCGCGCGTCGGTCAGCCGGCGCCCTGCTGGCGGACCTGGGTCATCGCCGCGATCACCGTGGCGCGGGTCTGCTCGTCGAGCGCCGCGAACAGCCGCTGTTCCTGCGCCTCGGTGGCGGCGATGGCCTCGCGCGCCAGCCGCGCGCCCGCCGGGGTGGCGGTCAGCGCATGGGCGCGGCGGTCGGTGGGCACGCGCGAGCGCACCACCAGCTTGCGGCTTTCCAGCTCGTCCAGCACCGCCACCAGGTTCGGCCGTTCGATGGCCAGGATGTCGGCGAGCTGCGATTGCCGCAGGCCGGGATGCTCGACGATCACCGCCAGCGTCGACATGGTCACCATGCGCAGGTCGTAATCGCGCAGGGTGCGGGCGAGATCGGCCTGCACCAGGTTGGTGACCCGGCGCAGGTGGTAGGCCATGAAGCGGTGCAGCACCCGGTCGGACGCCTCCACGGTCTCGACCGGCTCGGCCTCGGCCGGCGACGGTTTCTTGTCCAGTTGTCCCATGGCGTACCCGTTCGGCAAAGATCGGTTGAACCCCCGTCCGCACGCGGGCGGGGGCGTGGCGTGTCAGCGGGGCGGCAGCCGCACGGCGCCGTCGAGGCGCAGCGTGGTGCCGTTGAGATAGGAATTTTCGACGATATGCGCCGCCAGGGCAGCGTATTCCTCGGGCGCGCCGAGACGGTCGGGAAACGGGATGTTGGCGGTGATCGCCTCGGTGGTCTCGGGCGGCAGCGCCTCCATCATCGGGGTGTGGAAGAGCCCCGGCGCGATGGCCATGACGCGGATGCCGGATTTCGCCAGGTCGCGCGCCGCCGGCAGGGTGAGGGCGGCGATGCCGCCCTTCGAGGCGGCATAGGCGGTCTGACCGACCTGGCCGTCCTGCCAGGCCACCGAGGCGGTGTTGACGATGACGCCGCGCTCGCCGCCCTCTAGCGGGTCGCACGCCGCCATGCCGCGGGCGGCGTGGCTCATCACGGTATAGGTGCCGATCAGGTTCACCCGCACGACGCGCTCGAACACGTCGAGGGCGAGCTTGCCCTCGCGTCCGACGACCCGGGCCGCCGGGGCAATGCCGGCGCAGGTGACGACGATGCGCGGCGCGCCGCCAAGCGCCTCAGCGGCCGCGGCAAAGGCCGCCTCGACCGCGGCCGCCTCGGTGACGTCGGCCGTGACGGCGAGACCGCCGCAGGAAGCGGCCACCGCCCTGGCGGCGTCCGCGTCCCGGTCCAGGACGGCCACACGCGCACCGCGTCCGGCGAGGTGCCGGGCGGTGGCTGCGCCGAGACCGCTTCCGCCGCCCGCGACCAGCGCGGGCGTTCCGTCGATCTTCATATATTACTGCCTTTGCGCTTCCGCGTCGTCATATTCAAATGACGTTATGCAGCATACCTTCTTTTGCAAGCCCCGCAGCGGAAAAATGCCGGACCGTGCCCGTCAGGCGATCAGAAACAGGGTGATCGAGGGAAACAGCACCAGGATCGCCACCCGGACGATGTCGGTGGTGACGAACCACATCACCGCGCGGTAGGTCTCGCCCATCGGCGTGGCCCGGTCCATGGCGTTGATGATGAACAGGTTCATGCCCACCGGCGGGGTGATCAGCCCGACCTCGACGACGATCAGCACGAGGATGCCGAACCAGATCGCCATGTGTTCGAGCGACATGCCGAAATCCAGCACCGAGATCACCGGGAAGAAGATCGGGATGGTCAGCAGGATCATCGACAGGCTGTCCATCAGGCAGCCGAAGAGCAGGTAGAAGCCGAGGATCATCACCAGCACGGTCCAGGGCGAGTAGCCCTGCCCGACGACCCAGTTGGACAATTCCTGCGGCACCTGGCTGAGCGCCAGGAAGGAATTGTAGAACCCCGCCCCGAGCACGATGAAGAAGATCATCGCGGTCGCCGTGGCGGTGGCGATGATGCTCTGGCGGAACACCGCCCAGGTCAGGTTGCCCGAGGCCAGCGCCGCGAGGCCGGTGCCGGCGGCGCCGACCGCGGCCCCCTCGGTCGGGGTGAACCATCCCAGATAGATGCCGCCGACCACCAGAAGGAACACCGTCAGCACCGGCCAGACATCGGCCAGCGCGCGCCAGCGCTCGGCCATCGGCACCGCCTCGCGGGTGCCGGCCGCCGTCGGGTGGACGCGGACATAGATCGAGATCGCCAGGATGTAGCCGAGCGCGGCGAGGATGCCGGGCACGAAGGCGGCGAGGAACAGCTTGGCGATGTTCTGCTCGGTCAGGATGGCGTAGATCACCAGGATCACCGAGGGCGGGATCAGGATGCCGAGCGTGCCGCCGGCGGCGAGGGTGGCGGTCGAGAAGCCCCCCGAATAGCCGTAGCGGCGAAGTTCCGGCAGCGCCACGCGGCTCATCGTGGCGGCGGTGGCGAGCGACGAGCCGCAGATCGCGCCGAAGCCCGCGCAGGCCCCGACCGCGGCCATGGCGACGCCGCCGCGGCGGTGGCCGAGCCAGCTTTCCGCGGCCTTGAAGAGCGATTGCGACATCCCCGACAGGGTCGCGAACTGGCCCATCAGGAGGAACATCGGGATGATCGTCAGCGAGTAGCTCGAGAAGGTCGAATAGGTCTCGGATTTGAGCTTCGACAGGAACATGTTGGGCTGGCCCATGGCCAGCCACAGCCCGCCGATGCCGCAGATCAGCATCGCCGCGCCGATCGGGGCGCGCAGGAAGATCATCAGCAGCAGGACCGGGAAGGAGAGGTAGCCGAGCTCGAGATTGCTCAATGGTCCGCCTCCGTGGAATGCGGCAGGATCTGGATGCCGGTCGCCGCCTCGTAGATTCGCGCCCAGCTCGCATAGAGCGCCACCAGCACCGCCACCGCCGCCGCCACGAGGCTCGCCGCATAGGCCCACCAGATCGGGAATTGCAGGATGAAAGTGGTCTCGCCGTAGCGCATCTTGTCGAACATGCCGATGGTCAGCCGCCAGGTGATGAGCACGATCAGCGCCGTCAGCACCACCTCCCAGAAGGCCAGGATGACGCGGTTGGCCTGGCGCGACAGGAACGAGGTGAAGACGTCCACCGTGGCATGCGCGCCGTAGAGCTGGCAGATCGGCAGGAAGGCGAAGATGGCGAAGGCCACGCCGGCCTCGACAAGCTCGAAATCGCCGTTGATCGGCCCCACGCCGAGCGCGATCAGCCCGTCCGCGAGGCCCGAGGCGAGGTCGGTCAGGAAGCCGGAATGGCCGATCGTGTTGAGCGCCCGGCCCAGCACGCTGGCGCAGGTCAGCACCACCAGAGCGGTGAGAACCGCGCCGCCGAGGACGGCCATGCCCCGGGCCAGACGGTCGATCACTGCCAGCATCCCGCCCCCTTTCCGGTGCGCCGGGACGCCGCGGCCTGCGCGGCGTCCCGGGCCAGGATCACTGCGTCGCGCTGTCCATGAGCTCGACGGCGCGGTCGTAGAGCGCCTGGCCCTCGATGCCGCGGCCCTCCATCTCCTCGATCCAGGCGTCGATGGTCGGGGCGGCGGCCTCCTTCCACGGCGCGATCTGTTCGTCGGTCAGGGTGATGATGTTGTTGCCCGCAGCGACCGCCTTCTCGCGCTCGGGCGCGTCCGAGGCCTGCTGGGTCTTGCCGGCGAAGGCGGAGAATTCGAGACCGGAATTGTCGTCGATCACCTTCTTCAGGTCGTCGGGCAGGGACTCGTACTTGTCCTTGTTCATCGCGAAGATGAACGACGTGGTGTAGAGCATCTCGGGGCCGAACTCGGTGTGGTTGTCGACCAGCTCCTGCACCTTCAGCGCGCCCACGACCTCCCACGGGATCACCGCGCCGTCGACCACGCCCTTGGACAGGGATTCCGGGATCGCCGGGACCGGCATGCCGACCGGGGTCGCGCCGAGCCGCTCGAACATCGTGTTGGTGGTGCGGGTCGGGGCGCGCAGCTTCAGACCATTGAGGTCGGAGACCTGCTCGATCGGCCGGTTGGCGTGGATCACGCCGGGGCCGTGGACCCAGACGCCGAGGACTTTGAAATCCTTGAAATCCTCGTCCATCATCGTCTCTTCGGCCAGCGTCCAGTAGGCGCGGCTCGCCGGTTCGGCATCGCTGACGGTGAAGGGCAGCTCGAAGACCTCGGCGCGCGGGAAGCGGCCCGGCGTGTAGCCCGCCACCGTCCAGACGATGTCGGCCACGCCGTCGATCACCTGGTCGATGAGCTGCGGCGGGGTGCCGCCGAGCTGCATCGAGGGGTAATGCTCGATGGCGATGCGGCCCTCCGACTGCTCCTCGACATTCTTCTTCCAGACCTCGAGGACGTGCTGCGGCACGTTGGCCTGCAGCGGCAGGAACTGGTGCATGCGCAGCGTCACCTCCTGCGCCAGCGCGGCGCTGCCGGCGCCGAGCCCGAGCGCCAGCGCCGCGGCGCCGCCGAGAATGGTTCTTCGTGTCGTGGTCATTCTGTGTCCTCCCCTGACCGGCGGCCCGGACCGGGCGCTCCTCCGCGCCGCGGACCGCTCCGCCCGGCGGCCGGAACTGCGCCCGGTCCGCCCTTTGTGCGGTTCATGGAGACATGGCCCCGGAGGATTTGCAAGCGATGCCCGAGGGTCAGAACCGCTCCAGCAGGCGTTCGAGATAGTCGAGTTCCTCGGTCGGGCGGGCGCCCTCGCCGGAGCGCCGCCGGATCTCGTCGAGGAGCTCGCGGGCGCGGCGGTAGACATCCTCGCCCTGCAGCAGCTCCTCGTTGCTGCCGATCTGGCCGTTGGCGCCGGATTCGCGGCCCAGCGGGTCGCGCTGCTGGCCCGGCTGCTGGCCCTCGGCCTGGCCCTCCAGGCCAGGCTGGCCGGGCTGCTGGCCCTGTTCCTGGGCCATCGCCTCGCCGAGATTGCGCAGGCCTTCGCGCAGCGCCTCCATGGCCTCGGACTGGCGGTCGATGGCGCGGGCGAAATCGTCCTCGCGCAGCGCCTCCTCGGCGCCCTCCATGGCGCCCTCGGCGCGGTCGAGCGAGCGCCGCGCGGTCTCGCCCGGCTCGGTTCCGGCGCCGGGCAGGTTCTGGCGCTGGCGGTTGAGTTCGTCGCGCAGCGCGCGCTGGCGGTCGGCCAGACCCTCCTCGAGCGTCTGCGGCTCGCCGCTGCCGGACTGGCCGCCGCCCTGACCCTGGGCCTGCCCCTGGCCCTGGCCCTGCTGCCCTTGCTGACCCTGCTGGCCCTGCTGGCCCTGCTCGCCCTGCTGGCCCTGGCCGGGATTGAACTGCTCCTGCAGGTCGCGGAACGCCTCGTCGGACAGCTCCTGCTGGTCGCGCAGGGTCTCGGCCAGGCCCTCCATCGCCTGCTCGCCGGGCGAGGGCTGGCCCTGGCCCTGGGTGACGCGCATGTTCTCCATCATGCGCTGCAGCTCCTCCAGCGCCTGCTGGGCCTCGGCCATGCGGCCCTGCTCCATCAGCTCCTGGATGCGGTCCATCATCTCCTGCAGGTCGGTCTGCGACATCTGCATCATGTTCTCGCCGGGATTCTGGTTCTCGGCGCTGTCGGGGTTCTGTTCGGCCTCGCGCTGGGCCTCGCGGGCGAGCTGGCGCATGTAATCGTCGGTGGCGCGGCGCAGCTCCTGCATCAGCTCGGCGATCTCCTGCTGCGAGGCGCCGTTCTTCATCGCCTCGTTCAGCCGCTCCTGGGCCCGCGCCAGGCGTTCGCGCGCATCCTCGAGATCGCCGTCCTCGATCAGCACCGCGAGATCCCAGAGCGCCTCGGCGGCGGCGTCCCGGGCCTCCGCGTCGAGCCCGGCCGCCACCGCCGTCTCGAGCCGGCGCAGCAGGGTGCGCAGCCGCAGGTAATGCTTGGCCTCGCGGAAGACGTCATCGGGCAGGTGGCTGACGGCGCGCAGGATGCGCGCCACGTCGCGGCCGTTCTCGCGCGACCAGAGCAGCGCCCGGCGCTGTTCCACCAGCGCCGCCGCCATCGGATCGAAGAAGCGCCGGCCCGGCAGGGTCACGACCTCGGCTGCGCTCTGCCCGCTCTGGCCGGCATCGTCGACCACCTCGAAGGTGAGGCGCACCGGCAGGTTGGCCCAGGGGTGCTGGGAGAAGTCGCCGATCAGCGTCTCCTCGAAATCCGCCCGGTCGCCGGTCACCGGCATCGGCAGCGCCACCTCGAAGCCGTCGCGCGGTTCGGGCGCGGCGGCGAGGCCGTAGCGCCGGTCGACCTGGTCGAGCGCCAGCTCGATCCGGGCATGGCCGGCGGCTATGCCGTGATCGTCGGAGGCGGCGAAGGGGATCGAGGCCTCGCCGTCCCAGGTCGCCTCGATCTCGCCGGCGCGGGCGACCTCGGGCGCGGCGTCGGGCAGCACCGCGACCTCCCAGGCCTGGCCGCCGGGCCCCTCGACCGCGATGCGGCCGGACTGCGCCACGATGAAGTCGCGCGCGGTCGCCGTCTCGGGTCCCTCGGGCGCCGGGAGCGGCGCGCCCGAGACGGTTTCGCGGATCTCCAGCGCGCCGGGTTCGCCATAGAGCCGCAGGGTTACCCGGGCGCCCTCGGGCACTGCCAGCTCGGCCTCGGCGATGTCGTTGAGATAGAGCGTCGGCAGCCGCGTATGGGCCGGCGGCTCGACCCAGCCCTCCCAGCTCGGCCCGGAGGCCGGGCCGCCGCCCGGCGCCATGCCGGTGACCGAGCCCACGCGCATCACCGAGCCGAAGAGCAGCGCCACGATCAGCGCCAGCAGCGCCACGTAGCGCAGCGCGTAGGGGTCGGCCGCCGCGACGCGGAGATCGGGCTTCACCCGCTGCGCACCGGCCAGGCGCGCCCGCATCCGGGCCTGGTGGACGCGCCACAACGCCGCCGAGGCGCCGTCGGTGTCGCCGATCGCCTGGCGGTCGAGGGTGGCGGCGATGGGCCGCCCGGGCAGCGTCGCGTCGAGCCGCTCCAGCGCGCCCTGGCGCGACGGCCAGGCGAATCGCCTTATGCCGCGCACCAGCGCCCAGCCGGCGGCCACCAGGGCGAGCGCCGCGACGGTCCAGACCGCCTCGGGGGTGAGGGCCTCGTGCAGGCCCAGCATCAGGGCGGCGAGCACCGCGAAGAGCAGCGACCAGAGCGGCCAGAAGCCGCGCACCAGCCGCTCCGCCACCATCCCGGCCCGGGTCAGGGCGAGCGGGCGGCGCACCGCCTTCAGGATCTCGGCGGGGCTGTGGTCGGGATCTCGCATCACCTCTCCCGGTCGGGGATCACCGGCCGGAGGGCGCGCGCCTCACAGCCATTCGGGGATGGTATCGCGGGAAATGATCTCGTCAAAGCTTGGCCGCGCGCGAATGACGGCATGGTGATCGCCCTTCACCAGCACTTCCGGCACCAGCGGGCGGGTGTTGTACTCGCTGGCCATCACCGCGCCGTAGGCGCCGGCCGAGCGGAACGCCACCAGATCGCCGGCGGCGAGCTCCGGCAGGGCGCGGGCGCGGGCGAAGGTGTCGCCGGTCTCGCAGACCGGGCCGACCACGTCGTAATCGTGCCGCGGCGCGCCGGGCGCCGCCTCGCGCACCGGCACGATGTCGTGCCAGGCATCGTACATGGCCGGCCGGAGCAGGTCGTTCATCGCCGCGTCGAGGATCAGGAAGCGGCGGCCCTCGCCCTCCTTCACGTAGATCACCCGGGCCAGCAGGATGCCGGCATTGCCGGCGATCAGGCGGCCCGGCTCGATCTCGATCTCGCAGCCGAGATCGCCGACGGTGCGGCGGATCAGGGCGCCGTAATCGAAGGGCAGGGGCGGCGCCGCGTTGGTGTTCTGGTAGGGAATGCCCAGCCCGCCGCCGAGATCGAGCCGGCGGATGTCGTGGCCGTCGGCGCGCAGCGCCCGGGTCAGGTCGGCGACCTTGGTGAAGGCCGCCTCGAAGGGTTCCAGCTCGGTCAGCTGGGAGCCGATATGGACATCGACGCCCACCACCTCGATGCCGGGCAGGCGGGCGGCCGCGGCATAGACCTCGCGGGCGCGCGCGATCGGGATGCCGAACTTGTTCTCGGACTTTCCGGTGGCGATCTTGGCATGGGTGCGGGCATCGACGTCGGGATTGACCCGCAGCGCCACCGGCGCCGCGATGCCGCGCTCGGCCGCGGCCCGGCTGATCGCCTGCAGCTCGGGCTCGCTCTCGACGTTGAATTGGCGCACGCCGCCGTCGAGGGCGGCGCGGATCTCCGCCTCGGTCTTGCCGACGCCGGAGAACACGATGCGCTCGCCCGGCACGCCGGCAGCAATGGCGCGGGCATATTCGCCGCCCGAGACCACGTCCATGCCGGCGCCGAGCCGCGCCAGGGTCTTCAGGATGGCCTGGTTCGAGGCCGCCTTCATGGCGAAGCAGACCAGGTGCGGCAGGCCGTCCAGCGCCTCGTCGAAGAGCCGGAAATGCCGCTCCAGCGTGGCGGTGGAATAGACGTAGACCGGGCTGCCGACGGCGGCGGCGATCTCGGTCAGCGGCACGTCCTCGGCGTGGAGGATGCCGTCGCGATAGAGGAAATGGTCCATGATCGGCTCCCGTCCTGCCGGCCCCGCGCCCCCGATAGACCAGCGGATGCGGGGCCGCCAGTCCCCGGGGCGGCGCTCAGTGGCCGGAATGCGCGTCGTGGGCGGCGTCTTCGGCCTCGGGGCGCTCTTCGACCACGAACTCGACCTCGGCGCGGGCGCCGTCGGCGAAGACCAGCGTCGCGGGCAGGCGGTCGCCGATCGCCAGCGGCTCCTCGATCCCCATGAACATGACGTGCAGCCCGCCCGGCGCGAAGGTGACGGTCTCGCCCGGGGCGACGGTCAGATCCTCGACATGCTGCATGGAGACCACGCCGTCGCTCTCGACGCTGTCGTGGATCATGCTGCGCGGCAGCTCGGCCTCGACCGCCACCAGCACCGCCGGGGCATCGCCTTGGTTTTCCAGCGTCATGTAGCCCGCGGCGCTGCGCGCGGCGGCGGGCGCGGCATGGATGTAGGGATGGCCGATCGTCACCGCGCCGGCGCGGTACTCGTGGGCAGGGGCGGCGAGCGGCGCCAGGACGGCCAGCAGGGCCAGGGCGAAACGGGTCATTCGGAACGGCTCCGGGACAGGGTCAGGTGAGGACGGAGGCCAGCATCCGCAGCGCGGTGATGGCCAGGAAGACGGCGAAGACCCGCTTGATCCACTTGCGGTCGACGCCGTGGGCGATGCGGGCGCCGAGCGGCGCGAAGAGCGTGGTGAAGGGCAGGATCAGCGCCGCGGCGGCGAGGTTGACGTAGCCCAGCGAGAAGGGCGGCCGCCCCGGCACGCCGAGCCCGGAGATCGCGAAGCCCAGCGTCGCCGGCACCGCGATCAGGAAGCCGAAGGCCGCGGCGGTGCCGACGGCGCGGCGGATCTCCACCGAGAAGGCCGACAGGATCGGCACCGACAGGGTGCCGCCGCCGATTCCCATCCAGGCCGAGAGCAAACCGATGCCCGAGGACATCGCGTGGCTCACCGCGCGCCGCTCGGGCAGCCGGTCGCGCAGCACCAGCGTGCGGGTGCTGGCCATGTTCACCGCCACCACCAGCGCGATCAGGCCGAACACCGTCTTCAGCCCGTCGGCGTCGATGAAGCGCGCCACCAGCCCGCCCAGCAGCGCCCCGAGGATCATCCCCGGCGCCCAGCGTTTCAGCAGCGCCCGGTCGACCGCGCCGCGGCTGTCATGCGCCCGCGCCGACGAGATCGAGGTGAAGACGATGGTCGCCAGCGAGGTCGCCACCGCCATGTGCATGGCCACCGCCTCGGGGAACTGCGTCAGGGTGAGGACCCAGAACAGCACCGGCACGATGACGATGCCGCCGCCGACGCCGAGCAGCCCGGCCAGCACCCCGGCACAGCAGGCCGCGATGATCACGCCGACGAGGATCGACAGCAATTCCGGGGTGGTGAAGGCGGACATGGCGGCTCCGGCGGCTTCTGCGCGCTGCAGCTATGCCCGGGCCCCGCCCGGCTGTCCAGCCGGGGGCGGCCAGCGGTCACACCCCGGACGCCGCCCCGCCGGGCGCCGGCCCGGCCGGGGCGATCCGCCCGGACGGCGCCGCCGGGCCGTGCCGCCGCGCGCCCGCAGGGACGGCGCGGCGCCGGCGGTCGGAGGACGGGGCGGCCCCGCCCCGCGGCCGCCCGGCGCGGCGGCGGAGGCGCGGGCGGATGGCACCCGCCGCGGTCAGTCCGGGCGCACCATCTTGCCGGGGTTGAGGATGTTGGCGGGGTCGAGGGCGCGCTTGATCCGGCCCATCACCGCCCAGGCCGGGCCGTGCTCCTCCGCCATGTACTTCATCTTGCCGGAACCGATGCCGTGCTCCCCGGTGACGGTGCCGCCGAAGCTCAGCGCCAGCCGGTTGACCTTGTGGGCGAGCTCCTGGGCGCGGGCCAGTTCCCCGGGGGCCTCTGGGTCGATCAGGATCAGCAGGTGGAAATTGCCGTCGCCGACATGGCCGACCAGCGGCGCCACGAGGTTCGAGGCGGCGATCTCCTCCTTGGTGCGGGCGATGCAATCGGCGAGCGCGGAGATCGGCACGCAGACATCGGTGAGCACGGCGTTGCCGCCGGGCTTCAGCGCCTTGCCGGCGTAATAGGCGTCGTGGCGCGCCTTCCAGAGCCGGTTGCGCTCCTCGGTGCGGCTGGCCCAGGCGAAGTTCTCGGCGCCGTGCTCCTCGGCGATGGCGCGGAAGCTCTCGACCTGCTCGGCGACGCCGGCCTCGGTGCCGTGGAATTCGAGGAACAGGTGCGGCGCCTCGGGCAGGCCCATATCCGGGTTGTAGAGCGCCATGCCCTTCATCTGGACCTCGTCCAGCAGCTCGATCCGGGCCAGCGGCAGGCCGGACTGGATGGCGAGGATCACCGTGTCGACCGCCGCCGCCACCGAGGGGAAGGCCGCGGTGGCGGCCGAGATCCGCTCCGGCACGCCGTGCAGCCGCACGGTGAGCCGGGTGATGATGCCGAGCGTGCCCTCCGAGCCCACGAAGAGATGCGTCAGGTCGTAGCCGGCGGAGGATTTGCGCGCCCGGGTGCCGGTCTCGATCACCGTGCCGTCGGCCAGCACCACCTCGAGCGCCAGCACGGTCTCGCGCATGGTGCCGTAGCGCACCGCGTTGGTGCCCGAGGCGCGGGTCGCCGCCATGCCGCCCAGCGTGGCGTCGGCGCCGGGATCGACGGTGAACATCAGCCCGGTGGCGCGCAGCGCCTCGTTGAGCCTGGTGCGGGTGACCCCGGGCTGCACCACGGCGTCGAGATCCTCCGCGTGGATCTCCAGCACCCTGTTCATCCGGGACGTGTCGATGCTGATGCCGCCCGCGACCGGGATCACGTGGCCCTCGAGCGAGGTGCCGACGCCGAAGGGCACCACCGGGCAGCCGGCCTCGGCGCAGAGCGCGACGATGCGGCTGACCTCCTCGGTGGTCTCGGGAAAGGCCACCGCGTCGGGCAGGGCCGGGCGCGAATAGGCCTCGTCCCGGCCATGCGCGGCGCGGATCGACTCGCCGGTGGACAGCCGGTCGCCCAGAAGCGCGCGCAGCCGCTCGACGGTTTCGCAATGATCTGCCATCTGGTCTCTCCCCCCGGCCTGTGTGGCGACTCCTAGCAACCCGGCCCGACCGGGGCCAGAGGCGCCGCGGCGCGGCGCGCGGCGCCGGGGTAAAGCCGTTGCAGCCGGAGCGATCCGCCGCCTATCCCGTCGCGGGTGATCCCGCGCGGGCCGCGCCCGCGACCCGAATCGCTGATGACAGGACCCCGCCCATGCGCCTCGCCCGCCGCCTTGCCGCGCTGGCCCTCGCCGCCCTGCCCGTCCTCGCGGCGCCGGCGACGGCCGAACGGGTCTATGTCTACGGCAATTCCCTGGTCCACCACCCCGAGGCGGCGGCGACCAACGTGCCCTACTGGCTGGCCGAGATGGCCGAGGCCGGCGGCCGGAGCCTGGCGTTGGCCGGGCAATGGGGCTTCCTGCGCGACTTCGCCGCCAAGCCGCCGGCGCCGCAATGGTCGGGGCCGGGCATCGCCGAGTTCCGCCCCGAGGGCGCCGGGGCCCCCGACACGGTGATCATCGCGCCCGCCAACTTCATCCAGGACCAGCCCGCCGACGCCGCCTATCGTGGCGATGCCACGAGCCCGCTCGAGGCCACGCTGGCGGTGATCGACCGGAGCCTCGAGGCCGCCCCCGGGGCACGCATCCTGATCTACGAGGGCTGGCCCGACATGGCGCCCTTCCTGCGCCGCTTCCCGCCCGCGGAGCGCGGGCTGGCGCGCTACCACGCCTTTGCCCAGGGCGCCTATCACGCCTGGTTCCGGGACTACGTCGCGGCGCTCCGCGCGGCCCGGCCGGAGGCCCGGATCGCGCTGGCGCCGGTGGCGCCGCTGCTGTCGCGGGCGATGGGCGCGGCGCCGCTCGACGCGCTGGCCGCGGAGGATTTCTACCTCGACGACGCGCCGCACGGCACCGAGGCGACCTACTTCCTCGCCGCCATGGCGCTCTATGCGGCGCTCTTCGACGCCGCCCCGCCCGAGGGTTACGCGCCGCCCGAGAGCCTGCCCGAGGCGCTGCGCAGGGCCTACCCGACGCTGCGTCTGACGATGCAGGAGGGGCTGGCCGAGCTGGCCGCGGCGGCACCCGAGGCCGCGGCGGCGACGGTCCGGTCCGCCGGGACCGCGCCGGACGCGGAGACCGGGGCGCAGGCCGGGGCCGACACGGCGCCCTTGCCGGCCCGGGAGACAGTCGAGTTGCCGCCGCGCGGCGCCCGCCCGGACGGCGCGCCGGCCCTCGCCATGGGGCTCAACGGCATCGCCGACTGGTCGACCCAGCACCCGTTCCTCGACGTCATGAAGACGGCGCGGGAATGGATCGGCCACCTGCCCGGACAATGGGGCGGGGTGAGCGCGGCGGAGCTGCGCGCCGCGGGCGATCTCGACGCCGAGGGCTGGCCGCTGCGCATCCCCGAGGGCGTCGACCGGCTGGAGACCTTCGTGCTCACCGACCAGCCCGAGGCGGCGCAGCACCTGCGCGGCCATTACGTCCTGCGCCACCAGGGGCAGGGCCGCATCGAGCTGTCCGGGCGGGCCCGCCGGGTGCATTACCAGCCGGGCGAGATCCGCTTCTTCTACGAGCCCGGCGACGGCCCGGTGGGCATCGTGCTGCACGAGACCGACGCCGCGGATCCGGTGCGGGCGATCTCGATCGTCCGCGAGGCGCATCTGCCGCTGCACGAGGCCGGGGCGCTGTTCAACCCCGAATGGCTGGCGCGGATCGAGGATCTGCGGGTCGTGCGCTTCATGGACTGGATGCTGACCAACGGCTCCCCGGTCGAGAGCTGGGCCGACCGGCCGCGGCTCGGCGACTACACCTGGTCGGCCTGGGGCGTGCCGCTGCCGGTGATGATCGCGCTGGCCAACCGCATCGGCGCCGATCCCTGGTTCACCCTGCCGCACCGCGCCGACGACGCTTACGTGCGCCGCTTCGCCGAGGCGGTGCGCGACGGGCTCGACCCGCGGCTCAAGGCCTATGTGGAATATTCCAACGAGGTCTGGAACGGCATCTTCCCGCAGCACGCCTGGGCGCAGGCCCAGGCCGAGACGCGCTGGGGCACGGCCGGGGACGGCTTCGCGCAGTTCTACGGCCTGCGCGCGGCCGAGATCATGGACATCTGGTCCGAGGTCTTCGGCACCGAGGCGCCGCGCCGGCTGGTGCGGGTGATCGCGGTGCATACCGGCTGGCCGGAGCTGGAGGAGGCGATGCTGACCGCGCCGCTGGCCTATCTCGACCTCGGCCGGATGCCGCGCGAGAGCTTCGACGCCTACGCCGTGGCGGGCTATTTCGGCCATGACCTCGCCGACGAGGACAATGCTGCCCGACTGGCCGGCTGGCTCGACCGCGCCGAGGAGGCGGCGCGCGCCGAGGGCGAGGCCCAGGGCCTGCGCCGCGTGGCCCTGCGCGAACATGTCCGCGCCCGGCGCTTCGCCCCGGCCTTCGGCGCCGCGGCGGAGGCGATCGCGGCGGGGTCGATGCGCCGCCTCACCGAGGAGCTGCTGCCCTACCACGTCGCCGCCGCGCGCGAGGCCGGGCTGAGCGCGGTGATGTACGAGGGCGGCAGCCACGCGGTGGCCCGCGGCGCTGCGCTCGAGGAGGCGCGGATCACCGATTTCCTCGCCGCCTTCGCCTACAGCCCGGAAATGGCCGGGCTCTACCGCGACCTGATGGCGGAGTGGCTGAGCCTCGGGGGACGGCTCTTCAACGCCTTCGTCGATGTGGCGGCGCCCAGCAAGTGGGGCGCCTGGGGGGCGCTGCGGCATCTCGACGATGCCAATCCGCGTTGGGACGTGCTGATGGCGCACAACGCCACCGCGCCGGTGGACTGGGAGAGCCGCGATCCCGCCGCCTTCGCCAACGGCGTGCTGCGGCGCGCCGGGACCGGCGGGGCGGAGCTGTCCGGCACCGCGGAGGAAGACGTGCTGATCGGCGGCCCGGGCGCCGACGTGCTGATCGGCAATGGCGGCTCCGACCACCTGCATGGCGGCGCCGGGCGTGACCGCGCGGTGCTGCCCGGGCGCCGCGCCGAGTACGAGGAACGCCGCGCCCCCGACCGCCTGACGCTGCGGCGCGGCCGCGAGACGGTGATCCTGGTCTCGGTCGAGGAGGTGGTCTTCGCCGCCGACGAGGCCGCGAACTGAGGCGCAGCCGGCGCGGTCGGCACCCTTGAGGGCGGCGCTTTCCGCCGCAGCATGGTGTCAGCGTGGGGAGGTGCCCGCGAACCGATCCGCATTGCGGGCGCGCCACCGCCGCGCCGTCGGGCCCCGGCCCCGGCCGGCGGATCAGCCCCGGGGCGCGGTGTCGAGCGTGGCGGCGATCTCCTCGGCCAGCCGCGCCGCGCTCTGTTCGCTGCGAAAGCTCTCGGCGACATGGACGCGGGCGGCGGCGGAGAGCCGGGCGGCGTAATCGGGGTTGTGGGCGAGGTCGCGCAGCGCCCGGGCCAGCGCGCCGGGATTGCCCGCCGGCACCACGATCCCGGTATGGCCGTCGCGCAGCAGGCCGGGCACGATGCCGGCCTCGGTGGCCACCACCGGCAGCCCCGCCGCCATCGCCTCGGCCGAGGCCGGACCGCCCGGATCCTCGCGCCCCGGCAGCACGAAGGCGTCGGAGGCGTGCAGCCGGGCGCGCACCGCCTCGGTGCTCAGCGCCGGGCGCAGCTTGACGTGGTCGCGCAGGTGCAGCTGTTTCAGGCTGGCCTGCAGCACGGCGCGGAACCCGGTGCCGCCGGCCTCGTCCTCGCCGGCGATCTCGAGCCGCACATCGACCCCCATGTCGAGCAGCTGCCGCATCGCCGAGAGCAGGTCCTGCTGGCCCTTGTCCGGCCCCAGCCGGCCGCAGGAGAAGAGCCGCATCGGGCGGCCGTGGCGCGCCGGCTGGTAGGGCTCGGGGCGGGCGAAGAGCTCGGGATCGACCCCCATCGGGGAGATCATCAGCCGCCCGCCCGCGGCGTGCCCGCCCAGCCGCTCGGCGACCTCGTCGGCAAGCCCCGGCGTCGCCACCCGGGCGAAGGCCGCCTGCTGCCATTTCAGCCGCGTCCCGGGACCGGTATCGCCGAGCGGCCGGTGCAGGGTCAGCGAATAGCTGGGCCCGCCCATGCGGTGGCAGAGCGCCGCGATCAGCGCCGGGCGGGCGGCGGAATGGACGTGCAGATGGTCGAGCTGGCGGGAGCGGCAGAGCCGCAGCAGCCGCTCCGCCGGTCCGAGCGCGAGCAGCACCTGGCGCAGCAGGCCGGGCCGCGCCGCCAGAAGCTCCGGGCCGGCGCCGCGCAGCGGGCGCCGCGGCAGCGCCCGGAGGCTGGCCAGCGGACCGAAGCCGTCGAGGTAGAGCGTGCGCGCGGCGGCGCGGTCGCGCCAGTCCTGCTCGGGGCCGGGAAAGCCCGGCCGGCGCGGCGAGATCGGCAGCACGGAATGGCCCATCGCCTCCAGCGCGCGCAGCTCGCACCAGATGCTGAAATGGGTGTAGCCCGGGAACCGGGGCACAAGATATCCGATCCGCAAGGGCCGGGTCACGCTCACCGCCTGTTGTCGCGCCGGTGCGGGCCGGCGTCGGTCTCTGGTTGCGCAGAGGCTTTCGCATCTTTCATGCTTTTGCCACACTGACCCGGCATCACCGGCCGCCATGCGCGCCCGAATTTCCGCAGGTGAGACCGAATTGCATCGGACCGGTTCCCAGCCCGAGAGCCCCGGCCTCTCGGTCATCCTGCCCGCCGCCAACGAGGCCGGGCAGATCGACGCCTGCCTCGCCGCGCTGCTGGCCTCGGAGCCGGTGCCGGGCGGCGCCGAGGTGATCGTGGTGGCCAATGGCTGCCGCGACGACACCGCGGCCCGGGCGCGGCGCGCGGCGCCGGACTTCGCCGCCCGCGGCTGGCATCTCGCCGTGCTGGAGCGCCGCGAGGGCAACAAGCTGGCGGCGCTGCAGGCCGGCGATGCCCGGGCCCGGGCCGGCATCCGCGCCTATCTCGACGCCGACGTGACGGTCAGCCCGGCGCTTCTGGCTCAGCTCTTCGCGGCGCTCGACCGGGCGGCGCCGCTCTATGCCAGCGGCCGGCTGGAGATCGCCGCGCCCGACGATGCGGCGAGCCGCGCCTATGCCCGGTTCTGGGCCCGGGTGCCGTTCATGCGCGACGCCGTGCCGGGCTGCGGGCTCTTCGCGGTCAACGCCGCCGGGCGGGCGCGCTGGGCGGGCTTTCCCGACATCGTCTCGGACGACACCTTCGTGCGGCTGCATTTCGCGCCGCATGAGCGGATCGCCGTGCCGGCGCCCTATCGCTGGCCGGTGGCGCGCGGCTTCGGCCGGCTGGTGCGGGTGCGGCGGCGCCAGGATCGCGGCGTGGCCGAGATCGCCGCGCGCTTCCCCGAACTGATGGCGAACGAGGCCAAGGCCGGCTTCCCCGCCGCCCGCAAGGCGCGGCTGGCGCTGGCCGACCCGGCGGGCTTCGCGGTCTATGCCGCGGTGGCGCTGGCGGTGCGCCTGACCGGGCGGCGCGACCACGGCTGGAGCCGCGAACGATGAGGACGCTGGCCGCGGCGCCGATCCTCGACCGCCTGCGCGGCACGTCGCTGGGCGCGCGGGTGCTGCGCTCCTCGATGCTGACCACCGGCGGCTTCGCCTTCAGCCAGCTCCTGCGGCTGCTGTCGAACCTCGTCCTGACCCGGCTGCTGTTTCCCGAGGCCTTCGGCCTGATGGCGCTGGTCGCGGTCTTCCTGCAGGGCCTGGCGATGTTCTCGGATGTCGGCGTGTCCCCGGCGATCCTGCAATCGAAGCGCGGCGACGAGCCGGCCTTCCTCGACACCGCCTGGACCATCCAGGTGATCCGCGGCGCCCTGCTCTGGCTGGCGGCCTGCCTGCTGGCCTGGCCGGTGGCGCAGATCTACGGCGAGCCGCTGCTGGCGCAGATCCTGCCGGTGGCGGCGCTGACCCTGCTGATCGCGGGCTTCAACCCGACCCGCATGGACAGCGCCAACCGCCACCTGCTGCTCGGCCGGGTCACGGCGCTGGAACTGCTGGCGCAGCTTGTCGGCCTCGCCGCGGCGATCGGCCTGGCCTTCGCGCTGCGCTCGGTCTGGGCGCTGGTGATCAGCGGCATTCTCGGCCAAGTGGCGACGCTGATCCTGTTCTCGCGCTTCCTGCCGGGACCCGCGAACCGCTTCCGCTGGGAGGGCCCGGCGGCGGCCGAGCTGATCGGCTTCGGCAAGTGGATCTTCCTGTCCACCGTCTGCGGCTTCGTGTTCCTGCAGGCCGACAAGCTGCTGATCGGGCGCTGGCTGCCGCTCGACATCTTCGGGATCTACAATATCGGCTACTTCCTCGCCGCCTTCCCGCTGCTGCTGGGCGGCATGGTGACCCGCAAGGTGCTGATCCCGATCTACCGCGAGACGCCGCCCCGGGCCGGGCGCGCGAACTTCCTGCGGCTGCGCCGGATGCGGGTGGCGGTGACCGCGCTGCTGCTCGGCCTCCTGGCGCTGGCGGCGCTGGCCGGGCCCTGGGCGGTCGCGCTGCTCTACGACCCGCGCTACCACATGGCGGGCGCCGTGGTGCTGCTGCTGGCGCTGGTGCAGATCCCGCAGGTGGTGGGGCTGACCTACGACCAGGCGGCGCTGGCGGCGGGGGATTCGCGGCGCTTCTTCCTGCTGTCGCTGGGCCGCGCGGCATTCATTGTGGCGGGGCTTCTGGCCGGGCTCGAGGCCGCCGGGCTCGCCGGCGCCATTCTGGGGCAGGGCGCGGCCTATCTCGCCGCCTATCCGCTGGTGGCGCGGCTGGCCCGCCGGCTCGGGGCCTGGGACCCGATGCACGACCTTGGCGCCTTCGCCGCCGGGACGCTGATCGTCGCGGCTGCGCTCTGGTGGCACGGGCCGGTACTGGCGGTGCTGGCGGGATTTGCCGGCTGAGCCGCGCGGCCCCTTTTGCATTCGCCGAAGTTTTCGCAGAATTGCCCCACTTGCCGCGCAAAGACCGATTACACACGTGCTCGGAGGAGCTGGTGGAGCAGCATGACAGAGGGGCGCGATAACGTGGAGCCGGGCGAGACCGACATCGCCATCGTCGGCATGGCGGCGCAGGTCCCCGGCGCCGCGACGCTGGCCGGATTCTGGCGCAACCTGCGCGACGGCGTGTCCGCGATCCGCCGCTTCGGCCCCGAGGAGCTGGAGGCCGCGGGCGAGGCGCCGGGCCTGCTGCGGCACCGCGACTACGTGCCCTTCGGCGCGCCGCTCGACGGCTTCGACATGTTCGATGCGGAGTTCTTCGGCCTGTCGCCCAAGGATGCCGCGGTGATGGACCCGCAGCACCGCAAGTTCCTCGAGGTGGTCTGGGAGGCGCTGGAGAATGCCGGCCACCCGCCCGACCGTTTCGCCGGGGCGATCGGCGTCTTCGCCGGCTGCGGCGAGAGCCGCTATTACCACGACAACGTGCTCAGCCATCCCGACCTGGTGGCCCAGACCGGCACCTTCCTGTTGCGCCATACCGGCAACGACAAGGACTTCATGGCCACCCGGGCGAGCCATGTCTTCGACCTGCGCGGCCCGTCCCTGAACCTGCAGACCGCCTGCTCGACCTCGCTGGTGGCGGTGCATTACGCCATCCAGTCGCTGCTCAACGGCGAATGCGACCTGGCGCTGGCCGGCGGCGTCACCATAGAGCTGCCGCAGACCCGCGGCTATCTCTGGCGCGAGAACGAGATCCTGTCGCCCGACGGCGCCTGCCGGGCCTTCGACCACCGCGCCGGCGGCACCGTCTTCGGCTCGGGCGCGGGCTGCGTGGTGCTGCGCCGCGCCGCCGACGCGCGGGCCGCGGGCGATCATGTCTGGGCGCTGATCCGCGGCAGCGCGGTCAACAATGACGGCGCCGCCAAGGCCGGCTACCTCGCGCCCTCGGTCGAGGGCCAGGCCGCCGCGGTGGCCGAGGCCCATGCCGTGGCCGGGGTGGCGCCCGACACCATCGGCTATGTCGAATGCCACGGCACCGGCACCCGGCTCGGCGACCCGATCGAGGTGGCGGCGCTGGCCCGGGCCTTCGGCCCGCAGGCGTCCGGCGCGTCCTGCCGCATCGGCTCGGTGAAGAGCAATATCGGCCATCTCGACACCGCGGCCGGCGTGGCGGGGCTGATCAAGGCGGCGCTGGCGCTGCACCACCGCCGCATCCCGGCCTCGCTGGGCTACGAGGCGCCGAACCCCGCGATCGACTTCGCCGCCACGCCGTTCCGGGTCAACGACCGGCTCAGCGACTGGCCGGAAGGGCCGGCGCCGCGCCGCGCCGGGGTCAACGCGCTGGGCGTCGGCGGCACCAACGCCCATGTCGTCCTCGAGGAGGCGCCGCCGCGCCCCGCCCCGGAGGCGCCGGCCTTCCCGTTCCAGATCCTCGCGCTGTCCGGCCACAGCCGCGCCGCGCTCGACGCCAATGCGGCCCGCCTGGCTGCGCATCTGCGCGCCCATCCCGAGCAGCCGCTGGCCGATGTCGCCTGGACCCTGAAGGAGGGCCGGCGCGCCTTCGCCCGGCGCCGCGTGCTGGTCGCGGCCAGCCATGAAGAGGCCGCGGCGCTGCTCGAGGCGCCGGATGCCCGGCGGGTGCACGACCACCAGGCACTCGACGCGCCGGACATCGCCTTCCTGTTTCCCGGCGGCGGGGCGCAATATCCCGGCATGGCGCGCGACCTGGCCGAGACCGAGCCGGTCTTCGCCGAGGTTCTGGAGCGCGGGCTGGCGCATCTCGAGACCCTGACCGGGGAGGATCCGCGCGCCGTGCTCTTCGCCGCCGAGGGCAGCGCCGAGGCGGCCCGCCTGCGCCGGCCCTCGGTGCAGCTGCCGCTGATCCTGATCGTCGAATACGCGCTGTCCGAGCTCTGGCAGAGCTGGGGGGTGCAGCCCGCGGCGCTGGCCGGGCATTCGATGGGCGAGAACACCGCCGCCTGCGTCGCCGGCGTGATGGGGTTCGAGGAGTGCATCGGGCTGGTGCATCTGCGCGGCCGGCTCTTCGACCGGGTGGCGCCGGGCGGCATGCTGTCGGTGGCGCTGGCGGCGGGCGATCTTGCGCCGCTGCTCGGCCCCGATCTCGACCTCGCGGCCGAGAACGCGCCGGATCTCTCGGTGGTGTCGGGGCCCGAGGCGGCGCTGGAGCGGCTGGCGGCGCGGCTGCGGGCGCGCGGCGTGGAATGCCGACCCGTGGCGATCGACGTCGCCGCGCACAGCCGCATGCTGGAGCCGATCCTCGACGAGTTTCGCGCCCATCTCGCCACCATCGACCTGCAGCCGCCGCGGCTGCCGCTGACCTCGAACCGCACCGGCACCTGGATGACGGCGGAACAGGCGACCTCGCCGGATTACTGGGTCGAGCATCTGCGCCATACCGTGCGCTTCTCCGACTGCCTCGGGACCCTGGCGGCGGAGAACCGGGTCTATCTCGAGGTCGGGCCCGGGCATGCCCTGTCGGCGCTGGCGCGCCAGCATGGCGGCATCGCCGGCAACCGGGTGCTGGCCAGCCTGCGCCATCCCGACGACGCCGTCCCGGACGACCGGCACTTCCTCGAATGCCTGGGTCGGCTCTGGGCGCTGGGCGCGGCGGTGGACTGGGACCAGGTCTGGGGCGAGGGGCGGCGGCAGCGCGTGGTGCTGCCCGGCTACGCCTTCCAGCGCGCCCGCTACTTCCTCGAGCCGCAGGCCGCCGCGGCGCCCGAGGCGGAGGAGTTCCTGACCCGCAGCGACGACATCGCCGAATGGGGCTGGGTTCCGGTCTGGCGGCCGCGCGCCGCGCCGGTCGCGCTCGCGCTCGAGGACGGGCTGGCCGAGGCCGCGCCGCTGACCTGGCTGTTCTTCAGCGATGCCGAGGGCCTGGCCGATGCCGCCGCGCGCCGCCTGCGCGCCGCCGGGCACCGGGTGATCGAGGTGCGGCCCGGCGATCTCTTCGCGCGGGTCTCCGACGATGCCTACCGGCTGGCGCCGGAGCGCGGCCGCGAAGGCTACGACCTGCTGCTGCGGGACCTCGTGGCGCGCGGGCTGGCGCCCGACCGGATCGGACATTTCTGGCTGGTCACCGGCGACGCGGGCCACCGGCCCGGGTCGAGCTTCTATCACCGCGTCCAGGAACAGGGCTTCTACGCGCTGCTGTTCCTCGCCCAGGCCATCGAGGAGGCGGGCCTGCCGCGGCCGCTGCACCTGACCGTGGTCAGCAACGGCGCCGCGCGGGTCCGCGACGAGGCGCTGCCCTGGCCCGAGAAGGCCACCCTGGCCGGCCCCGCCCGGGTGATCCCGCGCGAGCTCGAGGGCGTCACCGTGGCGAGCCTCGACGTGGCCTTGCCCGAAGGCGCGCCGCCGCCGCCCTGGCAGCGCGCCGCCCGGCGCGCGCGGGCCGAGGCGCGGGCGGCGCTGGAGGCGGCGCTGCTCGAGGAGCTGCTGGCCGAGCCCGGCAACCGGATCGCCGCCTTCCGCGGGCGACGCTACGAACAGGACATGGCGCGCCGCAGGCTGCCGCCGGCGGCTTTGCCCGAGGGCGGCGTGGTGCTGATCACCGGCGGCTTCGGCGGCATCGGGCTGAGCCTTGCCCGCGACCTCGCCGCGGCGGGGGCGAAGATCGCGCTGATGGGCCGCGGCGCGCTGCCGCCGCGCGCCGAATGGGACGGCTACCTGCTGCGCCACGCGCCGCAGGACCGCGTCGCGCGGCGCCTCCGCGCGGTGCTGGCGCTGGAGGCCGCCGGGGCCGATGTGCTGCCGCTGGCGGGCGATGTCTGCAACGAGGACGAGCTGCGCGCGGCGGTGGCCGCGGCCGAGGCCGCCTTCGGCCCGGTGACCGGCGTGATCCACGCCGCCGGGGTGATCGATGACGGCCCGATCCTGGCCCGCGGCCCGGCCGCGATCGAGGATGTCTTCACGCCGAAGATCCTCGGCCTCCAGGCGCTCGACCGGGTGTTCCCGGACGGCCGGCTCGACTGGCTGGCGCTCTGCTCGTCGAGCTCCACGGTGACGGCGCCGGCGGGGCAGGTCGATTACGTCGCCGCCAACGAGGTGCTCAACGCCCATGCCCGCGCCCGGGCCGGCGGCCGCACCCGGGTGGTGGCGATCGACTGGGGCATCTGGGCCGAGGTCGGGATGGCGGCCGAGGCGGTGGCGCGGCGCGCCGGCCACCACGCCGAGGCGCCGGTGACCCGCCCGGACCTGCCGCTGCTCGACCGCGCCAGCTTCGATGCCGCCGGCCGCCGGGTCTTCACGACCCGCCTCGCCAGCACCGACTGGCTGGTCGACGAGCACCGCCTCCGCGCCGGCGGCGCCGTGCTGCCGGGCAGTGCCAGCCTGAGCTTCGCGGCCCATGCGCTGGCGGCGCAGGGCGAGACCGGCAGCGTCGAGATCCGCGACCTGACCTTCCTGCGCCCGGTCGCGGTGCCCGAGGGCGGCGCGCGCGAGATCACCCTGCGCCTGACCCGCGACCCGGTGGGCTACCGCTTCGAGATGCTCGCCGATGCCGACGCGGGCGGCCGCGCGGGCCGGGTGCTCTGCGCCGAGGCGATGCTGGCGCTGCGTCCGCTCCCGGCGCCGCCGCGGCTCGACCTGAAGGCGCTGCGCGGCCGCCTTCCGGCACCGCTCGAGGCAGCGGCGGGCGGCAAGCTCGCGGCGGCGCAAGCCGCGCAGCTCGAGTTCGGCCCGCGGTGGCAGGTGCTCGACACGATGGCGCTGGGCCGCGGGGAGGGGCTGGCGGACCTGTCCCTGCCCGAGGCCGCGGCGGGCGATGCCGGCCACCTGCTGCATCCCGCGCTGCTCGACATCGCCACCGGCTGGGCGATGGCGCTGCTGCCGTCCCACGACCCGGGCGATCTCTGGGTGCCGGTGGGCTATGCCCGGCTCCGGCTGCACACAGCCCTGCCGGCCCGCATCGCCAGCCATGTCCGCTTGGGCGCGGGGTCTGCGGCCGGGGACGCGGTCTTCGACGTCACACTGGCGGCGCCGGACGGCTCGGTGCTGGTGGAGATCGAGGGCTTCCGCATGCAGCGCCTCGCCGAGGCCGCGGCCCTGACCCGGTTGCCGCGGCTGACCCCGGCCGAGATCGAGACCGACGCCCCCGCCGCCGCGGCGCCGCTGTCGCCGGGCGAGGACCGGCTGGCGCACAACCTCGCGCAGGGCATCCGCCCGGCCGAGGGCGGTGAGGCCTTCGCCCGGGCGCTGGCGCTCGGCCTGCCGCAGGTCGTGGTCTCCTCGCTCGACCTCGACGCGCTCTGCGCCCAGGCCGCCCGCCCGGCGCGCCGCGCGGCGGCCGCGGCGCGCTTCGAGCGGCCCGACCTGCAGGGCGATTACGTCGCACCGGAAAGCCAGATCGAACGTGTCCTGGCCGGGTTCTGGCAGGAGCTGCTGGGCGTCTCCCGAGTCGGGGTCGAGGACAGCTTCTTCGATCTGGGCGGGCATTCGCTGATCGCGGTGCGGCTCTTCGCCATGATCAAGCGCAGCTTCCAGGTCGATTTCCCGATCTCGGTGCTGTTCGAGGCGCCGACGATCCGCGCCTGCGCGGCGCTGATCGCGGAGCGCACCGGAGCCGACCCCGAGGCCGGCCCCGCCGCCCCGGCCCGGACACGCCCGGCCCGGACCCGTCCGGAAAGCCGCTTCACCCACCTCGTGGCGATGTACGAGGGCGAGGGCGGCACGTGCCGGCCCTTCTTCCTCGTCGCCGGCATGTTCGGCAACGTGCTCAACCTGCGCCACCTGGCGCATCTGCTGGGCGCCGGGCGGCCGTTCTACGGCCTCCAGGCCCGCGGCCTGTTCGGCGACGAGCGCCCGCATGACAGTATTCCCGAGGCGGCGCGCGACTGCATCGCCGAGATGAAGCAGGTCCAGCCCGAGGGGCCCTATCTGGTCGGCGGCTTCTCGGGCGGCGGCATCACCGCCTACGAGATCGTCCGCCAGCTCGAGGAGATGGGCGACCGGGTGGCGCTTCTGGTGATGCTCGACACGCCGCTGCCCCGGCGCGACAAGCTGCGGCGCCGCGACCGGCTGCTGATCCAGCTTCAGGAGCTGCGACGCAAGGGGCCGCTCTATCCGCTGCTCTGGGCCCGCAACCGGGTCGCCTGGGAGATCGCGCGGCGGCGCGCGCCGGAGACCACCGAAGCGCCCGCGGTCTTCCACAATGCCGAGATCGAGGCCGCCTTCCTGGCTGCCGTGGCGCGCTACGAGGTGCGGCCCTGGTCCGGGCCTCTGGCGCTTTTCCGGCCGCCGCAGCGCGGCCACTGGACGGTGTCGGGCGGCCGCCGGGTCGACATCCAGCGCGCCTATCTCCTGGGCGATAACGGCTGGGGCCGCGCGGTCGCCGACATCGCGGTGCACGAGGTGCCGGGCGATCACGATTCGATGGTGCTTGAGCCCAATGTGCGGGTGCTGGCGCAGAAGCTCCGGCGCGAGATCGAGAGCGCCGAGGCGCGCGCCACGGAATGCGGCACCGTGCTGTCCTTCCGCGACCGCACGGCGGCGGAATAGGCGATGGATCGGGGATCCGACATGACCGACCGAAAACCCGGGAGGGCGGCGCAGCGGCTGCTCTGCGTGGTGCTGAACTGGCGCACCCCGGAGATGACCCTCGACGCCGTGGCGGCGCTGGCCCGGGCCTGCGCCGGGCTCGACGCCGAGATCGTCGTCGTCGACAACGATTCCGGCGACGGGTCGGAGGAGCGGATGCGCGCGGCGCTGGCCCGGGGCGCGGGCGCCGGCGTCGGTGCCGGTGCCGGCGGCCCGCCGGTGCGGGTGGTGCAGGCCGGGCGCAACGGGGGCTTCGGGGCCGGCAACAATGCCGGCATCGCCGCCGGGCGCCGCGACGGCGTCGACCCCGACCTCGTCTACATCATGAATTCCGACGCCTTCCCCGAGCCTGACGCGCTGCACCGGCTGATCGACTGGCTCGACGCGCATCCCGAGGCCGGGCTGGCCGGAAGCTGCCTCGTCACCCCCGACGGTGCGCCGCCGCTGGCCGGGTTCCGCTTCCCCACGCTCTGGTCCGAGATCGAGGGCGCGATGCGCTTCGGCCCGCTGAGCCGCCGGCTGCGCCGCCATCAGGTGGCGATCCGCGACGCTGCGCGGTCCGGCCGGGTCGACTGGATGGCCGGCGCCTCGCTGATGATCCGGGCCGAGGCGCTGCGCGCGATCGGGCTCTTCGACGAGGCCTTCTTCCTCTATTTCGAGGAGACCGATCTCTGCCGCCGGGCCAGCCGGGCCGGGTTCGAGGTGCATTGCGTGGCCGAGAGCCGGG
Organism: Roseivivax sp. CAU 1761; assembly: GCF_054482755.1. Taxonomy (NCBI): domain Bacteria; kingdom Pseudomonadati; phylum Pseudomonadota; class Alphaproteobacteria; order Rhodobacterales; family Roseobacteraceae; genus Roseivivax; species Roseivivax sp. CAU 1761. The sequence goes on from NZ_JBTLRM010000027.1 coordinate 47,435, forward strand.
TGCGCCATCTCGGGTCGGTCTCCACCGGCATGCGCGACTGGCCGCGGGTGCCGGATTACTGGTTCGACAGCCGCTGGCGCTACTTCGCCAAGCATCACGGCCGCGGCTATGCCGCCGCGGCGACGCTTCTGCACCTGGCCGGGGCGGCGTTCTGCTGGGGCAAGGAGCGGGTCAAGCGGCGGCGGCCCGCGGACCCGCCGCATTTCCTGCGCAGCCTGGCCCGGCACGGCCTGCGCTCGGCCCTGCGCCGCCCGGCGCCGGCGCGCGAGCCGCGCTTCGCGCCGGGCCCCGCACCCCTGACCCCGGAGGGCGAGCGATGACGGCGCCAGGCGTTCTGCTGATCGGCAACGACACCCTGACGCAGGAATGCGGCGCCCGGCTTTTGGCGCGCGGCTTCCGGATCCTGGCCGTGGTGACGCGGGCGGCGGCGGTGGCGGACTGGGCCGGCGGCGCCGGGCTCGCCGAGCGGCCGCCCGGCAGCGACCTGGCCGACCGGCTCCCCGCGGGGCCGGTGGACTGGCTGTTCTCGGTGGCCAATCTGGAGCTGATCCCCGGCGCGGTGCTGGCGCGGCCGCGGCGCGGCGCGATCAATTTCCACGACGGCCCGCTGCCCCGCCATGCCGGGCTCAACGCCCCGGCCTGGGCGCTGATCGCCGGCGAGCCCCGGCACGGCATCGCCTGGCACCTGATCGAGGGCGGCATCGACGAGGGCGATCTGCTGGTCACCCGCGAGGTCGCCATCGCCCCGCGCGACACCGCGGTGTCGCTGAACCTGAAATGCTTCGAGGCCGGGCTCGACGGCTTCGGCGAGCTGCTCGACCGGATCGCCGCGGACCGGCTGGAGCGGCGCAAGCAGGCGCTGGCGGCGCGCAGCTTCCATTACCGCGCCGACCGCCCCGAGGGCCTGGGCTGGCTGGATTTCCGGCGCGAGGCCGCGGTGCTCGACCGGCTGGTGCGGGGGCTCGATCACGGCCCCTACCGCAATCCGCTCTGCCTGCCGAAGCTCTGCGTGGCGGGCCGCCTGCTGGCGGTGGGCGAGGCCCGCCCCGGCCCCGAGGCGGCCGCGCCGGCGGCGCCGGGCACGGTGCTGGCGCAGGAGGCGGGGGGTGCGATCCTCGCCTGCGGGGCGGGCACGCTCTGGGTTTCGGGCCTGCGCGACATGGACGGGCAGCCGGTCGCCGCCACCGACCTGGCGCCGGGCGCACTGGCCGTGCCGCCGCCGCCGGTCCCGGACGGTCTGGCCCGGCGCGAGCCGCATTGGCGCGCCGCGCTGGCCGCGCTGCGGCCCGCCGCGCTGCCGGGGGCCGGACCCGCCTCGGG